>NZ_JAWNFK010000014.1:0-190580 GCF_034107965.1 Enterobacter sp. 61D5
CCACGTCCTAAGACTCTACCCCCGACGCCTCGGATCGACGTCAGGAAATAATGTGAATTACCGTTTTTGCACTTTGAGGTGCAACGACATCTGCGGCCATCGAATGCGTTATGTCATGCAGCAGTCCCGTCAGGTGCGGCAACATATCGCGATCAAAATGCGATACCAGCAGTATGTGGTTTAACGCCCGACAGTAATCACACTGTGCTTCGGCGTCTTCAAGCAGCCACTCTTTTTGTCTCGGTTGTTCCGCGTCGTCCTCAAATTCCACCACCTGAAAATCACGCATTGATTCTGTGAGGCCGGCTTTCATTTCTTCCAGATACGCACCCAGGCAGCGGCAGACGGGCTGCGTTTGTGGGAGTGATTTGCAGTCGAGGAGGATTTCAGTGAGCAGTTTGCAGCGCTCTGCAAGTGTTGGGAGATCGGGGTTGAGGGAGAGTTCGCTATAGAGTTGGGCGAAATTATTAGTATCAGTCATATGTGATCCTTTATGCACGTAAGATTGTCTGTGCACACACTTTCAGGACGCCAATCCCGGCACCTTATTTTGCAGGTGCGCCGCCATTTTATTACTGTGGATTTATCCAGCAACTGACTTCGAAAGAAACTGGAAAGCGCCTCGCAAAATTCCTCTGCGGCCTGATGCCCTCACCCCCCCCCTCTCCCACGGGGAGAGGGAGAAAACAAAAAAAACGGCAACCGAAGTTGCCGTTTTGCTTTTACCTTATAACTCAGTGAGCCGCTTCCGGCTTGTGCTTCGCCGCACTCTGGAAATCGTACGTCAGTTCGTTATTCGCCTGATCCAGCGCCACGGTCACCTGACCGCCGTCCACCAGCGAGCCAAACAGCAGCTCGTTCGCCAGCGGTTTCTTCAGGTTGTCCTGAATCACGCGCGCCATCGGACGGGCACCCATCGCACGGTCGTAGCCTTTCTCGGCCAGCCAGTTGCGGGCCTCCTGGCTCACTTCCAGCGACACGCCTTTCTGATCCAGCTGAACCTGCAGCTCGACGATGAACTTGTCCACTACCTGGTGAATCACGTCGGTAGACAGGTGATCGAACCAGATAATGTTGTCCAGACGGTTACGGAACTCCGGCGTGAAGATCTTCTTGATCTCCTCCATCGCATCGGTGCTGTTGTCCTGGTGGATCAGGCCGATGGATTTACGCTCGGTTTCACGCACGCCGGCGTTGGTGGTCATCACCAGCACCACGTTGCGGAAGTCCGCCTTGCGCCCGTTGTTGTCGGTCAGCGTCCCGTTGTCCATCACCTGCAGCAGGATGTTGAACACGTCCGGGTGCGCCTTCTCGATTTCATCGAGCAGCAGGACCGCGTGCGGATGCTTGATCACCGCGTCGGTGAGCAGGCCGCCCTGGTCAAAGCCCACGTAGCCCGGAGGCGCACCAATCAAACGGCTGACGGTGTGACGCTCCATATACTCGGACATATCAAAGCGCAGCAGCTCAATGCCCAGCGCTTTGGAGAGCTGAACCGTCACCTCGGTTTTCCCCACGCCGGTTGGGCCAGCGAACAGGAAGGAACCGACAGGCTTGTGGTCATGCCCCAGCCCGGCGCGGGCCATCTTGATCGCTTCGGTTAAGGCCTCAATGGCTTTATCCTGACCAAAGACCAGCATTTTCAGGCGATTGCCGAGGGTGCGCAGCGTGTCGCGGTCGCTCTGAGAAACGCTCTTCTCAGGGATACGCGCGATGCGGGCCACCACGGACTCGATATCCGCCACGTTAACGGTTTTCTTACGCTTGCTGGCCGGCATCAGGCGCGCACGCGCCCCTGCCTCATCAATCACGTCAATCGCCTTATCCGGCAGATGACGGTCGTTGATGTATTTCACCGCCAGCTCCACCGCGGCACGGACCGCTTTCGCAGTGTAACGCACGTCGTGGTGCGCTTCGTACTTCGGCTTCAGGCCGTTGATGATCTGCACCGTCTCCTCGACGGACGGCTCGGTCACATCGATTTTCTGGAAGCGGCGCGCCAGCGCACGGTCTTTCTCAAAGATGTTGCTGAACTCCTGGTAGGTCGTGGAGCCAATTACGCGGATCTTACCGCTGGAGAGCAGCGGTTTGATCAGGTTCGCGGCATCCACCTGGCCACCGGAGGCCGCACCTGCGCCGATGATGGTGTGGATCTCATCGATAAACAGGATGCTATTGGTGTCCTGCTCCAGCTGTTTTAACAGCGCCTTGAAGCGTTTTTCAAAATCACCGCGGTATTTGGTGCCCGCCAGCAGCGAGCCGATATCCAGCGAGTAAATGGTGCAGTCGGCAATCACTTCCGGCACGTCGCCCTGCACAATGCGCCAGGCAAGCCCTTCGGCAATCGCGGTTTTACCCACGCCTGACTCACCCACCAGCAGCGGGTTGTTCTTGCGGCGACGGCACAGCACCTGGATCGCGCGCTCCAGCTCTTTATCGCGACCAATCAGCGGGTCGATACCGCCAACGCGAGCAAGCTGGTTAAGGTTGGTGGTGAAGTTTTCCATACGATCCTCCCCGCCTGCTTGCTCTTCATTGTTATTGACCTGATTGCTGGAATCCGATGCCTGGTTAGGCTCGTCTTTGCGCGTTCCGTGAGAAATAAAGTTAACCACGTCGAGGCGGCTGACTTCGTGTTTGCGCAGCAGGTAGGCAGCCTGTGACTCCTGCTCGCTGAAGATGGCGACTAAGACGTTTGCGCCAGTCACTTCGCTACGCCCGGAAGACTGGACGTGGAATACCGCGCGCTGCAGCACGCGCTGGAAGCTGAGCGTCGGCTGCGTGTCGCGCTCTTCTTCACTGGCTGGCAGCACCGGTGTGGTTTGTTCGATGAAGGCTTCGAGTTCCTGACGTAGCGCCACCAGATCCACGGAGCAGGCTTCCAGCGCTTCGCGGGCAGATGGGTTGCTAAGCAGTGCGAGCAGTAAATGCTCGACGGTCATAAACTCATGTCGGTGCTCACGCGCTCTGGCGAAAGCCATGTTTAAACTGAGTTCCAGTTCTTGATTGAGCATAGGCACCTCCCCCAATTTTATGCCTTATCAGGCCTTTTCCAGCGTACACAGCAACGGATGCTCGTTCTCCCTCGCATAGTCGTTCACCATCGCCACTTTGGTTTCCGCCACTTCGGCTGTGAAGATGCCGCAGATAGCTTTGCCACGATAATGAACGGTAAGCATCAGTTGCGTTGCACGTTCTACATCATAAGAAAAGAACTTTTGTAGCACGTCAATAACAAATTCCATCGGCGTGTAATCATCGTTCATTAACATAACTTTATACATAGATGGCGGTTTTAGCGCGTCGCGCACTTTATCTTCCGCCAGCTGGTCGAAATCCAGCCAATCGTTGGTCTTACCCATTATGCATAACCACTTTGAATCTACCTCAGATGTTAGATAACAATCATCTATTACTGTCATCCGCGATGTCTGTCACAAACTGTTGCAATAGCGTTAACTGCTTCAAACTTTGGTTGATTATTGTCCCATCTCCAGCGCCAAACGCTTGACGACTTCTTTCGTTTCTCTAAATTGTACAAGCGTGAGATGGCGAGGTTTTGAACAGCCCCCACTCCACCACCGGTTCATTCCATCTTAACTTATAAGATTTACGAAGGATGTCGAAGCATGGAAATGGGTACTGTTAAGTGGTTCAACAACGCCAAAGGGTTTGGCTTCATCTGCCCCGAAGGCGGCGGCGAGGATATCTTCGCTCACTATTCCACCATTCAGATGGATGGTTACAGAACGCTCAAAGCCGGGCAGTCCGTCCGGTTCGATGTACATCAGGGACCAAAAGGCAATCATGCAAGCCTAATCGTACCCGTTGAAGCAGAGACGGTTGCATAGCTCTCTGTTTTATTGTGTACATCCCGCAGTCAAAATGCCAGCCCGATCGGCTGGCATTTTTATTTTCGGGTTATTCCCGAGCCAGCGCGTCCACCGGATCCAGCCGCGCCGCGTTGCGGGCGGGCAACCAGCCAAACAAAATGCCGGTAAAGGTCGAACACAAAAACGCGGTGATAATGGCAACCGGCGAGAAGCCAATCTCCCAGCCGGGTAAAAAGAGCTGGAGCGCAAACGCGATCATCATCGAGAGCGCAATGCCCATCGCCCCGCCGACCAGACACACCAGAACCGCCTCTATCAAAAACTGCTGCAGCACGTCGCTGGCCCGGGCGCCGACCGCCATGCGAATACCGATCTCTCGCGTGCGCTCGGTGACCGACACCAGCATGATATTCATCACCCCGATGCCGCCGACGACCAGCGAGATCACCGCCACCAGCGTGAGAAACAGCTGAAGAGTACGTGTGGTCTTTTCCGCCGTTTTCAAGAGGCCGTCCATATTCCAGGTGAAGAAATCTTTCTTCCCGTGGCGCAGGGTTAACAGCCGCTCAAGCTGCTGTTCGGCGAGCGCGCTGTCGTAGCCCTCCTTCACGCGTACGGTGATGGAATTGAGCCATGACTGCCCCATAATCCGCCCGGAGATGGTGGTATAGGGCAGCCAGACGCGCAGGATCTTGCTGCTGCCAAACATAGACTGCTTCTCTTCCGCCACGCCGATGACAGTGGCAGGCATGTTGCCGACCAGGATCACTTCGCCTACCACGCTGGCTTTATTGGGGAAGAGCTGCCTGCGCGAGTTCGCGTCCAGCACCACCACCTGCGCCCTGCCCGCCAGCTGCTCGGCGTTGAAGGTGGCGCCTTCGCTGAAGGTCATGCCGTAGACGTTGAAGTAGTCTCCGCTGACGCCGTTAGCGCTGGCGGCCACGTCAACGTTGCCCACGCGCAGACGCAGGTTCTGCGAAACCGCAGGCGTGGCGGAGTTCACCCACGGCTGCTTCTGAATCGCCGCCAGATCGTCATACTTCAGCGCCTGTTGATACTGCGGCTCGTCGTCACCAAAATCTTTGCCCGGATAGACGTCAATGGTATTGGTGCCGATGGCGCGGATATCGGCCAGCACCAGCTGCTTGGCCGCGTCGCCCACCACCACGATCGATACCACCGAGGCGATACCGATAATGATGCCGAGCATCGTCAGCAGGGTGCGCATTTTGTTGGCCGCCATCGCCAGCCAGGCCATGGTCAGCGCTTCGCGAAAGCCGCTGGAGAACTGTCCCCAGCCGGTTGATGCCGGTAGCACTTCTTTCGGCGCCGCAGCCCTGGACTCACGCGGCGGTGGATTGCTGACCAGCTCGCCGTCGTGGATCTCAATAATGCGTTCCGCCTGCGCCGCTACCTGCGGATCGTGGGTAACGATAATCACCGTGTGCCCCTGATCGCGAAGCTGATGGAGGATCGCCATCACCTCTTCGCCGGAATGGCTGTCGAGCGCGCCGGTCGGTTCATCCGCGAGGATCACCTGCCCGCCGTTCATCAGGGCACGGGCAATACTCACGCGCTGCTGCTGGCCGCCGGACAGCTGCGACGGCTGGTACTCCACCCGCTCCGCCAGCCCCAGACGCGTCAGCAGCATCTGCGCGCGCTCAAGGCGCTTTTTCCGTTCGACGCCCGCATACACCGCAGGCACCTCCACGTTCTGGGCCGCGTTAAGGTGAGAAAGCAGATGGTAACGCTGGAAGATAAAGCCGAAGTGTTCCCGGCGCAGCTTCGCCAGCGCGTCGCCGTCCAGAGTAGAGACATCCGTCCCGGCCACGCGATAGGTCCCGCTGGTCGGTTTATCCAGACAGCCGAGAATGTTCATCAGCGTCGATTTACCGGAACCCGACGCGCCGACAATAGCCACCATCTCGCCCGCTTCCACGCGCAGGGAGATGCCCTTCAGCACCTCCACCGGGCCGTCGCCTGACGGATAGCTGCGACGAATGTTATTCAGCTCAAGCAGCGCCGTCATTTAGCGGCTCCGGGCAGGCTTTCGCTGACAACAACCTCCTCGCCCTCTTCCAGTCCTTTCACCACCACCACGTCGGTGTCGTTGCGCGCGCCGATAACGACCTCGCGCTCGCGCGTTTCGCCGTTGCGCAGCACTTTCACTTTATAACGACTATCCCCGGCGGATTCACCGAGCGCAGAGAGCGGAATGGTCAGCACGTTCTTCACGCCGGTCAGCTGGATATGCACCTGCGCGGTCATGTCCAGACGCAGCACGCCCTGCGGGTTTGGCACCTCAAAGCGGGCATAGTAAAAGATAGCGTCGTTAACTTTTTCCGGCGTTGGCAGAATGTCTTTCAGCACGCCTTCGTAGCGCGTCTGCGGGTCGCCAAGCACCGTAAACCAGGCGTTCTGCCCCGGCTTAAGATGGATCACATCCGCCTCTGAGACCTGGGCTTTGACCAGCATGGTGCTCATGTCCGCCAGCGTCAGAATGTTCGGCGCCTGCTGCGCGGCAATCACCGTCTGGCCCTGCAGCGTGGTGATCTGGGTGACTTCACCCGCCATTGGCGCGACGATTTTGGTGTAGTCGAGGTTGGTTTTTGCCGTATCCAGCGAGGCCTGATTGCGTTTGATCTGCGCGTCAATCGTGCCAATTTGCGCCTGTTTCACCGCCAGTTCAGTGGTGGCAGTATCTAAATCTTGTTTCGAAATAGCCTGGGTTTTGGCCAGCGCCTGCTGACGGGTCAACGTTACCTGAGCCAGGTTACGTTCTGCCAGAGCCTGGGCACGCTGCGCGCGCAGCTCCATCAGCGTGGCTTCCACCTCGCGGATCTGGTTCTCAGCCTGCTCAGGATCGATAACGCCGAGCAGCTGGCCTTTTTTCACCTTGTCGCCAATCTCAACCGACAGCGTTTTCAACTGGCCGCTGACCTGAGCGCCGACGTCAACCTTGCGCAGCGCGTCAAGCTTGCCCGTCGCGAGGACGTTTTGCTGCAGTTCGCCCGGGCGAACAATCAGCGTCTGATACTGCGGCACCGGCGCATTCAGCACCTGCCATAGCCAGTACCCACCGGCTAAAACCACGACCGCCAGCAGCAGAAACAGCGTTCTGCGTTTTCCCTTGAGGTTCATAAATATTCCAAATAAATGTTCTGGCAATGATAAGCGTTGATTCTAACTAAACGACTCTTCAACGAAAGCCCTGTTCTCCGAAATCGTCCTAATTTGTTTACGAGATGTTGACATTTCTCCTGCTGAAATAGCGATATTCCAAAAGGATCAGGATCTACCATGTCTTCTATCGTCGATACATCACTTTCAAACCTGCCGCAGCCAAAATCCGGCTGGCAGCTCTTCAAAAACCTGGCTTTCGGTGAGATCGCACCCGGGCTGGCATGGGAAAAACCCGCCTATCGACGCAAGTTCATGCTGCGCTCACTGGCGACACCGCTCAGCACCGCTCGACTGCTGTCTGATCTTGCGAAACATCCGCACCTGATGCAAATGCTCCAGGTTCAGCCAGGGCTGCCCTGCCGCCTTCATCGTCCGTGGTTAACGGTCAATATGGAGCGACAGCGTGTGCTGGAGTCGCTGTCCTGGCACTATCAGATGATGTGCCGCCAGCTGCCGGCGACGCTGACAAAGGGTTACCTTTCAAAGCAGGGCGTGACTCTGCTGACCTTAACCGGAAAAGATGAACAGCAATTTACCGTCCGCCTGTGTGCCGACGCGTTTATGGATAAAGAGGGAGAAGCTACCCTCGTTTTCTGTGACAGTCAAAATACGGCGCTGGCGGAGATGACCTTTACGCTATGCCAGTTTGAGGGAAAATCGACGCTGTTCATTGGCGGTTTGCAGGGCGCAAAAGCGCATGTTCCCCATGAGCTGATCCAGGGAGCGACGAAAGCCTGCCACGGCCTGTTCCCGAAACGTCTTCTGGTCGAGGCCGCAATGACGCTCGGCGCCGCGTTCCCGGTAGAGCAGATTGTCGCCGTCAGTAACGATACCCATATTTATCGCAGCTGGCGCTACCGCAAGAAAAAAGAGGGCAAACTGTTGGCCGATTACGATAGTTTCTGGCTCTCCATCGGCGGTGAAAAGCAGGATAACGGTAATTTTATGCTGCCACTCGTCATGCCGCGTAAACCGATGGAAGAGATCGCCAGCAAAAAACGCTCCGAATATCGCCGCCGCTACGCGCTGCTGGATAGCCTGATTCAGCAGATGAAACAGGCGACCCAACGCTAATCCGCTTTCCCGCGTGCCAGCCACAGCACGCGGGAGAACATCTTCCGTAGCAGGGTCGGTACCGCCTCCACGCCCCGCCTACCCGCTTCCGTCGCCACTTCAATGGCTAAATCCGGTTTTGACGAACGGTGAATGGCTTTGGCGATCACCCGCCGCATGTTCATCGGGACATCGACCGGCACCATGGCAATGCGGTGGAAGACGTCGTCGAACCCCTGACGATACATAAAGTGTTCCATGTCCATCGCGGGGAGCATGGTTAAATGGTCGCGTTCTTCCTCGCGCTCGTTATTCAGCAGGCTCCGCACGGTCGAGGCATATTTTTTACCCGCCTCATCACCGTCTACCAGCACGTGCCACTCGATCCCCATCCGGCGGGCGAATTTTATCAGCGGCTTTAATCCCGACTGCGCGAATTCAATCACCTTAATGCCTTCCGCATCAAAATGGTGGCCGCACTGGCGCGCCAGCTCGTTGATGACCCAGGTTTCCGTTTCCCCTTCGACCAGCAGCCAGCAGCGGGCAAAGAGCGACGACGCCCGGTTAAAGCGAATATGAAACGCGATGCGCCGCCCGTCTTCCGCGTTCAAACCGCCCGGCCCAAGCCGGAAAGCGGAGACGCGGGACGATTCACGCACCAGGCGACAGACGTGTTCTACCGGCGTCAGCGATAATAACTCTCCGGAATTGGTGGTCGTAATGCGCTGGAGCGGCAGCAGATTCAGCAGATGCCAGGCCACGGAGAGCATGATGGGATGCAGGCGCGTTTCCGGGTCTTCCACCAGCAGCAGCGGCCGGGCGTCCCGGTCCAGACGAACGGTGCCTTTAGCCTGCAGAAGCGTTGAAAACAGCCCCAGCAGAATCACCCGATGGGTACGACCGCCGGGCCGGTCGATCATCCGGTTAATGATGTCGAGATAACGCCAGCTTCGCTGCTCATCATGGGAGCGGCGGCGCATCAGACGGTGGCGCGACTCCGAGGTTCCCTGCTCGGAAAAATAGTGCTCCAGGAGCTGTACCATTGCGGACAGCCCCTGACGGATTTGTCCGTCGGTCAGATTCTGCGGGCGCGACACCAGCTCTCTGGCCAGAAAATCCAGCTCGCGGGCGGTGACTTCAACTTCCGGCATATTGGGTACGGTTCCGTTACGAATACGCCGCATAAAGCGCGCATCGCGCAGGCGTAACACCGGCGTCAGGCGGATCAGATGACGGGCCAGATCGTCGATATTGTCCAGCGGGATCGGGTTGGCTTTCTCATCGAGAAAATCACGCAGGGTGAGCACCCCCTCGTTCTCCGCCATCTCACCTTCAAGCCGATAGAAAATCCGGTGGAAACCGTCATCGCACGGCACCCAGCAGGGTGACAGCGGGCGGAAGCGACGCACGCGATGACGTCCGGGCTCGGATTCGCGGAACGTCAGGATGATATGCAGGTGCTTCTCACGCCCCGTTACGTCGCCGGGCGGAAACCAGAAATCGTCGCGAACGAAGTGATACAAATCGTCTTCGGGCGAAAGCAGTAGCGTCAATGCATCCAGCAGGCTGGACTTACCCCACGCGTTCTCGCCGATCAGGACGTTGTTCTGCTCCAGCTGCAGCGACAGGCGGTTAATACCGCGAAACCCGACAATTTCCACACGTTCGAGAAGCATAAATCCCCCGCGATATGATCACTTTTTCCTTTAAGTAATCAGCAGTATAGCGGGATGCACACGGGCTTGACACTGCAATCCGCCTCCATAACCTGGCGGAAGCACGAAAAATTCAGAATTTATCCATCAGGTTTCATTTGAAATAACCCACATCTCACAAGATACTACCGCCCGCAAATTGGTCTATGCTCTATTTACCGCTGATTTGAACAAGGATTGACATCACATTGCCTTAAATCAAATTAATCGAATTTATTTAAGTGGCGAAGGGGTGTTGTTGGTTTTTAAAATACGGGCTCTTTGAGTCGTCATCCCTTTATGGCGATATATCCCGTGCGCGGGAAAGCGTGCGGAAAATTATTTGAGGTGGTTATGTTTAGAAAATTGGCAGCAGAATGCTTTGGTACATTCTGGCTGGTATTTGGTGGCTGCGGTAGCGCCGTTCTGGCAGCAGCATTCCCGGAATTAGGCATTGGTTTTGTCGGCGTCGCGCTGGCGTTTGGTTTAACCGTATTAACCATGGCGTTTGCCGTGGGACATATTTCCGGCGGTCATTTTAACCCGGCAGTAACGTTAGGTTTATGGGCGGGCGGCCGTTTCCCGGCGAAAGACGTAATTGGCTACATTGTGGCGCAGGTAGTTGGCGGTATTATTGCGGCGGGCGTTCTGTACGTGATTGCCAGCGGTAAAGCCGGCTTCGACGCGGCGGCCAGCGGCTTTGCCTCTAACGGCTTCGGCGAACACTCTCCGGGCGGTTACTCCATGCTGTCCGCCATCGTGATTGAAATCGTTCTGACCGCCGGCTTCCTGCTGGTGATCCACGGCGCAACGGACAAACACGCGCCAGCCGGTTTTGCCCCGATTGCCATTGGGCTGGCGCTGACGCTTATCCACCTGATTTCTATTCCGGTCACTAACACCTCCGTTAACCCGGCACGCAGCACCGCCGTCGCCATCTTCCAGGGCGGCTGGGCGCTTGAACAGCTGTGGCTGTTCTGGGTGATGCCAATTATCGGCGGTATCCTGGGTGGCGTGCTGTATCGCACCCTGCTGGAAAAACGCGATTAATCTTTCCCTCCCTCTCCCCGTGGGAGAGGGCCGGGGTGAGGGCCACTGGCCGCACACCCCACATCGACACAAGCCGGGTAAGGCGCAGCCGCCACCCGGCTTTCTTTTGCCGCTTTACTGAACAGCCTTTATTGGGTAGTGTCACTGGCGCTTAACCGATACTCAAAAAGGACCGGCTGTTCATGTTTTCAGGACTCCTCATCATTTTGCTGCCCTTGATCGTGGGCTATCTTATTCCGCTGCATCGTGAATCCGCATTAAGGCTCATTAATCGATTCCTGAGCTGGATTGTCTACGTTATTCTTTTCTTTATGGGGATTAGCCTGGCATTTCTGGACAACCTGTCGGCGAATTTACTCTCCATCCTCCATTATTCTGTTGTCACCGTGGTGGTTATTTTGCTGTGCAATATTGCCGCGCTGCTGTGGCTGGAACGCACTATTCCGTGGAAAAATCACCATCATCAGGAAAAGCTCCCTTCTCGAATTGCAATGGCGCTTGAATCATTAAAATTATGCGGCGTCGTGGTGCTGGGTTTTCTTCTTGGGCTGACAGGTTGGGCATTTTTACAGCACGCGACAGAGGCCAGTGAATATACGCTGATCTTCCTGCTGTTTCTGATTGGTATTCAGCTGCGAAATAATGGCATGACGCTGAAACAAATTGTCCTGAACCGTAGGGGGATGATGGTTGCCGTTATGGTTGTCGCCAGCTCAATGGTGGCGGGCGTCATCAACGCCTTTATTCTCGATCTGCCGCTGAAAACCGGCCTGGCAATGGCGTCCGGTTTTGGCTGGTATTCGCTCTCAGGTATTCTGCTGACTGAATCATTCGGCCCGGTGATCGGCAGCGCCGCCTTCTTTAACGATCTGGCGCGAGAGCTGATTGCCATCATGCTGATCCCGACCCTGGTTCGCCGCAGTCGTTCTACCGCGCTGGGCCTGTGCGGCGCAACGTCGATGGACTTTACCCTGCCGGTACTACAACGCTCCGGAGGTCTGGAGATGGTTCCCGCGGCTATCGTGCACGGCTTTATTTTAAGCCTGCTGGTTCCGGTCATGATGGCCTTCTTCTCTGCCTGATACTTCTTTGGCGGTAGGTTTCCTGCCGCCAAAATTGCGCTAAATCAATCTCCCTCTATTTTGTAGCAGAAAGCCCTTTTCTCCGTTCTGGCACAGGCATAACCTTAAACATGTATATTAAATATAACTTTAACAGGTGTGATTATGTTTTGTGTGCAATGTGAACAAACCATCCGTACCCCGGCAGGCAATGGCTGCTCTTACGCACAGGGTATGTGCGGCAAAACCGCAGAAACATCTGACCTGCAGGACCTGCTGATTGCCGCCCTGCAAGGCCTTTCCGCATGGGCGTTCAAAGCCCGCGAATACGGCATTGTCGACCACTACGTCGACAGCTTCGCCCCGCGTGCCTTCTTCTCCACGCTGACCAACGTTAACTTCGACTCTCCGCGCATTGTCGGCTACGCCCGCGAAGCGATTGCCCTGCGTGAAGCGCTGAAAGCCCAGTGCCTGAAGGCGGACGCCAGCGCTCGCGTGGAAAACCCGATGTCTGAACTGCAGCTGGTCAGCGACGATCTCGGCGACCTCCAGCGTCAGGCGGCAGAGTTCACCCCGAATAAAGACAAAGCGGCGATTGGCGAGAACATTCTCGGCCTGCGCCTGCTGTGCCTGTACGGCCTGAAAGGCGCTGCGGCCTATATGGAACACGCGCACGTTCTGGGTCAGTACGACAATGAGATTTACGCCCAGTACCACAAAATCATGGCGTGGCTGGGTACCTGGCCTGCCGATATGAATGCCCTGCTGGAATGCTCAATGGAAATCGGCCAGATGAACTTCCGTGTGATGAGCATTCTTGACGCCGGTGAAACCAGCACCTACGGCCACCCGACGCCGACGCAGGTCAACGTCAAGGCAACCGAAGGCAAGTGCATTCTGATTTCCGGACACGACCTGAAAGATCTCTACAACCTGCTGAAGCAAACCGAAGGCACCGGCGTTAACGTTTATACCCACGGCGAAATGCTGCCGGCGCACGGCTACCCGGAGCTGCGTAAATTTAAGCATCTGATCGGTAACTACGGCAGCGGCTGGCAAAACCAGCAGGTGGAGTTCGCCCGCTTCCCTGGCCCTATCGTGATGACCTCTAACTGCATCATCGACCCGACCGTCGGCGCGTACGATGACCGTATCTGGACCCGCAGCATCGTTGGCTGGCCGGGCGTGAGCCATCTTGAAGGTGACGATTTCGGTCCGGTTATCGCCCAGGCGCAGCAGATGGCGGGCTTCCCGTACAGCGAGATCCCGCACCTTATTACCGTCGGCTTCGGTCGTGAAACCCTGCTGGGTGCCGCTGATTCGCTGATCGATCTCGTCAGCCGTGAAAAGCTGCGCCACATCTTCCTCGTCGGCGGCTGCGACGGCGCGCGCGGCGAGCGTAACTACTTCACCGATTTCGCCACCAGCGTGCCGGAAGACTGCCTGATCCTGACCCTGGCGTGCGGCAAATACCGTTTCAACAAGCTGGATTTCGGCGACATCGAAGGTCTGCCGCGCCTGATCGATGCGGGCCAGTGTAACGATGCTTACTCGGCCATCATTCTCGCGGTCACCCTGGCGGAGAAACTGGGCTGCGGCGTGAACGACCTGCCGCTGTCGCTGGTGCTGTCATGGTTCGAGCAGAAAGCGATTGTCATCCTGCTGACCCTGCTCTCTCTCGGCGTCACCAACATCGTGACCGGTCCGACCGCGCCTGGCTTCCTGACGCCGGACCTGCTGGCGGTGCTGAACGAGAAATTCGGCCTGCGTTCCGTGACCAACGTTGAAGATGATATGAAACAGCTGCTGAGCGCGTAAGGAGTTATTCATGACCATGCCAACCTCACAATGTCCGTGGCGGATGCAGGTTCATCACATCCATCAGGAGACGCCGGATGTGTGGACGCTGTCGCTGCTGTGCCATGACTACTATCCGTACCGTGCAGGCCAGTACGCGCTGGTCAGCGTTCGCAATTCGGCGGATACGCTGCGCGCCTACACGATCTCCTCAACGCCGGGCGTGAGCGAGTACATTACGCTCACCGTCCGCCGCATTGACGACGGCGCGGGCTCGCAGTGGCTGACGCGGGACGTGAAGCGCGGGGATTATATCTGGCTGTCTGACGCGCAGGGCGATTTCACCTGTGACGACAAAGCAGACGATAAATTCCTGCTGCTGGCGGCGGGCTGTGGCGTAACGCCAATTATGTCGATGCGCCGCTGGCTGGCGAAGAACCGCCCGCAGGCCGACGTGCAGGCGATCTTCAGCGTCCGCTCCCCGGAAGATGTGATTTTTGCCGGGGAGTGGCGTAATTATCCGGTGACGCTGGTGGCGGAGCACAACGCGACCCACGGCTTTGTGCCCGGTCGCCTGAGCCGCAAGCTGCTGCAAAGCGTGCCGGATATCGCGAACCGCACCGTGATGACCTGCGGCCCGGCGCCGTACATGGACATCGTGGAAAAAGAGGTGAAAGCGCTTGGCGTGACCCGCTTCTTCAAAGAGCAGTTCTTCACGCCGGTGGCGGAAGCGGCAACCAGCGGCATAACCTTCACCAAACTGCAGCCTGCGCGGACCTTCTTTGGCCGCGTGGGGACCACGCTGCTGGAGGCGCTGGAAAGCAACAAGGTGCCGGTAGCGGCGGCCTGCCGCGCGGGCGTGTGCGGCTGCTGTAAGACGAAGGTGGTTTCCGGGGAGTACACCGTCACCAGCACCATGACGCTGTCCGACGCGGAAATTGCCGAGGGTTACGTGCTGGCGTGCTCGTGCCACCCACAGGGCGATCTCGTCCTCGCATAAACGGTAAGCGTTCGATCGTAGGCCCGGTAAGCGTCAGCGCCACCGGGCTTTTTGTCGGGGGGCACTGCGTTTACCCGACCTACAACAACCTCACCGCCACGCAGGACCTTTCCCTACCGCAAACCGCCCCGCCCCTAAAAACGCGACCGCCAGCGAGCCGATAAAGAAGTACACCAGGCTTTCAATCGCCCATGCGCCTACCTTATCGAGGGCGAGCGTTTCACCCATTCCCACCATCAGCCACGCCACAATCATCGTAAAGGCCAGCACCAGCGCGGCCGGACGTGTAAAGAGCCCGACAATAATCAGAACCGGTGCCACCACTTCTCCAACCAACACGCCGTAGGCGATAAATCCCGGCAGCCCTTTTTCCACCAGCATGCCGCTGATAAAGCCCACGCCGCCAAAAAGCTTGTGCAAACCGTGAAAAAGCATCAGCCCGCCGACGGCAAGTCGTAACAAGAGTTTGCCAAGATCGTCGCACGATAGCTTTTCATTAACAGCGATTAACAATGATTTAACCATTTGAAATAATTCCTGTTTTTACTGAGGTAACACCAGATTATGCCGAATAATTGCGCATGAAAAGCACCTTTTAATTGGGGGGATGCGACGGGCAATACGGAGACTTTCTTCTAAGCTTGTAAGCGATATCACAAAAAGGAGACGGACAACCATGAAACAAACCGTGGCTGCATATATAGCGAAAACGCTCGAACAGGCTGGCGTGAAACGTATCTGGGGCGTAACCGGCGATTCCCTGAACGGACTTAGCGACAGCCTCAACAAGATGAAGACTATCGAATGGATGCCTACCCGCCATGAAGAGGTTGCCGCCTTCGCCGCAGGCGCTGAAGCACAGCTTACGGGGGAACTGGCCGTGTGTGCGGGCTCGTGCGGTCCCGGCAACCTACATCTGATCAACGGGCTGTTCGACTGTCACCGCAATCACGTGCCGGTGCTGGCGATTGCCGCCCACATCCCCTCTTCCGAAATCGGCAGCGGCTATTTTCAGGAGACGCATCCGCAGGAGCTGTTCCGTGAATGCAGCCACTATTGCGAGCTGGTTTCATCCCCGGAGCAGATCCCGCAGGTGCTGGCGATCGCCATGCGCAAGGCCGTGCTGAACCGCGGCGTTTCTGTGGTCGTTATCCCGGGAGACGTGGCCCTCAAGGCCGCGCCGGAAGGGGCCAGCACCCACTGGTATCACGCCCCGCAGCCCGTGGTAACGCCTGCGGAAGAAGAACTGAAAAAGCTGGCGCAGCTGCTGCGTTACTCCAGCAATATCGCCCTGATGTGCGGCAGCGGCTGCGCGGGCGCGCACAAGGAGCTGCTTGAATTTGCCGGGAAGCTGAAAGCGCCGATTGTCCACGCCCTGCGCGGCAAAGAGCACGTCGAGTACGACAACCCCTTTGATGTGGGGATGACCGGTCTGATCGGTTTCTCCAGCGGCTTCCACACCATGATGAACGCCGACACGCTGATCCTGCTCGGCACCCAGTTCCCGTATCGCGCGTTCTACCCGACGGATGCGAAAATCATTCAGATTGATATCAATCCGGCCAGCATCGGCGCGCACAGCAAGGTCGATATGGCGCTGGTGGGCGACATCAAATCCACCCTTGCCGCCCTGTTGCCCCTGCTGGAAGAAAAAACGGACCGCAAGTTCCTTGATAAAGCACTGAGCGACTATCGCGACGCCCGCAAGGGGCTGGACGACCTCGCCAAACCGAGCGACAAAGCCATTCACCCGCAGTATCTGGCACAGCAGATCAGCCATTTCGCTGACGACGATGCCATCTTTACCTGCGACGTGGGCACGCCAACCGTCTGGGCGGCACGCTATCTGAAGATGAATGGCAAACGCCGCCTGCTCGGCTCGTTTAACCACGGCTCGATGGCCAACGCCATGCCGCAGGCGCTGGGCGCAAAAGCGACGGCCCCGGAGCGTCAGGTGGTGGCGATGTGCGGCGACGGCGGGTTCAGCATGCTGATGGGGGATTTCCTGTCGGTGGTGCAGATGAAGCTCCCGCTGAAAATCGTGGTCTTTAACAACAGCGTGCTGGGCTTCGTGGCGATGGAGATGAAGGCCGGAGGCTACCTGACGGACGGCACCGAGCTGCACGACACCAACTTCGCGCGTATCGCCGAGGCCTGCGGCATCACCGGTATTCGCGTGGAGAAAGCCTCAGAGGTGGACGAAGCCCTGCAGCGTGCGTTTTCCATCGACGGTCCGGTGCTGGTGGATGTCGTCGTCGCCAAAGAAGAGCTGGCGATCCCGCCGCAGATCAAGCTTGAACAGGCCAAAGGCTTTAGCCTGTATATGCTGCGCGCCATCATCAGCGGTCGCGGTGACGAGGTGATCGAACTGGCAAAAACCAACTGGCTCAGGTAAAACATTTCGCACGACCTCTTAAAATAAAGGGATGTGAAATGATTGATTTACGCAGTGATACCGTAACCCGCCCGAGCCGCGCCATGCTCGAAGAGATGATGGCCGCCCCGGTCGGGGATGACGTTTACGGCGATGACCCGACGGTCAACGAACTGCAGCGCTACGTGGCTGAACTGAGCGGCAAGGAGGCCGCGCTGTTCCTGCCGACCGGCACGCAGGCTAACCTGGTCGCGCTGCTCAGCCACTGCGAGCGCGGTGAAGAGTATATCGTCGGCCAGGGCGCGCATAACTATCTGTATGAAGCAGGCGGTGCCGCCGTGCTCGGCAGCATTCAGCCCCAGCCGATTGACGCCGCGCCGGACGGTTCCCTGCCGCTCGATAAAGTCGCGGCGAAAATCAAAGCCGACGATATTCACTTCGCCCGCACCCGGCTGCTCAGCCTCGAAAACACCCACAACGGCAAAGTGCTGCCGCGCGAATACCTGAAAGCAGCGTGGGAATTCACCCGCGAGCGCAGGCTCGGCCTGCACGTTGACGGCGCGCGCATCTTTAACGCCGTCGTGGAGTATGGCTGCGAGCTGAAAGAAATTGCGCAATACTGCGACTCGTTCACCATCTGCCTCTCTAAAGGGCTGGGCACGCCGGTGGGCTCTCTGCTGGTGGGCAGCGCGGACTACATCAAGCGCGCCAACCGCTGGCGCAAAATGACCGGCGGCGGCATGCGTCAGGCGGGTATTCTGGCGGCTGCCGGGCTGTATGCCCTGAAAAACAACGTGGCGCGTCTGAAGGACGATCACGACAACGCCGCGTGGATGGCGGCTCAGCTGCGCGAGATTGGCGCCGACGTGATGCGCCACGACACCAACATGCTGTTTGTTCGCGTGGGAGATGACCACGCCGCGCTGGGTGAATTTATGAAATCACGTGGCGTGCTGATCAACGCCTCACCCGTCGTGCGTCTGGTCATGCATCTCGACGTGAGCCGCGAACAGCTGGCGGACGTGGTGAAACACTGGCAGGCGTTTTTACAGCGATAAGGAGCATCACGTGCCGCAACGAATTCTGGTGCTCGGCGCCAGCGGGTACATCGGTCAGCATCTCACCGCGGCGTTAAGCCAGCAGGGACACCAGGTGCTGGCAGCGGCACGCAACACCGAACGCCTGCAAAAACTCAGTTTGCCTGGCGTTACCTGCCACAGCGTTGACCTCAACTGGCCGAAGGAACTTCCCGCCCTGCTGGAAGGGGTCGACACGCTTTACTATCTGGTGCACAGCATGGGCGAAGGCGGGGATTTTATCGCCCACGAGCGTCAGGTGGCGATGAACGTCCGCGATGCCCTGCTGCAAACCCCGGTGAAGCAGGTCATTTTTTTAAGCTCGCTCCAGGCGCCAGAACACGAGCAGTCCGATCACCTGCGCGCCCGCCAGCTGACGGCTGAAACCCTGCGCGGGGCGAATATCCCCGTCACCGAACTGCGCGCCGGGATCATCGTTGGCGCAGGCTCCGCCGCCTTCGAAGTGATGCGCGATATGGTTTACAACCTGCCGGTACTCACGCCGCCGCGCTGGGTGCGCTCGCGCACCACGCCGATTGCGCTTGAGAATTTACTGCATTATCTGGTGGCCCTGCTGGATCACCCGGCGGAGCAACACCGCGTGCTCGAGGCGGCAGGTCCTGAAGTGCTGAGCTATCAGGAGCAGTTCGAACATTTCATGCGCGTCAGCGGCCGCCGCCGCTGGCTGATCCCCATCCCCTTTCCGACCCGCTGGATTTCGGTGTGGTTTTTGAATGTGATCACCTCGGTGCCGCCGACGACCGCCAAAGCGCTGATCCAGGGGCTCAAACACGATTTACTGGCGGACGATCGCGAACTGCGGGCACTCATTCCCCAGGACCTGATCCGCTTTGACGATGCCGTACGCAATACGCTGAAAGAAGAAGAGCAGCTGGTGAACTCCAGCGACTGGGGTTACGACGCCCAGGCGTTTGCCCGCTGGCGCCCGGAGTACGGCTATTACCCGAAACAGGCGGGCTGCACGGTGAAAACCCACGCCAGCCTGGCCGCGCTGTGGGAGGTGGTGAACCAGATTGGCGGCAAAGATGGTTATTTCTTCGGCAATATCCTCTGGCAAACGCGCGGAGCAATGGATCTGCTGGTGGGGCACAGGCTGGCAAAAGGCCGCCCGGCACGTCCGTATCTTGAGGTGGGCGATGCGGTCGACAGCTGGAAGGTCATCATCGTCGAGCCGGAAAAACAGCTGGCGATGCTGTTCGGCATGAAAGCCCCGGGGCTGGGCCGACTCTGCTTTACCCTCAAAGACAAAGGCGACCATCGCGAACTGGACGTCCGCGCCTGGTGGCATCCGCACGGAATGCCGGGTCTGTTCTACTGGCTGTTGATGATCCCTGCCCACCTGTTTATCTTCCGGGGAATGGCGAAACGCATTGCGCAACGGGCAGAACAAAAGACGGAAAAGATCTAAATAAAACTCTCTTTCTTTCACCTTTCCCATTGCATAGCGCCGTAATTCACGAAAGAATGCGCACGAAATTCTTTTCAACACAGTGGATTGATATGAAGGTACTGGTTACCGGGGCGACCAGCGGCTTAGGCCGAAATGCGGTCGAATTTCTGCGCAACAAGGGCATCAGCGTCAGGGCTACCGGTCGCAACGAAGCGATGGGAAAACTGCTGCAAAAAATGGGCGCGGAGTTCGTCCATGCTGACCTGACGGAGCTGGTCTCCTCGCAGGCGAAAGTGATGCTCGCCGGTATCGACACGCTGTGGCACTGCTCCAGTTTTACCTCCCCATGGGGTACCCAGGAAGCCTTCGATCTCGCCAACGTGCGGGCAACCCGCCGTCTGGGCGAATGGGCCGTTGCCTGGGGCGTGCGCAACTTTATTCATATCTCGTCACCGTCGCTCTATTTCGACTATCACCACCATCGTGACGTGCAGGAAGATTTCCGCCCGGCTCGCTTTGCCTGCGAGTTTGCCCGCAGCAAGGCGGCCAGCGAAGAGGTCATTGATCTGCTGGCGCAGTCAAACCCGCACACTCGTTTTACGGTCTTACGTCCGCAGAGCCTGTTCGGGCCGCACGACAAAGTGTTTATTCCGCGCCTGGCACAGATGATGCACCACTACGGCAGCGTGCTGCTGCCGCGCGGCGGCGATGCGATGGTGGATATGACCTATTACGAAAACGCCGTTCACGCCATGTGGCTGGCAAGCCAGCCGGACTGCGATAAGCTCATCTCCGGTCGCGCCTACAACATCACGAACGGCGAACCCTGCACGCTGCGCAGCATTGTGCAGCGCTTAATTGACGAGCTGCAGATCGACTGCCGCATCCGTTCAGTCCCTTACCCAATGCTGGATATGATTGCCCGCAGCATGGAGCGTTTTGGCAGTAAATCGGCCAAAGAGCCTGCGCTGACGCATTACGGCGTATCGAAGCTTAACTTTGATTTCACGCTGGATATTTCGCGTGCGGAGAACGAGCTTGGGTACAAACCGATCGCGACGCTGGACGAAGGGATTACGCGTACGGCGGCGTGGCTGCGGGATCACGGGAAGCTTCATCGGTAGATCGGGTCCTGCATTTTTACGATGAGAAAAAAAACGGCAACCCGAAGGTTGCCGTTTGTCATTTTACTGTTTTGCTGATTACAGCGCAGTCCACGCGTCCTGCCATGCAATCCCTTTACCTGGCTCGTAGTAGGATGGCGCGTTATTGCACCAGCCGCTGTACGGATAAGGTTTGCACTGGAACAGCTGGCCGCGGTTGTTAACGATATCGCCTGCTTTCCATTTGGTTTTGGAAGTCCAGGTCGGGTAAGTCCCGGTCTGGCCGCCGTTGGTCTGCTTAGCCTGGACGTTCAGCGTATAGGTTGTGGTGCTGCTCAGCTCGCCGTCGCTGACGGTAAGGTTGATCGGGTACTGCGTCGCCGCCGCCACTTCCGGTGCATTGAACGTAATAATCGCTTTATCATCGCCGCTTACGGTCTGGCCGTTCGGAGCCGTCCAGGTATAAGTCAGGTGGTTACCGTCTTCGTCAGTCGAGCCAGACGCGTTCAGAGAAACAGATTTCCCCGCTTCAACCGCCCCCACAGGACCGGCGATTTTTGCTACCGGCGCATGGTTTACCGGCGCTGGCGTATTATCATCCGGAGCCGGGGTGTTATCATCTGGCACCGGCGTGGTATTGCCTTCGTCCGTTGGGTCGACAGGGGTCGGCATCGGAGCTGGCGTGACGCTACCGCCGTCGGAAGTCCCGTCTTCACCCACCACGTTGACGTTGAAGTAATGCTTCACGCATTTGGTGTAGTCACCTTCTTTAAAGGCGCTGAATGGCGTCTGGTAACCCACCAGCTGGCAAGAGTAGGTCTGGCCTGACGGGGTATCCGCGCTCCATCCCCAGTCCTGTTCCCAGTAGATCTTCAGCGCGCCGGCACCGCCTTCGTCGAACTGCTTCATGTTGGCGCAGCCCAGCACTTCGTTAGACGGAACAGGCACTTTCAGGTAGTTGGCAAACTCTTTGTAGTATTTGATACGGTTTTGAGACTGGGCGATCTCAGTCGGGCCACCACACTCCACGCCGCCGTTGATGATCTGCGTGGTCACGCCGAAGCCCGGTACCAGACCATTCGCCTTATCGTGATCGTTCGGCTGCCAGGTGCCATCGATAACCTGCAGCATGCTCGGTTTTGGCGGCTGCGGGTAGGCGAAGAAGAAGATCGCGGAAGCAAGGTTCAGCCAGGTGTCCGCCACCAGCTCAGGTTTGTCCAGCAATACGCGGACGTCGCCGTACATCGCTTCAGAGAACGGGCCGTAGTTGTAGTTATAGGAGAGCTGTTTCGCACCGCGACCAAAGTAGCTAACGAAATCACCATCTTTGTCTTTACCGCACGGCCAGGTCTGCCCCTGCCAGACATCCGGGTTACATTCGCCGTTATAGCCACCCTTCTGACCTTCGCTCCAGCCCATCTCACGCACGTAAACCAGCGCCTGACGCCACTCGGCTTCCGGACGCCAGGACTCGTGGCCGCCGGTTTCCTGCGCGAAGTGCGCGAACATGGTTGCCAGAGACTTACGGCAGATGGCATCGCTGTTACGACCATCGGTATAGGTCTGGCACAGCGCCGGGAATTTACCGACCGCTTTCAGGAAGTTGCTGTAGGTATATTCTGGCGCACGCAGTGGGAAGAGGTATTCCCAGTCGCTGGCCTTGATAATCCCTTCCACGCGCTTGACGTTTTCCGGGTTTGTCGATTTACCCGGCTCAATTTGTTCCACCAGGCTGTTGTCCAGCGTGCGAATGGTTGACTTCACTGAAGCCATCAGCGGGAAGTTGGTCAACTCCTGCTCTTTCTTCTGCAGATCGCTGGCCTTAACGGTGTAAGGTTCGCTGCTGGCCTGCAGCTGGGTTGCCTGAGCCATAAACGGTGCAACACATGCGCCCGCAATAAGAACACTGAGTAATGTTCTTTTGTTCATGTCAATGGTCCTCTTAAATATATTAAGGGTCTATAAAAGTTAATTTGTTTCGCGGTTTATTTATTAATCATTTAATAAATAAACCAGGGAGCAGTTTTCGTTTTATGAAGAACACTAGTAGGTACTCTTCAAAAAACAAAAATCAATAATAATAACGGTTACGGGTGCTACGTTTTAACTTCTGATATTTACTCCAGACCTTACGGGCATAGACCATGCGCTGCGAGTAATTCTCTTTTTTCAGACCCGCGTTATAGGCGCCGACCGCCTCCCAGTTATAGCCATAAACTTTAATCATTCCGGATAATATCGATGCGCCAACCATAATCGAGGTGCAGGGCTCGGTAATTAACCGGTACTCATTAATGCCTTTTCGCTCCAGCTCGGAAAAATGTGAACTGTTAATCTGCATCAGGCCGACATCACGCGTGCCATCATTATTCTGTCCAATCGCGTTGGGATTCATTCCCGATTCAACATTAGCAATGGCATACAACAGATAAGGATCCACATGATAATAACTGGCGGCTTTATCCCAGCAGTTGGCAAAGACGCTATGGCTTATTATCAGCAACAATAAAAATAACGTTTTCATTTTCAGTCCGGCTCTTTTTCATTGTCTCCTTACGCGCTTATTGCTCTGTTTCCTGATTTACGGTCCACGTCCGTCGCGGGACGTGGACCGTGATGGCGGGCAAGTTCCTTACCCGCATCGTTATGGCAGTGACTTACTGGCAGTCAGTCGCAGGGCCTTTTTTCACCCATACATCGCTGCTATCTGGTTTATCACCCTTCGTCCACCATTTCGCGGTGTAGGTGTAACCATTGTAGGTAGTGGTGTCGCCGCCGTTATAGACCACGTCGGAGCGCCAGTTGAATTTCACCTGACTGACCAACTCCCATGCATCCACGCCGAAGCCCGGCTGGTTGCCCTGAGTCCAGTATTTTGCTTTCCAGACCAGGTTGTCGAAGCTGACGGTATTCCCGGCGTTGTAAACCTTGCTTGCGCTCCAGGCAGCATACTTACTGGCATTGGCATCAACAGGGTTATCGCAGCTATTGGTGGCAGAACCTTCGTCAGACGGCGTATTGCCTTCATCGGATGGGGTGTTACCTTCGTCAGACGGCGTGTTGCCTTCATCGGCAGGGGTGTTACCTTCGTCAGACGGCGTGTTGCCTTCATCGGAAGGGGTATTGCCTTCGTCAGACGGTGTTTCAGCCACTTTAGGCGTTACCGTTACCTGTACGTTAGTCTGTACGCTGGACTTGCCATCGCTTACCACCACGGTCAGCGTGTACGTAGATTCCGTGTCCACGTCCGGCGCGGTGATGTTCAGGTTCGCGGTGTCTGCGCCTGTCGCCTGCATATTCGCAGGAACGCTCCAGGAGTAGGTCAGCGCGTCGCCATCAGGATCGTTAGCCTGAGCGTGCAGAGAGTAGCTCTGGCCCGCTTCCAGCGTCACGGCTTCCATCTGGTTCACGACCGGCGCCTGGTTTGCTTTCGGCGCTTTGTTCACGACCTGGACGTCAGCGGTGCTGCTCAACCCTTTTGCGTCAGTGACCGTCAGGCGGAACGCCAGAGTCTGGTTACTGGTGACAGCGGCAACGTTGAAGGTCGCTTTCGCTTTGGTGCTGTTGGTGATGGTCACCGACGGGCCAGAGATCTGCGTCCACTTGTAGGTGATGGCATCCCCATCCGGATCGGTGGAAGCCGAGCCATCCAGGGTCACCGTCGCCGGACCGGTTACGCTCTGGTCAGCGGAAGTCGCCACCGGCGCATGGTTGGTCACTACCGGATCAACCGGCGCAGCGCCGCCTGTCAGGCTTTCATTCATCGCGTTCAGAATGTCTCCGGTATCGGAGTCGATAGACCATGAGAACAGACCGCCCAGGTTTTTCGCCAGCACATACTGACCTTTCGCCGTTGCGGAACGCGCATCCTCATAGGTGATCAGATCGCCGGTGGTTTTGTTAAACAGATACGGCGCTTCAGCGGTTGCATCATAGTTGTATTCCCAGCCCGGTTTGCCTTTGTACTCGTTAACGATCTGACGATAGTCAACCACGCCCGGTTCCCAGGTCCCTTTCACCATGCCCGTTGCCGTGCCGGTGAACGGGTTGTTATTGCTGTAACCGTGAACGCCGGTCCAGCCGCGACCATACATGGCCGTCCCCACGACAATTTTGCCGGGCTGTACACCCTGCGCCAGCAGCGCATTCACGCCGTTTTCGGTGGTGTAATTGGTATCCGGTTTGTTCGCCGGCGCTCGCAGTGCCGCCTGGTGACCCAGATCGGTGTTGCTCCAGCCGCCGTAGAAGTCGTAGCTCATCAGGAAGATGTGATCCATGTACTGCTGGGCAGTGGTGTAATCAACGTCTTCAATTTTGTCGCTACCTGAACCGATTGCTGAGGTCAGTTCAAAAGTACGGCCGGTTTCGGCTGACAGTTCATTCATCATGGCGCGCAGTTCGCGCATCAGTGCGGTATAAGTCTCTTTATCCTGTTGTGGGTTGCCCAGCGTTTCGTTCTGACCGCCGCCGCCCGGGAATTCCCAGTCGATATCCACACCGTCGAAGAATTTCCAGGTTTTCAGGAAATCTTTAACGGACGCCACGAAGCGATCGCGGATCGCTTTGTCATGCATTTTGAAGAACGGATCGGAGAGGGTCCAACCGCCGATAGACGGCAGAACTTTCAGGCCAGGGTTGGCTTTCTTCATTGCCATCAGCTGGCCGAAGTTACCTTTGTAGGGGTCGTCCCAGCTGCTGACTCCAGCCTGAGGTTTCTGCAGTGCGGCCCACGGGTCGTGAATCGCCACCTGGAAGTCCTGACGGCCCGCACAGGCGCGCTTAAGCGCTTCGAAGCTGTTACCGCCTTCGATAGTTTTCAGGCTGTCGTTGATGCCATCGCCGCCGCAGATTGGAATGAAGCCATACAGAATGTGGTTAAGGTTAGCCGCCGGGATTTTATCCACCGGGAAATTACGGTCATAAACGCCCCATTCAGGGAAATAGGCACCGACCACTTTATCGGTGTGCTTAGAGAGGGTTTTATTATTTTCCTGCATGGTGGTGTTGAGCGGCAGCAGATGGCTACCGTCGGTATCCGCGACGATAATCAGTTTGCTGGCGCTGGTGCTGCACCCGCTGGCGTTGCAGAGTTCAACCGTTTCCTGATAGCGACCGCCTTTGGTCACTTTAAATGTTGCCGTGCCGGACATGCTGCCTGCACCGGTCCAGACGGTTTTGCCGTCGAGCAGCACTTTCGCAGAAGTCGGCGCCGCGCCGCTCCAGACATCCCACTGCACTTTAACATCAGCGCCATCATGGACTTTGACGAGGCTGTTGTAAGCAGAAGCAGACTGATCAACTTCGACAATGGCAAATTTATCATTACCGCTGGCGATAGTTGCTTTACCCGGCACGGCTGCGAACACCGGGCTTGCAGCCGCTGCAACGAAGAGTGCCAGATATTTAGGCTTCAGAAATTTCATTATTTGATCCTGATAATACGATTTGTGAAATTAAATACCCATGCTTTTCCATTAAACATGGACGAATGTTATTTACTGATAAGTTAATCTTGAACGTTTCTGGTTCGCGAAAGACCTGTTTATAATTGCGCTGTACCTTCCTCCACTCATAAAACCTTCGGAAAATGTTTTATTGCGTAGAGAAGAATACAGTGGGGAATTTATTTTATCCTTTCATTCCCCCGATGAAATAATTTCAAAAAGAACTTGACTGCATTATTTAAAAGATGAGGTATGGGATTTGCGCGATAAATACAACCAGCCCGGAAAATGCAATATATGGACCAAAGGAAATAGGGTTATTTTTATTCTCAAAGGGCTTTAACAGGCAATGCATAATAATGCCACAGAGCGCCGCGATCAGCACAATAGAGGGTAACGCCTGCCAGCCGCACCAGGCGCCAAGCGCCGCCAGCAGCTTAAAATCACCATAGCCTAATCCTTCCCGCCCGGTTAGCAGGCGGAATGCCCAGTAAACCAGCCAGAGCGACAGATATCCCGCCACCGCGCCGTAGATAGCATCGGTCAGCGGTAGCGTACGGAACAGGGCATGGAACATCAGCCCCGTCCACAGCAGCGGCAGGGTCAGGCAGTCCGGCAGCAGCATATGGCGTGCATCGATCACCACCAGCGGCAGCAGCAGACTCCACATCAACCACAGCGCGATCAGCGCCGTAAACGAGGGTGCCAGCGCGGCGCTGGCGGCGAAAAAGGCAGCGCTACATACTTCCACCAGCAGCAGCCGCAGCGGAATCGCGCTATGGCAGTGGCGGCAGTGACCGCGCAGCGCGCACCAGCTAATGATGGGAATATTTTCCCACGCGCTCAGGGCGTGGTGGCAATCCGGGCAGTGAGAGGCGGGAAAGAGCAGATTGCCTGCTCCCTCTTCTTCCATTACCAGCGGCGGAATACGCTCCGCCACTACGCCGAGGAAACTGCCGAGGATCGCGCCCAGCGCTCCGCTCATCATGCACAGACCCGGCAGATTCGCCTGCTGCAACAGCATTAGCGGGTTCATGCGCTTTTCGCCCAGCTCAGCGTAATGTGCGCTTTCACGTCACTCTGACGATCCACCGGCGTTAACGCGAGTTTCTCCAGATGGATACCGGAAGAGACGTTCATCTCACGCAGCCAGTTTTGCAGGGCAGAAACGCTGACGCGCTCGACATCAAAGGTCAGCGACTGCTCTTCCTGACGCACGTCTGTCAACGCGACGTGCACGACTTTGGCACTTTCTTCCACCACGCTGCGCGGGTTCGGGGTATTGACGATTCTGGACTGGAGATGGTTCTTATCAATTTCCTGGCGCATCCAGTTCAGCGTCTGCTTTTGCTTAAATAACACGGCCTCGTTATTTTTGTTCAAAGTATCGAGCGGCATCATCGCGCCGTAATAAACCATCGCACAGCAGAGTGCCCCGCCGCAGAGTTTAAATAAATTACGCTCGCGTGGACTGTAATTTTGCCAGCGGTTTTTTAACTGGGCTATTTGCGTTTTCATTTATAGCTCCCGGTAATAATGGCGGTATAAGGCACCTCGCCGGAAATCGGCTGCATCGTAAATTCAAAAGTTTCGGCGCTGTGGGCAATAAAATCCTGCAGGGTCTGTTTATCCATGGATTTCACATTCAACGTCAGCTGATTTTGCGTTTCGTCATATTCCACGCTGTTGATCTCCAGAGACGGCAATGACTGCCTGATTTGATTCAGCGCTTCGAGCTGCAGGAAGACCCCTTTCTTCGCCTTGCTAATATTTTGCCCGACGTAGTACTTCAGGTTGCTGGTCTGGCGCAGGGTCGGGAAATAGTGCTGCGCTACGGTGGTCATCTCCCAGTGGATCTCGTTTTGCTGATGAGTGAGCATCCACGCCATACCAACGCGGGGGCCGATCAGCAGGCCAAAGCAAAGCAGCGCCGCCGCCGCGAGGGCCGTTTTCGCGTGGCGAAAACGCGGACCGCTGGCGCTGCGTCCGGAAAACTCCCCGTGCAGCATGTTGATACGACAGCCCTGCCACTGGGGCTGGATCAGCACCAGCGGATGCTGCCACGCCAGCCGTTCATCCGCCTGTACCTCCTGCGGCACATCGCCGTAGCAGCACACCTCACCCGCCGGGCATTTACTCAACAGCAGCGGCAGCAGAACCGTATCGACTTCGCCAGCGCTGCCGGGGGAAAAACGCAGCCAGTAGCTCTCCTCCAGGCTCACCAGCGTAGTGCCCCCTTCGCTCACCGGCAGCAGCCAGGCATCCGGCAGCGCCTGGACCACCGCAAGCCCCGCATGAGCGAACAGCTCAAGCCAGTGGCGCAGACGTTCAGCGTCGATGGCCACGGCATCCACCTCCGGCCCCTTTTTGTTCAGCACCGTCCAGTGCAGCGTCTCCACCTCGCCGAGCAGCGTCTCTTCCGCCATCCACGAGAACTGCGCCGTCTGGGCGGAAAGTCCTTTTTTCGGCAGGGTAAAATGACGAAAGATCGTCTCGCTCGCCGGCAGCAGCAGGCACACCTGCTGAGAAAGCGGATGGCAGGAAAGTTCGCTCAGTGCGCTCCAGCCCGTCAGAAATTCCACCCGATCGTTACCGGATTCACACCACCAGATTTTGCCGTCCTCACGGGTGTCAGGACGAATAAAAAGCACCTTTTTCATTTTCTTCTACTTATCTTATTCAACCATTCGGTAGCGGCGTTGCCAGGTCACGACCTTGCCAGCCTCACTGTCAACGTGAAGCTGGCTGACGACGCGCAGCGTTAAATCATCGGTATTGCCGGTGGTATCCACCCGAAAATAGCGACTGTTGACCGCAACCCTGTCCTGGATCTGCGCCAGGATATCTTTGGTCTGCGGATAGTTGCTCTCCAGCACTTTGCTGAATGCCTCCAGCGATGCCCACCCCTCCTCCGGGCGTGAATCGATCAGGCGGGAAGCGTCGTCCGTGTTTAACACGCCGGTAAAAACCGCCGCCAGCAGCGGCGCCTGTTCGCGTGTTAAGGTATTCACATTTATGGTGCCATCCGTATCCGGCAAGGCGCACAGCAGCTTGCCGACCTTCGGCCACGCTGCCTGCGGAAAGGCGGGCAGCAGTCTGATTTCGTTGATGGTTCGCATCATTTGATTCGCCGGACCGCGGGCGGGCGTCACGCTCGCCCAGCCATCAGCCTCCTGGCCCTGCTTCGCCGTCACGTCGTCGGCGTCGAGATAATCCACCAGCTGCTGGTAAATCTCTTCTGCCGCCAGCGTACCGACGCCACTTTCAGCCAGCAGTTGTTCGATAATCTGCTCTTTGACCGGTTTTTCCGGCAGCGCAGTTGGGTCGGCCGGGGCCGCTGGCGCCGCGTCACCGGCCAGCAGACTATTGACGTTAAAGCAGGTCCGGGCATCCTCCACCTGACTCACCACGGTGTAATTATCCCCGTGGGTTTCCAGCGGCTGCGCCCAGTCACCTTGCGGCGACAGGCCCGCCCCTTCTGAACTGGCCGCTTTCTGCAATACGTTTTCCAGTACCTTCTGTTGACGGGCAATGGCCCAGCGCAGCGTCTGCTGGCTGACCTGATAATGCGTTTTTTGCAGGTGGCGGCAGAACTGCTGACTGATCTTCGCCGCCAGGGCGGACATCATCACCAGCAGGATCAGCACCACCAGTAGCGCCACGCCACGCTCTTTTCGCGCTGTTTTGCCGCTCATGAACTCACTCCTGGCTCTGCTGTCGTATCGGGCTGCGGGGTTGTTACGGGCTGGGCCGCATTCTCCGCTGCCGGCTGCGCCGGGTCCGCATTCGTCTCTTTTGGCGCGGTCTGGATCTCAGGCATATCGCCGGGAGTGATAAAAACCCAGCGCCAGGTTTCGCCGTTTTCCATGGTCAGATTCAGCTCAACGCCATCAGGCTGATGGGCGATGTCGGTCCATTTTTCCTGCCAGCCTTCGTGCCAGAAGCGCCATTTCATCTCTTTCACATCGCTCAAAATCGGCACTTCTTCCGGCTGCGCGCTGGCGGGACCGTCGATAGCAGCCCAGACGTTGCGCCACAGGCGCTTGTCCTTTAACGTCCAGCGCACCCGCTCCAGCTGCACCTGGCCGCTGATGCCGTTCAGGGTTGTCATTTCCACACCATTCTGCTGCTGGACGAACACCTCGCCGCTGTTGCGCGGCGCGCGCGCCTGTTGCTGATAAAAGTCACGCGAGAGGAGGTTGTACGTGCGCTGAAGCGCCGTCACTTTTGTCGCCGCTTCGTCGCTGGCCGTCGAGGTGCGCATCGCGCCGTCGAGAGTTTGCCAGGCGAGAATGCTGATCACCGCGAAGATGGCCAGCGCAATCATAATTTCCAGCAGGGTAAAGCCCTGCTGACGCTGCACCTTACTCACGATCCACCTCCGGTTCGGCGAGCTGAAGCGCCAACACCGGTTGCGCATCGCTTGCTTCGCTGTAAACCCGTACCTCATCGGCAAAGGTATTTTCGGCGGTTTTCACCCGCTGGATATGCCAGGTCCAGGTTTGTCCGCCCATGGTTTCGGTGCCCACCTGCTCGGCGTCCGGGAAATCGGTCTGAGCCAGCTGCGCTTGCGCCAGCTGATTTTCCGCCACCCAGCCGGCCTGCAGCGTTTCCGACAGGCTGTGGGTAAAGCGCACGTTCAGGGTGACGGAGTTCATCAGCGCCAGCGCCGCGGTGGAGAAAATCACCAGCGCCACCATCACTTCCAGCAGGGTCATCCCCTGCTCTTTGGTTTTGCGTTTAGTCATCGTTTTCCACCACCACGGGAACAGAGCCCTGTGACGTCACGTGAAAGCGCTGCTTTTTATCCAGGCTTTCGAGGCTGAGCGTGAAGCGGCTAAGCTCGCCGTCCGGCAAAAAAATGATTTGCGGTTCATCGTCCAGCGTGGCCGCCAGCGTTCGCGATGAGAGGGAGACATGCATCTCCTCAGGAAACTCGCCGCGGGTGGCGATCCGCCCCGATTTTAACGGTGCCCAGTGGCGCTCGCCGTTATTTACAACCTGCGTCACCAGTTCAAATTCTGACGAGGTCATCACCAGCCCGACAATATTTCCGTCCATTACCGCACGGTCAGAACCATATTCAACGAGGGATTTTAGCTGCTGACCAAATGTATCTGCGCCGCTGCGTGATGGAATGGTGGTGACCACCATCATGGCGCTCAGGGCGAATATCACCAGCGCCACGATAATTTCCAGCAGGGTAAATCCACGTTGCTTATTCATTACTTATCTTTTTTATCAAAAGACCAGTTGCTGATATCGTCGGCAGTATTAGCTTCTGCATCCGGACCGGCTGAGAAAATATCGACAGCGCCATGCTCACCCGGGCTAACCAGAATATAGTCATTGCCCCACGGGTCCTGCGGCAGGCGGCGAATATAGCCATCGTCACGGTAGCCTTTCGGAATGGGCGCAATCTCAGGCTTGGTCACCAGCGCCTGCAGCCCCTGCTCGGTGGTCGGATAGCGATGGTTGTCGAGTTTGTACATATCCAGCGAACCTTCCAGCGCCACAATATCGCTGGTCGCTTTCTGAATATCGGCTTTTTCTTTATTGCCCATTAAATTAGGCACGACCATACTGGCCAGCACACCGAGAATAACGATAACCACCATTAATTCGAGCAGCGTGAACCCCGCCTGACGCTTCAGGCTATTTTTTTTCAAAGACATGATTAACCCACCATATTATTAAGTTGAAGAAGCGGTTGTAATATTGAAAGAACGATAAATAAAACAACGGTCGCCATAGTTACTACCAGTGCCGGTTCAAATACCGACAGCGTTAACGTAATTCGATGCTGTAATGCAGATTCCTGGTTTTCCGCCGCACGATCCATCAACGAGCCCAGCTCGCCGCTCTCCTCCCCGGAGGCCACCATGTAGAGCATGGTGGGTGGAAAAATTCTCGCCTGTTCCAGCGCGTTGTAGAGGGATGCCCCCTGGCGCACGGTGCCCGCCGCCTGCTCAAGCACCTGCCGGGCATAGAGGTTTTCAATCCCGTCCATCGCGATGTACATCCCCTCCAGAAGCGGAACGCTGCTGGCCTGCAAAATACTCAGCGTACGGATGTAGCGCGCGCTATTGATGGCGCAGACCAGTTTTTTCAGCGGTGACTTTAGCAACAGCCACCGATGATAAACAAACCGGTTCTTTTCTACTTTTATCCAAAATTTAAAGCTCGTCGACGCCCCGAACAGGCCGCCGGCGATAACGATGCCCCAGGCCTGTAGAAAGTCGCTCACCGCAATCAGCGTGCGGGTGGTCATCGGCAGCTCTTGTTTCATGTGGGTGAACTGGTCTATGACCTGCGGCACCACGGCGACCAGCAGAATGGAGATCACCGCAATCGCCACCACCGTCAGGGTGATGGGGTAGACCATCGCCTGGGTGAGCTTGCTTTTCATTTTCTGGCGCTGCTCGTTGTACTCGGCGAGCTTTTCCAGCACGCCACCGAGATGACCGGTCTTTTCACCGGCCATCACCAGGGTGCAGTAGAGCTTATCGAAGCTGCGCGGAAACTGGCTGAAAGCGTCGAACAGCGTGTGACCTTCCACAATCTTGTCGCGGATCTCGGTCACCATCGCCGCCAGGGTTTTATCCTCCGTCTGCTTCGCAATCGCCTTCAGCGCACTCTCCAGCGGCAGTGCGGCATTGACCAGCGTCGCGAGCTGTCGGGTAAACATCGACAGCACCGGAATCGACAGTTTTGCCCCTTTACGGGCGTTTTTTCCCGCTGCCGGATCGCTGGCCGGCGCAATGCTCACGGGCATCAGCTTCTGTTCGCGCAGCATCTGGCGCACCTGCTTTGGCCCTTCGGCCTGAAGGGTGCCGCGCTGGGTTTTCCCCGAAGCGTCCGTCGCGGACCACGCATACCAGGCCATTACGCATCCCCCCCACGCTCGGCGGTGACACGCATCACCTCTTCCAGCGAGGTCACGCCGGAGATCACCTTCAGCAGACCGTTTTCACGCAGGCTGTAGGCCTCTTTGAAAAGCTGCGTTTCGATGGACATCTCATCTTTGTCTTCATGGATCGCACGCCGCATGGCGCTGTCGACCACCAGAAATTCATGGATGCCTGCGCGTCCCTGGTAGCCGCTCTGGCGACACTGTTCACAGCCCACGGCGCGATAAATCGCTTTCGGCGGCGTTTCCATAAAGGTGAACAGCGCTTTCTCATTGTCATCCAGCGGACTGGTCGTGCGACAGTGCGGACACAGCCGACGCACCAGACGCTGGGCAATGACGCCAAGCAGCGACGAACCAATTAAAAAAGACTCCAGCCCCATATCACGCAGACGGGTAATGGCGCCCGCGGCACTGTTGGTGTGCAGCGTGGACATCACCAGGTGACCGGTGAGCGAGGCCTGTACCGCGATTTGCGCGGTTTCACCGTCACGAATTTCCCCGATCATCACCACGTCCGGGTCCTGGCGCAGAATGGCGCGCAGTCCGCGCGCAAAGGTCATGTCCACGCGCGGGTTGACCTGGGTCTGCCCGACCCCTTCAAGTTCATACTCGATCGGATCTTCCACGGTCAGAATGTTGCGTTCATGGCCGTTAAGCGCCGAAAGCAGCGCGTACAGAGTGGTACTTTTCCCCGAACCTGTCGGGCCGGTCACCAGGATGATGCCGTGCGGACGTTCAATCAGTCCCTTTAACTTCACCAGCTCTTCGTCAATCAGACCGAGCTTGTTGATGTCCGGCTTAAGGTTGCTTTTGTCCAGCAGACGCATCACCACGCGTTCGCCGTACTGAGAAGGGATAGTGGAGACACGCACGTCAATGGCCTTACGACCAATGCGCAGCGAGATACGACCGTCCTGGGGGAGACGTTTTTCGGCGATGTCCAGTTTGGACATCACTTTGATACGCGACACCAGCAGCGGCGCGAGCTTGCGCGCCGGCTGCAGCACCGGACGCAGCACGCCGTCAACGCGAAAACGAATGCTCAGGATGCGCTCGAAGGTCTCGATGTGAATATCGGAGGCCCCCTCTTTCACCGCTTCACCCATAATGGCGTTGATCAGGCGGATCACCGGCGAGTTCTCGTCGTTATCCAGCAGATCTTCGTTGTCAGGGATCTCCTCGGTTAACGCCATCAGGTCAATATCGGCGTCCATGTCGTCTACCAGCTGCTGCGAGACGCCGCTGTTCTGCTGCCAGATGTTGGTCAGCAGTTCGTCAAACGCTTCCGCCGCCAGGATCGTCGGGGCATAGGAGCGCCCCAGCACGCGGCGCATCTCCAGCAGGGCATACGCCTGCGCATCCTCGCGGATATAAACCTCGTCGTTATAGAACAGGACCCCGTTCTCTTTCGCCCAGGTGCTGGTACAGAGCGCATTACTCATCTCGGTCATGTCGCTTGCGCCTTATTCTTTAAACGGGTTGCGGGACGACACCGGCGCACTGGCGCTCACCGGCGCGGCGCGGCTCTGGGACGGATAGGCTGGCAGCATCGGTGAATCAGCATTCTCTACGATGCCCAGCTTGTGCTCTTCCATACGCTGCTGCTGACGAGCCTGGATTTGCTCATATTTTTCTTTCGACGCCGCGCCGTAGTTGTCGTCGTCGCGCAGTACGGTGGTGTGGATAAACACCATCAGGTTACGCTTGGCGCTGTCCTGGGAGGTATAGCGGAACAGCTGACCCACCACCGGAATATCACCCAGCAGCGGTACTTTAGAGACCGACTGTTTGGTGACGTTTTCCATCAGGCCGCCCAGTACCACCGTCTGCCCGCTGTGGACCATCACTTCGTTGTTGATGGTGCGGGTATTGAACGTTGGGCCCAGGCTGGCATCGGCCGTCGAGGTGTTATCCACGCTGGAAACTTCCTGCTCGATCTTCAGATGGATCATGTCGCCATCGTTGATCTGCGGTACGATTTTCAGCTTCGTACCGACGGTTTTACGTTCCACCGAGTTAAACACGTTATCGCCGCTGGTGGTCTGCGAACCGGAGAGTACCGGCACGTCCTGACCGACGTTGAACGACGCCTCTTTGTTATCCAGCGTCACCACGCTCGGTGTCGACAGAATGTCGTTTTTGCCGTTAGTGGACAGCGCCGTCATCAGCGCGCCAAAGTCGCCGTTAAAGAAACCGGTCGCCAGGCCCGTATAGCTGCCAATGACTTTTGACTTCTTGATCTGGCTGATCGGCAGACCGGTGGAACCAAACTGAACCCCACCGTGTTTACCGGTCCACTGCACGCCCAGATCCAGACCGTTACCGTCCTGAACTTCGGCAATGATCGCCTCCACCAGCACCTGCGGACGGCGGATATCCAGCTTGTCGATTACTTTTTCCAGTGAATTCATGACGTTTGGCTGGGCGGTGATCACGAGCGAATTGGTAGACTCGTCGGCGGTAATATTCAGGTCACCTGCCATCGGCGCGGCTTTGCTCTTGCCGCCGCCCGCTTTATCTTTCAGTTGCTCGCCGATCCCCGTCAGCACCGGCACTACTTTGCTGGCGTTGGCGTATTTCAGGTAGAAGACGCGGGTGTTGCCCTCGTTGTTCTGCTCGCGATCGAGCTGGGAGATCAGCATCCGGGTGCGCTGACGCGCGTCCGGGCTGCCGCTGATCACCAGGCTGTTGGTTTCGTCGTCGGCGACCACTTTGGTCGCCAGCTGCGGGGCGTTTTGCCCTTTCTGCTCTTCGTTGTTGAGGTTGTTCAACATGTCAGAAAGATCTTTGGCCGAGGCAAAACGCAGCGGCACGATTTCACGGCGCTGGACGCCGCTTTGATCCACACGCTGCACCAGATCCACCAGGCGGTTAACCACCGAGGCTTTGCCGGTTAACAGCAGCACGTTTGACGGTTCAAAATGGACCACGTTGCCGATGCCGGAGGCGTCGTTCAGCTGACGCAGCAGGGGAGCCAGCTCACGTACCGGGACGTTCTCCATCCGCACCACGCGGGTGATGACTTCGTCACCTTTGCCGGGGTTTTTGCTGTCGGCAATCGGTGCGCCCGACATGCGGGCCACCGAAGAGCGCACGACTTTCACCATCCCGTTATCCATCGGAATCACCGACAGACCATAGAGATCCAGCACGCTCAGGAAGAACTGGTAATATTCATCTTCCGTCAGTACGTTGTAGGTGCGAACCGACACCGTTCCCTGAACGGAAGGATCGACCAGAATGGTTTTATTAAGGTTACGCCCGACGGTATCGATAAATTCGCGGACATCGGTATTTTTAAAACTGGCGCTAAAGTTCGCCGCGAACAGCGAACCTGAATATAACGACAATGCGGTCAGCGCTACGCACGCCCATGGAAATTTCTTCATGTCTGTTACACTTATTAATTGTTTAGAACATTGACCCGAATATTTTCAAGGTGAGCGTGACGCCGAATAACGACATCCGCCTCTTTCATTTTTGACCAGCGGGCAACGAGCTCTTTTGCCTGCGCCTCTTTAGTCATATCCACATCGTCAACTTTTACCACCACATCACCTTTTTCCAGGCCAGCATGGCTGTAGAAAGGGGACGCATTGCGTGGATTAATGTTGTAGCCTTCCAGCTGGCCTTTTTCGATTATTGGTTTTAACACCAGATAATCATCCAGATGCAGATTATCTAACCCTGCATCTTTCTTCGATTTGGTTACCGGGGCGCTGTCAACGCCGCCTTTGAAATAGTCTGGTTTTTTAAGTAAAATAACCTGCGGCGCGCCTTCATAATTCACCACCACATTATCAGGATGAATTTCGGCAATATAGGCATTGTCAAAACCGACGAGCATTTCGCCCTCGCGATAGCTCTTTTGTCCGGCGGGGGTTTTTATCACCGCAAAGGACAGCCAGGCTTCATCGCTGCTAAGAATACCTTCTATTTCCGCACTGAGCGGGTTTGTCACCGCCGCTGGCTGTTTCGCTGGCATCACCGCCGGCGAAAAAAGTACAAACGGGCTTTCATCATGACTTTTTTTTTGTATAGTCTTTTTTGAATCAGATAACCTGTTCGTCACTTTTTTATAATCTTTATAAACCATATACCCTTGCTGGCCGCAGAATATAAGCAGCACAAACATGACGCAGGGCATAATCAATTGAGTAACAAATGACATCCGCATTTTTTAACGAGCCTTTCTGCCAGTCAGTAATTCACAGCACAGGGCTGTATGAGTGAGTGGCGTAAATACTAATGTGTGTCCTCGCCCCCGCCCATTCACACTTCCGCTAACAATAATTTAGAAAAAGGTTGAACGTTAAATAAACTCATGATAGAGGCGCAGAGAGAATATTTTTATCCTGCATTCAAATTGCCCCTGCCGCCTATATCCTTTACTTTTCCGGCTCCTTGCTATGAATCAAAGAGACGGTAATACGCTATGTATATGCGCCATTTTAATTTCACTACCCAGCCTTTCCGGACTATCACCCGGATGCCAGGTGATTTTTTTGTTCCGTATCATCAGGATGTGTTCGGTTTGCTGAAAGAGAAGTGCCAGACAACAGGCGTCACTGCGCTCTTGAGCGACGACAACTTTCTCGTCTCGCAGTTTTGCGATGCGCTGAAAAAGCATGACGGCACGCTGCTTGCCATTAACGCCTTCCCGAAACTCAGCGCCAGCGGCCTGCTCTATAAACTCAACACCACCACTAAAGAGAGCAAAACCCGGATCCAGGCTATTGATGCTGTACTGCGTCAGTGGAAGGACGAGATGTTGTCCCGCAAAACCACACGTAAAGTGCTGGTCATTTCGCATATTCAGTCAATGAAAGCGAATTGCCACGACGCTCTGTCCATGTTGTTAACCCGCGCGCAGGAGCTTGATGTGCCTCTGTCGGTTGTGCTGATGGGATCGGCCGACCAGGAAGCTGCCCTCCAGCAGTCCGGGTTGCGTGAATCTCTTCATACGTATCACACACTCCGGCCCCTCACCTGCCGCGAGTCCCTGAGCTATGTTCAGGCCCAGTGTGAAGCGCATGGCAGCGACGCGACGCCGTTCACCCGGGCCCGCATGCGCAAGATGCATGTTCTGACCAAAGGACAGACAGGCAAACTCAACGAGCTGGCGCACCTTGCAATGCTAGCCGCCTGGACCGAACGTTCAGCGCAGGTATCGCCGCGCCATCTGCGCCTCGCCGCAGGAGAAGTTCTGCCGGCGAAACCGAAGGGCAAACGCCTTGCCGTTATGGGCCTTTTTGCCTCCGTACTGTTTGCCGCCTGTGGCTGGACATTGATGCCCACCATTACCGCCAGACTGCCGGTACAGCTGCCCGTGATGGCCAGCTGGAAACCGCAGGCACCAAAAACCGACGCCCCAGCGGTGCCGATTATTGATAATGAAGTGGTGAATAAGCCCGATGCGATGCATCAGCTCTATACCATGTGGGGTTATGACACCACGATGGAAGAGGCGCTCTGCCAGAACGCCGGGCAGGTCAACCTGATGTGTAAGGAGGGCAGCGCTCCGGTCGAAGAGCTGGCAAAAGAGGGTTACCCGTGGATCGGCGAGATCAAAACAGGCGATCATCTGAACTATGCCGTGGTGGCCAGAGTAGATGATAAATCGCTGGATCTGCTGATGAATAATCGCACCTGGCAGGTAAGCCGCAGCTGGTTTAACCAGCATGCTACGGGCAATTACACTCAATTGCACCGCCTTACACCGCAGGGGAAAGATGCCGTGAGCGCCGAAAGCAGCGCCAAAGATCTGGGCTGGATAGATCAGCAGCTTAGCCTGGCGCTGAATCTACCCGAAACCCACACAAAGGTGTGGACGGCCGAACTGATGCAACGTACCCGCGAGTTTCAGCAGAAAATGCATCTGCATGTGGACGGGATTGCGGGTGAAGATACATTGATGCAGTTAATGCGTGAAACCCGGACTACGCCAAGCGTACTTATTCAGTCCGCAAATATATCTGCGACCCCCAACGCGCAGGAGAAGCATTCATAATGTCGACAATTACTCTGGCTGCCCAGCGCAGCGCTACCCTGAACGCACCGGTATGGTTTTCTTACCGGCGCCCCTCGCTGAAAAAAGTGGTCTGTGCCACCCTGATCTGGGTGGTGGGAATAGTGATGACGATCGCTGCGGGACTCTATGCTCATCTCTACTGGGATCTGCGGCATCCCGTACCTGAGCCAGTAAAAGCAAGCGCCGTTAAGCCAGAAACGATGCTATCGGATATGCATTATGTCTATGTCAGTAAACCGTTCCCGCAGCCTGAACCAAAGCAAGAACCGGTGACCAAAGAGATGCCGCCGCTGCACGAGATGCCCATTGATAGCGGCGATGCCGACTGGCAGCAGGCGCCCGACGGTGAAATGCCGCATGATATTTCCCGGGATATATTGCCAGGAACAGAAGTGAAGAATTCTGCTATCCCCGAACAGGATAATACCGGTCAGACTGTTGATGACGGAGCGATCAAGGCATTATTGTTGAAGGCGTTAAAAGAACAGGAAAAAGATTATTCGCAGGGGAAAATGCCCACGCCTCCCGTGGATGAAACCACGTCAGGAACGCAGGCAAATAATTTACTGAAACATAGCCCCCCTTTCAGTTAAAAAGGAGATAAAAGCGATTAATATTTCTCTGGCAATGCTGATAAATACATAAGACGACCTTTCTCAACCTGAATATAATTACCTTTCTTCAGGTCAGCGAGGATTTTAATAATGGTACTGCGGGCCAGGCTGGTATATTCCTGAATATAGTCATAAATATTAATATCGCGCTGATGGTGCACCATCATTTCGTTAATTTCCAGCAAGAATTCGCGAACAATCGAGTAGGCGCTGCGGGCCACCAGCACTTCGTCACGCTTGCTGAGCAGGCAAACGTACCAGGAGAGAACTTTACTCAAGGCTTCCCAAAGATTTTTTTCGCTTATCAGACGGACAAAATCATCTTTTTTAATGGTGCGCACCACGGTATTGGCACGAACCAGGCCGTACATATGCGTTGAGTTGTAATAAATAGAGGAGAGACCAAAAATACATTTATTCTGTAAGGTGAACATACACAGTTCATCCGACTCGCGGCGGAATTCAACTTCACCGCTAACGATAAAATGAATATCTTCGTTGCTCTCGGTACTGATACGCTGCCATTTGCGTAAGGTTCTTTCTTCAAAACCTTCAGTTGCCGCGATAAGGGCGTCAAGTTCTGCTTGTGGACGGCTATTTTTACTGTAGATAGTTAACATTGTTATACCTATTAATATTGAATTGAAAAAGGTGAACGTGTGCAATCACAGCGCATAAATGCGTAGTCCATTTAACAAATGTAAGGTAAAGCTAAGACGTTAGAACATCCGTATTTCTTATTTGTCGTACTGATATATTGTCAACCACGTTTGCGAGTAATTTCGACTGAGGAAACTATAAAACATTTACACCGTGAATGTGATTAACAAATCAGTCCAAAAGAAGATCGTGTAAAGTGGCGTCGGGTAACCCGAAGGATTACCCCTGCCCGTAGCGCTCTAACAGCGCCTCCGCGATAGCCAGCGTTTCGCGATCGGCCACGCCGTCCCAGCGCGCCGGGCGAAAATGCATCTGAAACGCGACGATAACGCGCTTCTGCTGTGCGTTCGTCATGTTATCGGTCACCTCATAGCCGTAGCGCGCCAGCAGATCGAGCAGCACCTTCGGCTCCACGAGCTCATCGCGCGGCTTGCCGTTCAGGTAAAACACCACCCGCGCCGGGTCGGGCCACGCGCCGATGCCCCGCATGGCGAGCGCCTGCCACGGGAACAGCGGGCCGGGATCGTCTTTGCGCTGCGGGGCGATGTCCGAATGGGCTACCACATTTTCAGGCCTGATGTTGTAGCGGGTAATAATGTCTTTGGCGAGCGGAACCAGCGCCGCAATTTGCTCAGGCTCAAACGGCGTAAAATGCTTAACGCCCGACGTTTTTTGCCAGCCGCGGTTCTCAAGCTCAATGCCGACCGACGTATCGTTAATCCGGTTGGTGCCGCGCCAGAAGCTGATGCCCGCATGCCAGGCCAGTTCGCTTTCGGGTACCAACTGCCAGATACGCGGCTTACCGTCTGGTGCCGGGGGTTTAGCCGGGATCAAATAGTGAGAGCTGACGTTCTTATCAGTCAGCGTGGCCAGCGAGCTGTCAAAGTCATCCGCGGTGTAGTGGATTACCAGCACCTTGATGCGCGGGTAAGCCGCCTGCGCCTGATGGCGCGTGTCCAGCTCGTAGGCGCCTTTGTCGATAATCCCTTTTTCCGTGACGCATCCTGCCAGCAGCAGCGCCAGCAGGAGCGTGGCAAGCGAACGCCTCATCGGAGGGTTTTCACCGCCGTACCGCTTACGCTCACCATCAGCATGCTGGCATCTTTTCCGACCGTTTCGTAGTCGATATCAATCCCCACGACCGCATCAGCGCCGAGGGCTTCCGCCTGCTCGCCAAGCTCTTTAAAGGCGATTTCACGCGCTTTGCGCAGCTCTTTTTCGTATGCGCCCGAGCGGCCGCCAACGATATCGCGGATACCGGCAAAAAAGTCGCGGAAGATATTGGCACCGAGAATCGCTTCGCCGGTAACCACACCGCAATACTCGGTTATTGTCTGCCCTTCCAGGGTTGGCGTTGTTGAAAACTGCATGGTTTCTCTCCTTCTTTAGCGTTCAATGCCTTAGGCACAGCATTATCGGTTCGTTACGCTATGATTGAAAGGATAGTTAATAAATAAGGAAATCAACATGCGCTATTCTGCTTTAACACTTTTGGTGCCCTGCGCGCTGGTGCTCAGCGCCTGTACCACCACGGTCACGCCAGCCTTTAAGGATATCGGTACCCGCAGCGGCCCCTGCATTGAGGGCGGCCCGGACGCCGTGGCGCAGCAGTTCTATGATTATCGCATTCAGCACCGCAGCAACGATCTCACCGGCCTGCGCCCGTATCTGAGCGACGGTCTGGCAAAACTGCTTAACGACGCCACCCGCGATCCTCAGCACAACACATTGCTGAAATCCGATCCGTTCTCCAGCCGTACCACGCTGCCGGACAGCGCCGAGGTGGCCAGCGCGTCAACCATCCCGAATACCGATGCCCGCAATATTCCGCTGCGCGTGAAGCTGACGCAGGGAACCCAAACCTGGCAGGATGAAGTACTGATGATCCGTGAAGGACAGTGCTGGGCGGTTGATGACGTGCGCTACGTTGGCGGCAGCGTTCATGCCCCGGCAGGCACGCTTCGCCAGTCGATTGAGAATCGCTAAACCCGCCGATATAACCTGGTAACCCCCGTAAAATGTGCGGCATTTCATGCGGAATGCCGACATTTATACTCACCGACCTTACCGTTCGCTATTTTGTGCTATGTTTAAGAGGAAACACGGGTTATATTTAACTTTTAACGCATAAATATTGCATAACTATTCTGTCAACGGTACTATCTGCGGCCTCAATTGCTATAGATTGCCTGGATGAGTAAAGACTGCCCCGATGAGTATTAAACTAAACGGCATTAACTGCTTCTACGGCGCACACCAGGCGCTGTTTGACATCACGCTGAACTGCCCGGAAGGCGAAACGCTGGTTTTGCTTGGCCCAAGCGGTGCAGGCAAAAGCTCCCTTCTGCGCGTCCTTAATCTGCTTGAAATGCCCCGTTCAGGTACGCTGGCAATTGCCGGTAACCATTTTGATTTCGCGAAAACGCCGTCTGATAAAGCGATTCGCGAACTGCGTCAAAACGTCGGCATGGTCTTCCAGCAATACAATCTCTGGCCGCATCTGACCGTCCTGCAAAACCTGATTGAAGCGCCGTGCCGAGTGCTTGGGTTAAGCAAGGATCAGGCGATCGCGCGCGCCGAAAAGCTGCTGGATCGTCTGCGCCTTAAGCCCTACAGCGACCGCTATCCGCTGCACCTTTCCGGTGGTCAGCAGCAGCGCGTAGCCATTGCCCGCGCGCTGATGATGGAGCCTGCGGTACTGCTGTTTGATGAGCCAACCGCGGCGCTGGACCCGGAAATTACCGCTCAGATCGTCAGCATCATTCGCGAGCTGGCGGAAACCAATATTACGCAGGTTATCGTCACCCACGAAGTGGAAGTGGCGCGTAAAACCGCCAGCCGTGTGGTCTACATGGAAAACGGGTATATCGTTGAGCAAGGTGATGCGAGCTGCTTCGCGAACCCGCAAACCGATGCCTTCAAAAACTATTTATCTCATTGATTGTGTCAGGGGAAATATAATGAAAAAAGTATTACTTGCCGTGCTGCTTGCTGGCGTTACCCTTTCTGCTACCGCAGCCCAGACCATTCGTTTCGCCACGGAAGCCTCTTACCCTCCGTTTGAGTCGATTGATGCGAACAACAAAATTGTTGGCTTCGATGTGGACCTGGCTAACGCCCTGTGTAAAGAGATCGACGCGACCTGTACCTTCAGCAACCAGGCGTTCGACAGCCTGATCCCAAGCCTGAAGTTCCGCCGTATCGACGCCGTGATGGCCGGTATGGACATCACCCCGGAGCGTGAAAAGCAGGTGCTGTTCACCATCCCTTACTACGACAACTCAGCCCTGTTCATTGGTCAGAAAGGTAAATTCACCTCTGTCGATCAGCTGAAAGGCAAAAAAGTTGGCGTGCAGAACGGCACCACGCACCAGAAATTCATCATGGATAAACACCCGGAAATCACCACCGTTCCGTATGACAGCTACCAGAACGCGAAGCTGGATCTGCAAAATGGCCGTATCGACGGCGTATTTGGTGATACCGCGGTCGTGACCGAGTGGCTAAAAGCCAACGATAAACTGGCGCCAGTGGGCGACAAAGTGACCGATAAGGATTACTTCGGTACCGGTCTGGGGATTGCCGTTCGTCAGGGCAACACTGAGCTGCAGCAGAAATTCAACGCTGCGCTGGAAAAAGTGAAGAAAGACGGCACCTACGAAACCATCTACAAAAAATGGTTCCAGAAGTAATTCCTGATGAATGAAATTTTTCCTTTAGCAAGCGCCGCCGGGATGACCGTCGGCCTTGCCGTTTGCGCACTGATTATCGGCCTCGTGCTGGCGATGTTCTTTGCGGTGTGGGAATCCGCGAAATGGTTCCCCGTCGCCTGGACAGGCTCCGCGCTGGTCACCGTGCTGCGTGGGCTTCCGGAAATTCTGGTGGTCCTGTTTATCTATTTCGGCTCCTCACAGCTGCTGTTGACGCTGTCAGACGGTTTCACAATCAATCTTGGCTTTGCGCAGATCCCGGTGCAGATGCAGATTGAAAACTTCGACGTCAGCCCGTTCCTGTGCGGCGTGATTGCCCTCTCCCTGCTCTACTCCGCGTACGCGTCGCAAACCCTGCGCGGTGCGCTGAAAGCCGTGCCGCAGGGTCAGTGGGAGTCGGGTCAGGCGTTAGGCCTGTCGAAATCAGCGATCTTCTTCCGTCTGGTTATGCCGCAGATGTGGCGCCATGCCCTGCCGGGCCTCGGCAACCAGTGGCTGGTGCTGCTGAAAGATACCGCGCTGGTGAGCCTGATAAGCGTTAACGATTTGATGCTGCAAACCAAAAGCATCGCCACCCGCACCCAGGAGCCTTTTACCTGGTACATTGTGGCGGCGGCTATCTACCTGGTGATCACGTTGCTCAGTCAGTACATCCTCAAGCGTATTGACCTGCGAGCGACGCGCTTTGAACGGAGACCAGGCTGATGCTTGAATATTTCCCCGAGCTGATGAAAGGGCTGCACACCAGCCTGACGCTGACCGTGGCGTCCATTATCGTGGCGCTGATCCTGGCCCTTGTCTTCACCATCATTCTGACGCTGAAAACGCCGGTGCTGGTGTGGATTGTGCGCGGCTACATCACCCTGTTTACCGGTACGCCGCTGCTGGTGCAGATCTTCCTGATTTACTACGGCCCGGGCCAGTTCCCGTCGCTGCAGGAGTATCCGGTTATCTGGCATCTGCTCTCTGAACCGTGGCTGTGTGCCCTGATTGCCCTTTCGCTCAACAGTGCGGCCTATACCACCCAGCTGTTCTACGGGGCGATCCGCGCCATTCCTGAAGGACAGTGGCAGTCCTGCGGGGCGCTGGGCATGAGCAAGAAAGACACGCTGGCGATCCTGCTGCCGTACGCCTTTAAGCGCGCGCTCTCCTCTTACTCCAACGAAGTGGTGCTGGTGTTCAAGAGTACCTCTCTGGCCTACACCATCACCCTGATGGAGGTGATGGGTCACGGACAGCTGCTGTACGGGCGCACCTATGACGTGATGGTGTTCGGTGCGGCAGGCGTGGTCTATCTGGTGGTTAACGGCCTGTTGACGCTGATGATGCGCCTGATCGAGCGTAAAGCGTTGGCATTTGAGCGCAGAAATTAACCACGCGAATGCATAAAACGGTATTCATGGAGCGGATAACCTGATGGGTTATCCGCTTTTTTTTACAACAGACATAATATTTAATCATTTTTATTGCATATAAATTCATTAACTGGCATTGTACATCCAGGCCGCAGACACGGCACATAAATAAGACAGACGGGAGCATTACAATGAAAAAGTTAGTTCTGGCCGCATTACTCGCAACCTTCGCAGCTGGCGCATCCGCTGCGGATAAAATCAATTTCGGCGTGTCCGCCACCTATCCGCCGTTTGAATCGCTGGATGCCAGCAACCAGATCGTCGGTTTCGATATCGATCTGGCAAAAGCGCTGTGCAAACAAATGCAGGCCGACTGCACCTTTACTAACCATGCTTTTGACAGCCTGATCCCGTCGCTGAAGTTCAAAAAATACGACGCGGTGATCTCCGGGATGGACATCACGCCTGAACGCAGCAAGCAGGTCGCGTTCACCGACCCGTACTACGCCAACTCGGCGGTGGTGATTGCGAAGAAAGGTGCTTATAAATCCTTTGACGAGCTGAAAGGCAAACGCATTGGGATGGAAAACGGCACCACGCACCAGAAGTACCTCCAGGACAAGCATCCTGAAGTGAAAACCGTGGCCTATGACAGCTACCAGAACGCGATTATCGACCTGAAAAATGGCCGCATCGACGGCGTGTTCGGCGATACCGCCGTGGTGAACGAATGGCTGAAAACCAATCCGCAGCTGGGCACCGCAACCGAGAAAGTGACCGATCCGCAGTACTTCGGCACGGGTCTGGGCATCGCGGTACGTCCGGATAACAAGGCCCTTCTGGAAAAACTGAACGGCGCGCTGAAAGCGATTAAAGCTGAAGGTACGTATCAGAAAATCAGCGAGCAGTGGTTCCCGCAGTAAGATTTTTTTGCCGGGTGGCCCGGCCTACGGGGGTGGTAGTCTGTAGGCCGGGTAAGGCGAAGCCGCCACCCGGCACTCTCTCACAGCGGCACAAAGAACCTGAACCGCGCCCCGCTCACCGACTCCATCAGCCTGATCCCGCCGCCGTGCAGCTCCAGCATACGTTTCACGATTAACAGCCCCAGCCCGCCGCGATTCTCCCGCGATGCCTGGGTATTCAACGCCGACGGCCGCTGGAACAGATCGTCGCGCAGCGAGGCATCCACGCCCGTTCCGCTGTCAGCCACTTCGACCTGAAGCCGTTCATTCTCCTGCCAGACCGCCAGACGAATTTCCCCGCCAGATGGCGTATGGCGCATCGCGTTATCGAGCAGGTTGGTCACCACGCGTTCGATCATCGACACGTCGGCGTTAATCAGCGGCAGCGGTCCCGGCAAGTCAATATGCAGATTCACTTCTCGCGTGCGGGCGGTGAGCTCAAACTTCTGCGCCACGTCGGAAATTAACTCCCCCATCGCGAAACGCTCGCGCTGCGGCTTAATGCCGCCGTGCTCAAGGCGCGCCAGCTCGAACAGCTGCTGCGAAAGATGACGGACTTTTTGTCCCTGACGCAGCGCGGTGGCAAGATACTGCTGGTGCTCCTGCGGCGTCAGCGTGGCGGATTTTAGCGACAGGGTTTCCAGATAGCCCAGCAGCGAGGTCAGCGGCGTACGGAGATCGTGCGAAATGTTGGCGATAAACTCCCGGCGCTGGCGGTCGCTGTCGGCCAGCTGGTCCCACTGGCGGGTGATTTTGCGTGCCAGCTCGATAAAGCTGTTGCGCAGGATCGCCACTTCATCCTTGGCCGCCGCGTCCGATGGCTGCGCCGCCAGCTGTCTGATAGCGCCGATGCTGTCCTGCTCCAGCCCGGCGACCTCCACCGTCAGCTGTTTTACCGGGCGCGTGACCCAGTACCAGACCAGTAAACCTGCCAGCAGGCCAAACAGCGCGACCCACAGCATTGACCACAGCACCGTGCTCCAAAGCGCCTTATGCCAGGCCATTTCCGCCAGGGCGTTTGACTCCTCGCCCTGCAAAATAATGTACAGGTAGCCCTTAAGCTCGCCGTCCTGCCGCAGCGGCGTGGCGCTAAAGACCTTTTTATTTTGACTGCGAGGATCGTCGCCCAGGACCGGTATGGCGGTACCGCTCAGGAAGGTCTGAACCGGGGCCAGATCGATTTTTTGTCGCTGAATGTGGCCCGGCGGTGCGGCATCGGCCAGGATATCGCCGTCCGGGGAGACAACGTACAGCTCAACGCTCGGATTAAAGGTCATGAGCCGATCGAACAGCGGCTTGAGAGCCCTTCGGTCGACCCTGCCCTGCGCGTCCAGAATCGGTTCACGCTGGACTATCTGCTGCGCCAGCCCGCCCGACAGCCGCTGCACCATCGCGTTACCGTACTGCGTACTGGTGTAGAGCTGTACCGCGCAGGCGACGGTGGCGCAGAGCATCATCAGCAGGATGAACAGCAGCGTCAGGCGCTGACTCAGGCTAAAGCGGCGCATTATGATTTGGCTCCGCAAATTTATAGCCCTTGCCCCAGACGGTGCGAATAATCTCCGGCTCGGCTGCGTCCTTCTCAATCTTGATGCGCAGGCGGTTGATATGGGTGTTAACGGTGTGCTCATAGCCATCGTGCTGATAGCCCCAGACCTGCTCCAGCAGCGCCAGACGCGAAAAGACCTCGCCGGGATGACGGGCAAAGAAGTACAGCAGCTCGAACTCGCGCGGGGTGAGATCCACCACCTGACCGTGCAGCAGCACGCTGCGCGCCAGCGGATCGATGGTCAGACCGTGGGCCTGAATTTGACCGTCGGTTTGCGCCTGCCCCATCGCCTGCTGGCGGCGGAACAGCGCTTTGATGCGCGCAATGAGTTCCTGCACCGAGAACGGCTTAGCCAGATAATCATCGGCGCCGGTTTCCAGCCCGGTAATGCGGTCGGTCTCGCTGCTGCGGGCGCTGATGATGATCACCGGCAGGTAGCGCGTCATCTGACGGATTCGGCGGCAAATCTCCAGACCGTCAACGCTGGGCAGCATCAGGTCGAGGATCACCGCATCCCACGGCTGTTTTTCAAGGCGCAGTAAGGCCTTGCCCCCGTCGGGCTCGTGGGTGATGACATAGCCTTCGTCTTCTAAATTGAGTCGCAGAAGCGCCGCGATATCGTGGTCGTCTTCCACCAGCAGGATCTGCTTCATGGGTAAGCCTTTATTCATCTCTTATGACGTAAGCTTACCTGATTTCGAGCGGGGGAAGAGTTCACATTTTGTTTAAGATTTCACGAGCAACGTCAACACTTCATAGTGCGCAGTGTGCGGGAACATATCGAAAAGCTGAACGCGTTCAATGCGGTAGCCCGGCAGGCTGGCAATGTCTTTCGCCATGGTCTGGGCATTACAGCTGGAATAGACGATGTACTCGGGCGCCATCTGGCTCAGGTAGTCGCACAGCGCCTTGCCGATGCCGCGGCGCGGCGGGTTGACCAGCACCAGCTCCGGCACGTTGCCCTGGCCGGTCGCAAACTGAGTGGAGTCCAGCGCCTGGAAGTGCAGATTCGTTAACCCCAGCCCGGCGGCGGACTGTTTCGCGCAGGCTATCGCTTCGGCAGAAATCTCTATTCCGGTGAGCTGCATCTCTGGCGTGGCGCAGTGCAGACCAAAGCCGCCCACGCCGCAGAAGAGATCCCACATATGATGGATGTTTAACGCACGAACCCAATCGCGGGCGGTGGCGTACAGGCTGCTAGCCACGGTTGGGTTAGTCTGGAAGAAGCTTTTCGGGCGGATCCACAGCGGCACGCCGTTGAAGTTTTCGGCCAGCGCGTGCTGGTCGTTGAAGAAAATCTCTTTTTCCCCTTCCATGATCGCCATATGCACCGGCTGAATATTCGCCGTAATGACCTTCAGCTGCGGCAGCTGTTCCTGCAGCCACGGCAGCGCCGCGCGCAGCTGCTCGAGCTTGGCTTCCGAACGCAGCACGAAGCGCAGCATCATGCCGCCGTCGAGTTGGCTTTCCGTCAGCAGAAGGTATTTCAGCTCGCCGCGCCTGCGGGCGACGCTGTAAGGCGTTAACCCTGCACGCGCGATAAACGGTTTCAGCGCGGCAAAGACGGGCTCAAAGGAGGCGGGATACAGCGGGCAGTCGGTTAAGTCTTCCGGCGTGCCGTCGCGGTGCAGCATTCCCAGCAGCGGTTTTTCAACGCTGCCGCTGACCACCATTTTGGCTTTATTACGAAAGCCCTGCTCCGGGCCGCTGACGGGTGCGCACCACTCGCCCACCGCGTGCGCTGCCAGCAGCTGTTGCAGGTCGGCCATTTTGGCGGTGAGTTGTTGAGAGACCGGCTGTTCTATCCACTGACAGGAGCGGCAGCGTCCGGCGTCATAGAGTGCACACTGCATATGAAAACCTTAAGAATCACGAGGGCTGCGATTATACACATTATTGCAGGCGGAAGAACCGCCGGCTTGAGGCCGGAACGAAGAGTAGACAGAGCACCAGCATATCCGGCAGTTTTTGCATAAACAGCGCGCGCAGGATCTCGCGCCTGGATTCACCGGCAATGCTGAACAGCTCCGGGTAGCCGTATCCCAGCGAGGCGGCCCACAGATAGCTTGCGGCGGTAATTTGCGTTAGCAGATAGACCCAGCGCGCCCAGTTGCGCCCTTTGACCAGCGAAAACGCGCAGTAGATCTCGATAAACACCAGCACCAGGCTGCTCAAAAAGACCAGCGTCAGATTCCACGTCTGCACGCTGCGGTGAATGAATTCACCGATGCCGCGCACGCCCAGGGTGTTCAGAATCATCAGCACGTCCAGGCAGCGGATCATAATAATGGCGAGCGCCGCCACCTGAACCAGAGCAGGTACGTTAGGTCGCGCGTGCGTAGTACGTGATTTCTTTAATAATCCCAATGTTTTACTTCCCTGAAAAACAGTGCCGCGTCATGCGCGGCACATCACTGGAAATTTTAAATCCTTCAGCCGCGTCTTGCACGCTGGATATCGCGCACGCGCTGTTTTTCCGCGCGCGCCATCAAATACCAGGCGATAAATCCGACAATTCCGACCACGCCGAGGATGATGGAAGCCAGGGCGTTGATCTCCGGGTTGACCCCCATGCGCACGCTGGAGAAGACCAGCATCGGTAGCGTCGTCGCGCCCGGTCCGGAGACAAAGCTGGCGATAACCAGATCGTCCAGCGACAGCGTAAACGCCAGCAGCCAGCCGGAGATCACCGCCGGCATAATCATCGGCAGGGTAATGATGAAAAAGACCTTCAGCGGCGTCGCGCCAAGATCCATCGCCGCCTCTTCAATGGAGCGATCCAGCTCGCGCAGGCGCGAGGAGATCACTACCGCCACGTAGGCCGTACAGAAGGTGACGTGCGCCAGCCAGATGGTAAGCATGCCGCGATCCGCCGGCCAGCCGATGGCGTGCGCCAGGGCCACGAACAGCAGCAGCAGCGCGAGACCGGTGATCACGTCCGGCATAACCAGCGGCGCGGTAATCATAAACGCGAACCCGTTCGAGCCGCGAAAACGCCCGAAGCGCACCATCACCAGCGCGGCGATCGTGCCCAGCACCGACGCCATTGTCGCCGCCAGGGCGGCAATCGTCAGGCTCAGCCCCACCGCGCTCATCATCGCATCGTCGTGGAACAGCTCGCTGTACCAGCGCGTCGACCAGCCTGCCCAGACCGTCACCAGCTTGGAGCTGTTGAAGGAGTAGATCACCAGCATCAGCATCGGCGCATACAGGAAGGTAAAGCCGATAACCAGGATCGCTATCCGCCACGGGGAGCGCACTACCGGTAAGTTGTTCATCCGTGGTCTCCCATCTGTTTCTGCTGATGCTTGTGGAACCACATGATCGGCACGATCAGCAGCAGGAGCATAACAATCGCTACCGCCGAGGCCACCGGCCAGTCGCGGTTATTGAAGAACTCCTGCCACAGCACGCGGCCAATCATGATGCTGTCCGGGCCGCCGAGCAGTTCCGGGATCACAAACTCCCCTACCGCCGGGATAAAGACCAGCATTGACCCGGCGATAATGCCGCCTTTGGTCAGCGGGACAATGACGCTGAAGAAGGTTTTTAACGGGCGGGCGCCGAGATCGAGCGACGCTTCCACCAGCGAGTAATCAATGCGCGTCAGGGCCGTGTAGATCGGCAGCACCATAAACGGCAGATAGGCGTACACAATGCCGATATAGACCGCGAGGTTGGTGTGCAGGATCGTCAGCGGCTGATCGATAACCCCAAGCCACATGAGAAAGTTATTCAGCACGCCGTTGTTTTTCAGGATCCCCATCCAGGCATAAACGCGGATCAGGAACGAGGTCCACGACGGCAGGATCACCAGCAGCAGCAGGATGTTACGCGTCGACGGTTTGCTGTGCGCCACCGCCCACGCCAGCGGGTAGCCCATCACCAGACAGCAGAGCGTCGAAATCGCCGCCACCTGCAGCGACTGCAGATAGGCTTCGAAATAGAGCGGGTCGTCGGTGAGCTGCAGGAAGTTGCCGAGGTTAAGCGTCAGCGTCAGCTGCCCGTCGGCCCAGTCCAGCAGGTTAGTATAGGGCGGGATCGCCCGCGCCATTTCCGCCAGGCTTATCTTGAAAACAATCAGAAACGGCAGCAGGAACAGCAGGATCAGCCACACGTACGGCATGGCAATCACCAGCTTGCGGCCGTGGTTCATCTGCATGCGCGTCAGCCACTGGGCAAGGCCGCCCGGCTTTTCTGCGCGGGCTGGAGGTTCAAGTGCACTCATTTGCCGCTCCTTATACCGTCAGCACGACGCAACTGTCAGCATCCCAGCACAGGCGCACTTCGTCACCCCATGTTGGCTGCCCCTTGCGGTAGCGATGTTCATTCTGTAGCTGCGCGCTGAGCATCTGCCCGCTTTTCAGCCGCACGTGGTAGATAGACAGGTCGCCCAGATAGGCAATGTGCACCACTTCGCCCACGGCAAAGTTATAGCCATCGGCAGGCGGATCCTCACAGAGCATGATTTTCTCCGGACGCAGCGCGACGTAGACCGGCACGTTATCCACCACCGAGTTGTCAGGATCGACCTTAAGCGGATGCTGCAGCCCCGGCGATTCGATGACCAGGCCATCCTCCTGACGATCTTTCAGCAGCCCTTCGAAAACGTTGACCGAGCCGATAAACTCCGCGCTGTAGCGGGTGGTCGGATGCTCATAAATCTCTTCCGGCTCGCCGATCTGCACGAACTTCCCGCGGTTCATGATCGCGATACGCCCGGCCATGGTCATCGCCTCTTCCTGGTCGTGGGTCACCATCACGCAGGTCACCCCCACGCGCTCGAGGATATCCACCACTTCGAGCTGCATACGGTCGCGCAGTTTTTTATCCAGCGCGCCCATCGGTTCGTCGAGCAGCAGCAGTTTCGGGCGTTTTGCCAGACTGCGGGCCAGGGCCACGCGCTGGCGCTGGCCGCCGGAGAGCTGGTGCGGTTTGCGCTTCGCGAACTCCTGCATGTGCACCAGGCTCAGCATTTCGGCCACGCGCGCGTTAATTTCGGCCTTCGGCAGCTTGTCCTGCTTCAGGCCAAAGGCGATGTTCTGCTCCACCGTCATGTGCGGGAACAGCGCGTAGGACTGGAACATCATGTTAATCGGGCGCTGATACGGCGGCACGCTGGAGAGATCCACACCATCGAGCATGATTTGCCCGGCGGTGGGCTGTTCAAAACCGGCCAGCATACGCAGCAGGGTCGATTTACCGCAGCCAGAAGCCCCCAGAAGGGCAAAAATTTCGCCTTTATAGATAGTCAGGCTGACGTCGTCCACGGCATGCTGGCCATCAAAAGATTTGGTGAGGTTACGAATTTCAAGAAGCGGGGTCAGCGCTTTACGGACTTTCGCCTGCGGGCGGGGGATCGCGTCATTCACGGGGTGTTCTCCGGCAGAAATCAAAACATGGTGCAGGCGCACCAGAACGGTGCGCCTGTTGCCGGGGCGTTTCGCTTCCCCGGCCTGTGACAAAGGGTTATTTACCGCTTTTCACCTTGGTCCACGCGCGGGTACGCACGCGGTCAATTTTTGGATCCTGAACTTTCAGGGTGAAGAGCTTGGCGAACACATCCGCCGGCGGATAGATAGCCGGGTTGTTACGGATGTCTTCGCTTACCAGCGGCACGGAGGCCTTGTTACCATTCGCGTAGTAAACGTGGTCGCTGATGTGGGCGATCACCTCAGGACGCATGAGGTAGTTGAGGAACTGATAGGCTTCGTCTTTGTTCTTCGCATCAGCCGGCATCGCGAAGACGTCGAAGAAGGCCAGCGCCCCCTCTTTCGGAATGAAGTAAGAGACGTTCACGCCGTTTTTCGCCTCTTTTGCGCGGTTAGCCGCCTGCCACACGTCCCCTGCCCAGCCGATCGCGACGCAGATGTCGCCGTTCGCCAGGTCGTTGATGTACTGAGACGAGTGGAAGTAACGAATGTTTGGACGCAGCTTCAGCAGCAGATCGGTCGCCGGACCGGTGTAATCATCGGCTTTACTGCTGTTCGGGTCTTTGCCCAGGTAGTTCAGCACGGTCGCGAAAATCTCTTCCGGCGCATCGAGGAAGGAGACGCCGCAGCTTTTCAGCTTCTCAAGGTTTTCAGGCTTCAGCACCACGTCCCAGCTGTCCAGCTTGACGTCCGGGCCGAGCACCGCTTTGACTTTATCCACGTTGTAGCCGATACCGGTGGTCGCCCACAGGTAAGGCATGGCGTATTTGTTGTCCGGGTCATGCTTCGCCACCAGCTTCAGCACTTCCGGATCGAGGTTTTTCCAGTTCGGTAACTTGCTCTTGTCCAGAGGCTGGAAGACGCCTGCCGTCAGCTGGCGCTCGAGGAAGCTTGCGGAAGGCACCACGAGATCAAACCCGGTGCTGCCCGCCATCAGTTTTCCTTCCAGCACTTCGTTGGAATCGAAAACGTCGTAGACCACTTTAATGCCGGTCTCTTTTTCAAAATTCGCCACCGTGTCCGGCGCAATATAGTCAGACCAGTTGTAAACGTGCAGCGTTTTTTGTTCCGCAGCGAGCGTGCCGGCAGAGACGGCCATCAGAGCACCCGCAACCAGACCCGATAACCATTTTTTATTCAAGGCGATCATATCTTTATTCCTTCTGAAAGCTCGTTAACAAACGAACTAAAACTGTGCAATCTGAAGATATGCAATAATCATGCATAGTTTGTCGCTCTGCCCAAAATAAAAAGAAACCTCTTTACCCGGCAGCTTCCGCTCGCTTTTTTAAGCATCGCAAGAATAACTGTAGCCCGTGTCTCCGGCTATAGCCCAGACGAAAAAACGCCTTTTATCAATTTTTTATGCAGGTTATGTTTACGTGATAAGCCAAAACGGCCTTCAGGGAGGTGAAAAATTCTTTAAAGAAAGGTTAAAAGCAGCTGAAAAAATGGCCTTCTGCAGCCGCTATGGCAGCGACTGCGCAAAAGTCAGACAGGCTTAGTGAAGAAAATTGGGAGATGCATCATTATTCTCTGCATCATCTTCCGCGCTATACAGCAGATGGTGTGCATTGGCTTCCATCATGACCATGGAAATTTGCTCTTCGCTCAAGCGCATAAACCAGGAGAACTGCTTGAACGACAGCCCGGCACCGGAGAATAAAGACTGGCAAACGACCAGTTTTGGCAGATTATCATCCTGTATGTCGAGAAATGCTTTCACCGTCAAAGAACTGGCGTTGATCGCTGACAGGTCGGAGGCCAGCGCCAGAAGCGCGGACGGCTTCACTTCGGCCAGCGCGGAGAAAAGGATCACGTCGTTAATGAGATCGATTTTGGCATCGAAAATGCCGTCGAAATTCTGCATATGAGGCAGATGCAGCGCCTGGCAGGAATCGCATTCGAAGAATGTAATTCCGGCATCATCAAGCCATTGACGTAACGTATCCAGTGTAGGTACGACCTGTAAATCCATCGCTGTGCAGCCTCTTCAATATAATCTGTGCATAGGGTACGCAAAAAGTGCGTTCAATACCATTTAACCGCCCGTTTTCAGACAGTAGCCCGGCGTGGCATGACGCTCGATCCATGAGATCATTTTACCCGCAATATCGACACCTGTGGTTTTTTCCACGCCTTCCAGCCCCGGCGAGGCGTTCACCTCCATCACCAGCGGCCCGCGCGTCGCCCGCAGAAGGTCTACGCCCGCCACGTCCAGCCCCAGGGTTTGCGCCGCTTTGACGGCAATTTCCCGTTCGCGATCGCTAATATCGGCTACCCGCGCCACGCCGCCGCGGTGAAGGTTAGAGCGGAAATCGCCCTCTTTCGCCTGGCGCTCAATGGCCGCCACCACCTCATTGCCGACCACGAAGCAGCGGATGTCGCGCCCTTTCGCCTCTTCAATGTATTCCTGCACCAGAATGTGGGCATTGAGGCCCCGAAAGGCGTCAATGACGCTTTCCGCCGCCTGACGCGTTTCCGCCAGCACCACGCCAATGCCCTGCGTGCCTTCCACCAGCTTAATCACCAAAGGCGCGCCGCCCACCATATCGATAAGATCGCTGGTGTCGTCCGGTGAATGGGCAATCCCCGTGACGGGGAGATCGATCCCCTGACGGGCGAGCAGCTGCAGCGAGCGCAGCTTGTCGCGGGCGCGCGAAATGGCGACGGATTCGTTGAGCGGATAGCTGCCCAGCATCTCGAACTGGCGCAGCGCGGCGGTGCCGTAATAGGTGATCTGAGAGCCGATGCGCGGGATCACGGCATCAAAGTGCGGCAGCTTGCGGCCTTTGTAGTGAATCGACGAGGCGGCCGGGTCAATGTTCATATAGCAGGACATCGGGTCGAGGATCTCAACCTGATGCCCGCGTTTCGCCGCCGCCTCACGCAGGCGTTTACATGAATAGAGCGTTCCATCCCGGGACAATATGGCAATTTTCACCCTGCACCTCTCTGAAGACATGGAAAAAGCCTGCGTATCATATACGCAGGCAGGCGCAGGAGGAATGGACTATCGCGTCGCCCATCCCTGTTTGTGGAGGTAATCAAGAATAAACGGGCGATTTTCTTTAATGATGGTGCGACGAATATGGTCAGTCCAGGTATCGCGGCGGTTATTACTGCCGCGCGTCAGGTAGTAGTTCGCCAGCTCTTCGTCATATTGATTCAGGACGTCCTGATCGACCGGCTGGTAGTGGTTTTCGTGCACCAGCATCGCGGCAGGAATGCGCGGCTTCAGATCCGGGTTATCCGCAGGCCAGCCGAGGCACAGGCCGAACAGCGGCAGGACGTGTTTTGGCAACTTCAGCAGCTCGGTCACGCTTTCAATGTTGTTACGCAGGCCACCGATGTACACGCCGCCTAATCCCAGCGACTCCGCCGCCGTGAAGGCGTTTTGCGCCATCAGCGCGGTATCCACCACGCCCAGCAGCAGCTGTTCGGCCAGCCCCAGCTCGGCCTCAGGGCAGATCTGCAGGTGACGGTTAAAGTCGGCGCAGAACACCCAGAACTCTGCCGCCTGGGCCACATGCTTCTGCCCGCCGGTCAGCGTGACCAGCTGTTCACGCATGGCCTTGTCGGTAATGCGGATAATGGAACTGCACTGCAGAAAGCTGGAGCTGGAGGTCGCCCTGGCGCTGTCAATAATCGCGGTACGCTGCGCCTCGGTTATCGGCTCATCGGTGAAGTGGCGAATGGAGCGGTGGGACTGGAGCAGGTCAATCGTTGGTGTCATCTTGTCTCTCTTTGTCTTGCTAAATACGTATGGCAGCCAGTATAGGCAATGATTTGCGCGGTGTAATTGGCGAAACATAGCCTGACTGTATCAAAGCGACAGGCGAAACCTTCTTTAATGGCGGCTGGTTATCGGGCACTATATGTCCTATTCGCCGTCAGGCTTGTTTTTTGAGGAGAGAGAAATGTTTGCAGTAATTTTTGGTCGTCCAGGGTGCCCTTACTGTGTGCGCGCGAAAGAGCTGGCTGAGAAACTGACCGAAGAGCGCGATGACTTCAACTTCCGCTACGTGGATATCCACGCGGAAGGCATAACCAAAGCGGATCTCGAAAAAACCGTCGGCAAGCCGGTTGAAACCGTACCGCAGATCTTCCTCGATCAGAAACACATCGGCGGCTGCACTGACTTTGAAGCTTACGCCAAAGAGCATCTGGGCCTGTTTGCCGCCCAGTAATGCGAAGACGCCCTCACCCTGAGGGCGTTTTTATTTGGGGTGCCGTCGGTGTAGAAGCAGGCTGCGCACAAATAAGTAGCAGAGCGCGCCAAGAGCGCACCAGAATACGGCGCTCATCAACCACGCCAGCTCCTGCCAGAAACTTCTCGTCGACACATACAGCAAGCGCATCAGCAGCAGACACAGCGGCGCAGCCAGTATGGCACCCAGCAGCGGTTTTGCCACCTCCCCTTTACGGGAGAGAAAACTGGCTGCGGCACCCGGTAGCGTAAAAAAGAGCAGCCCCAACTCCGGATGACCGGACGCCCTGAATGCCCCTTTCACATTAAAAGCGAGCGACATGCACACGACGGTGAACAGCAAAAAGCAGCTGATCACCCCTGCCCAGTTTCGTTTAATGTTCAAACTATCCTCCTGACTTATCTCTATCAAATATACCTTCGTCGGGTAGACGCCCAGTCAGATAAAGCAGTGCGGCAATCCTTGCCAAAGTACGCACAGGGTGATGCGATAATCAGTAGCTGTCAGTAGCTAATGCGATTAAACTACACGCCAGCTAATGTTTTAGGGAATAAAGCAGGAAACAGGGAGCGTTAACGCCTTTCCCTGACCCAGAAAACAGTAGCCCAAAAAGTCCTTTCATTCAACAACTTACTGGTAAACAAGAAGTTAGCCTCCGTGAATATAAACGTCGCAGACTTGTTAAATGGGAATTACATCCTGTTATTATTTGTGGTACTGGCGCTGGGCCTTTGCCTGGGTAAATTGCGCCTGGGTTCGGTTCAACTTGGTAATTCCATTGGCGTTTTAGTCGTCTCCTTATTATTAGGCCAGCAGCACTTCAGCATTAACACGGACGCGCTCAACTTAGGTTTTATGCTGTTTATTTTTTGTGTTGGCGTGGAAGCAGGGCCGAACTTTTTTTCAATTTTCTTCCGCGACGGCAAAAATTATCTGATGCTGGCGCTGGTGATGGTCGGCAGCGCGCTGCTGATCGCGTTAGGGCTGGGTAAACTGTTTGGCTGGGATATCGGGTTAACGGCCGGTATGCTGGCAGGCTCCATGACCTCCACCCCCGTGCTGGTGGGTGCCGGCGATACCCTGCGCCATTCCGGCATGGCCGGCACGCAGCTCTCTACCGCCCTCGACCACCTGAGCCTGGGCTACGCCCTGACCTATCTGATTGGTCTGGTGAGCCTGATCGTTGGCGCACGCTACCTGCCAAAACTGCAGCACCAGGATCTGCAGACCAGCGCACAGCAAATCGCGCGCGAGCGCGGTCTCGATACCGATTCCAAACGTAAAGTCTATCTCCCGGTGATCCGCGCCTATCGCGTCGGGCCAGAACTGGTGGCATGGGCTGACGGCAAAAACCTGCGCGAGCTGGGGATTTACCGCCAGACGGGCTGCTACATCGAACGCATCCGCCGCAACGGCATTCTGGCGAACCCGGACGGCGACGCGGTACTGCAGATGGGCGACGACATCGCGCTGGTGGGTTACCCGGACGCCCACGCCCGTCTCGACCCGAGCTTCCGTAACGGCAAAGAGGTGTTCGACCGCGACCTGCTCGACATGCGTATCGTTACCGAAGAGATCGTGGTGAAAAACCATAACGCCGTAGGCCGCCGACTGGCCCAGCTGAAGCTGACCGACCACGGCTGCTTCCTCAACCGCGTGATCCGCAGCCAGATTGAGATGCCTATCGACGACAACGTCGTGCTCAACAAAGGCGACGTACTGCAAGTTAGCGGCGACGCGCGACGCGTGAAAACCGTTGCCGACCGCATCGGCTTTATCTCCATTCACAGCCAGGTCACCGACCTGCTGGCCTTCTGCGCCTTCTTTATCGTTGGCCTGATGATCGGGATGATCACCTTCCAGTTCAGCAACTTTAGCTTCGGCATCGGTAACGCCGCCGGGCTGCTCTTCGCCGGGATCATGCTGGGCTTCCTGCGAGCCAACCACCCGACCTTCGGCTACATTCCGCAGGGCGCACTGAACATGGTGAAAGAGTTCGGTCTGATGGTCTTTATGGCGGGCGTCGGCTTGAGCGCGGGTAGCGGCATTGGCCACAGCCTGGGCGCCGTCGGCTGGCAGATGTTGGTTTCCGGACTTATCGTCAGCCTGGTGCCGGTCGTTATCTGCTTCCTGTTCGGCGCCTACGTGCTGCGCATGAACCGCGCCCTGCTCTTTGGGGCAATGATGGGCGCGCGTACCTGTGCGCCTGCTATGGAAATCATCAGCGATACCGCGCGCAGCAACATCCCGGCGCTGGGCTATGCGGGCACGTATGCTATCGCTAACGTGCTGCTGACGCTGGCGGGTACGCTGATTATCATCATCTGGCCGGGACTCGGATAACTCCTAAGAATGCGCGTGGCGGAAAATATTTTCGTTACGCGCAGAACTTTTTTATCAGGGGGCAGTCATAACTAGTGCCACTGCTTTTCTTTGATGTCCCCAATTTGTGGAGCCCATCAACCCCGCCGTTTTGGTTCAAGGTTGATGGGTTTTTTGTTGCCTGAAATAAACTGCTTTCAGGCCGTTGCTCTGGACTGGCTGTTACATCACGAACGGAGCTTACCATTGCCGCCAGTTTCACCAGTTCAATAGTACGATTGATTATCGGAAGATTTGCCGGACCGTTCATATTATCAGGCGGCAGAACTATCCCGCGTTCAGGACGTTGTTTAGGGCTGGCCGGTTCCGTCCGGGAAGGATTGAGTGTTGCCGCCACCCTTGCCAGATCAGCAGTCCGTTTCCTGCCGGTGACATTGGCAGGCCCATTAACAACCTCAGGGCCATTCTCGCCCACAACGCCGGACTGGCCGCGCGGAATGGTACCGCCGCTGTCGTACATGCAAGCAGAACCGCCTGCGTGTCGTGCCCTGGCACGCCAATAATACGCGGCTTAACACCAAGCCGTGACTGCGCAGGCAAGGATGAGTTTCTGAACATCAAGAACGTGAGCCGAGATGACATGATGGCAGCACACCGTGTTCCGCCACAGATGATGGGGATCATGCCGAGTAATGTTGGTGGGTTTGGGGATATGGAAAAAGCCAGCCGTGACTTTGTCCGCAACGAACTAAATCCACTACAAATAGGTTTGAGCAGTTGAACAAATGGGTTGTTTAGATTTTAATTCGTTTCGAGAAATATGTAATGGATGATTAGATTTAATATTAATCACATTGCATTATGCATCTCAAAATAGAACATTTAATACCTAAGCGTAACTGGTCAAGGATGACTTTCCTTGCTATAGCGGTCAGACCAAAAATTTAAACTCCAAATCATTTCTCAAGTGAGTCATTTAATGGCGGGCTCGAATCCAAGAATGTTTGGCATATAGGAGCAAGATCACTATCTGAATGTACTATTCCTTTCGAAGTTGCATTCAACATTTTTTTGATATAGACGACACATCTTGTATTACGTTCTAATGAATCCCCACCTCCTGTTTGACCAATACACGCAAGAGAGGGCCATATTGAACGTATTTCTCTGTGCTTCCAAGAAAATGTCCTTATCACTATTCGCCTAGAATCAATTATTGTAAAGTCATTTTCATTCCCAACAATATTAAAAATCACTCTCGATAGTTTTCCAGAGTAAGAAGGCCAAGCACTCTTCGCTTTAGCAACAGCCCCTAATTCCACGTCATAAAAACAAATAGGATACTCTACCGCTCTTTTATACGATACAGGTGATTTTTTTTCACAACCACATTTTTCTTTCGAGCCAACCACATCATCATCCGCGTATAGTTGGAATGTAATTAAAAGGCTTATAAAAAAAATAAATAATCTTTTCATTACTAACTCTTTTTAATAGATGAAAGGATTGTGAATGATCCTTTATTACGCCATAATTCAATAAGTTCAAGACCTAGAGTAGATTGGTCTAGCAATTTCATTTCGAATGCAATTTTATTAAGATCAATGTCGATAATGGGAGATACCCTCAATGCAATTAAGCGACAAACATCGTTGCCATCAAAGAATGTTACTGAGTTTTCAGTTGTATCGACGATATGATCATACGAATTTCCTGATGTCCCCCCACTGACAGAACCGAAATCGACTCCAAACGCCCCATATCCTCCACCGCCGCTATAGTTATATGAGGACCATATAGCAGTATCTTCAACTTTCTTGAACTTGTATTTAACCTTCAAACCTCTGACTATAATCATTGAGGATATACAAAGCGCAAGCCTATACGAATATGAAGGATTTTTCTTTAATGCTTCAACTACATATTTATTATTCAAAATAGTGGAACTGAACCAATCTCTTCTACCTACCCAATACTCGCCCATAAAATCACAAGAAATTGAGATACTCTCTAAATTCTGCAATGACTGGCGAAAATGGTGCTCCTCTGATGCATTTGCATTAGCGTGCCACAATCCCCAACCTCCACTTGCGTTACCATGCCATTCTGAATCATGATTGTGTGTTTCTTTAACATCGTGCTTAAAGGTTTCACCTCTTACACCTTTCATGTCAAGTATTTTTGTTAGTGTCCCGCTAGGTAATAATCCCAACTCAGTTTCAAAAGCAAAAATTCCAGAATCCGCCGCCGCACCGATTGTTATAGGATCTAAGCCATATTTCGTTTCTATATTTATGTCTGTAGGTAAAGCTTGTTGGTTATCCTCCGCAATAGTTCGTTCATAAACCTCAGCCAATTCACGCCCAGGAATATCATTCTTAAATACCGAGAGCCATATTGCTTTCTTTTTAGCTTGCGCAGTAATTATTTTCTGCCTTTGATCTTTAATTAGCGATATGTAGGGTTGATAATATTTCGCTCGCTCCAATTCATACGAAGGTGTACCTGGCTGTAGACCTGCTTGTTTAGCATATTCTTGCCAATTGCGATTAGACTCCTGTCGAATACTTTTAATTTCCTCAACTGCTTCCGTAATATTCCCAGAGAAATAATCAATATCCTGCTGTTGTTTAGATGTTAGAGTAGCTTTAGCATAAAGTTCTGAGGCAGCAATATCAATTATCTGCCTATAAACTCTAGAATATCTATCATTTGTATTACCAGCTCCAAAATCTTCCGGCGACACGCTAACCGTACGGTCTGCAAATTGTCTAAAAACATAATTAGTATATAGAGGAGCATCTTTTATGATGTCATGAGTTACGATCGTACTTAGTAATGCTATTTTGTCATTTCCCTTTGGACCAAGCATTTGGATTAACCAGCTATAGTAAAGATCCATAACATTTTTCATTGTGGACTCAGTTGCTGTAACATCCATAACCCCTCCGATGTACAAAAATAATAATGAACTCTTGCCTAAATATAATCACAATACTCCTACAATAAATCACCCATATTTATCATTAAAAAAACACTGATAATATATTTGGTTTAGTCAAATTAGTTCGCCTGCTAGAATGTAAGCCCCTATTTTTTATAATACAAAATCCCCCTCAATAAAATCTATGTTTTCATCTAGTTTTAAGTGTTTCCGCGCGCTCATATCCCCGCCACGCCTGACCGCTTTGTGTAGTGGTTTTCAAGTAGGTTCATGACGGGACGGAAAGCGCGCCAGTTCTAGCGGCCCCACCCGTTGCAATCTTATTTGGATCATGCGAATCCATGCACCATAGACATGCGCAGCACCGTCATGCCGCTGAATACCGTACGGGAGGGAGTTTCCCACGGTGCAAAATCACTAATGCGTACTTTCATACTGCCTTACTCCGTATTCATTTAACTGAGTTGACGCTTTCAACAACCTGACGGTGGGTAATAGCATTCAGCTGAACACCCGAAACAACGCTGGCAGCTACACGTCCGATCTTGGCGATGACTTTCATGACGTACTGAGGCATTTTCACCCGTGCGACTTCATTGGTTGGCACACACGGCAGGCAATGGATCTGCGCCAGAAAACCATCAACCAGCGTTGAGTCTTCGGTGAGATCGGTCAGCAACCAAATATCTGGCGCTGTGAGCTGGTGAGGTTGCTCCGGATTGAGCTTATTACGCAGGGTTTGAACGTTCATGCCTGCACGTTCAGCCAGCTTCGCCATATTGTGGCGCAGCGCGAAAGCACGGCAGGCCTCATTGAAATGGGGATGTTTTGATATGCGATAGTCAAACATAGTCAGTTGCTCCGTGAAGTCTCAAAATGGAACTAATTGATAGTCACGTTGCAATCTGAGAGTGCATCAACGGTTAAAGCAACGATGTTAATCATTACCTTTTCACGCTTCTTATCTTTGCGCAGGCGGTGACGAGGCAACCGACCATCTGCAAGCATGTCGTTGATGGTGTCAACAGGCAGCCCAGTTAGCTCGCTATAACGCTCAATTGTGACGTGTGGCGTATTCAGAGTGATTGAAATATTAGGGGTCATGATGCAACATCTCCTATTGGCTTGTGGTGAGCCGTTTGTAATCGTGACAAGTACCCAATTGGGAACGAAGAAGATACTAGGATTGCATTAGAGATATGTCAACATCAAAGTACCCAAGTGAGATCAAAATAAATCCCAATCAGGGTGGCAAAGCTGCTATCGAGCGTTTAGTCGAAGCTTACGGATTTACGACAAGACAAGCCTTAGCTGACCATCTTGGTGTTTCGAAAAGCACGTTAGCTAATCGATATATGAGAGATACCTTTCCAGCTGACTGGATAATCCAGTGTGCATTAGATACTGGAGTATCCCTTCGTTGGCTGTCGACTGCTGAAGGTCCGATGCGGGTAGATGCAAAAGCTCAAATCATAAGCCTTGTTAAACAGAAAATAAGTGGTGGGAAACTTTTTGAGACCGGGTATCTTTTATTCGATTTAACGTTATTGCCAAAAGATCTTGAAGGTATTTCAGCTATTGAAACAGAGGATGCAACATATCTGGTAAAAAGTAATTTAAATGAAGTAAATGATGGCTTATGGCTAATTTCTATTGATGGCATTCATTCTATACGCAAACTAGTAAGATTACCCAACAATTGCGTAATGCTTGAATCAAAGTCAAGTAAAATAGAATGTAATATCAATGATATCAGTATCATTGCTAAGGTGATCATGACCTGCAAATAATCAACTATTTTTAATGGACGAAAAAAATGATTGTTGGTGTGATTTTAAGAAACTTTAAAAATTTTAGAAATCAACATTACATTCCATTAACCATCAATGGAAATTCTTCATGGCTAATTGGTGAAAATGGAGTAGGTAAAAGTTCTACTCTCCAAGCCATTGATACCGTACTGAATAGAGCCGATATCAATAGATTGGACATTAACAATGATGCTCGTAGTCAAGGGTTTGATACTAGAGAGCCTTTCATTGTTCCAGTTTTTCTTATCCGAAAAGAAAGGGTTAAAGGTAACACTTCAAATTTCAAAACATTAGAAGCTATTAGTGATATAACATGGCAAGTAGAAATTGAGGACTTTCACTCCTCGCAAAGAGCATTAGCAGAAAAATTTATTAATCATAGAACCTATCTTGAATCTCAATATCAAGATCGCGATTATTTTCTGGTGCCCATTGGAATTATAAAAAAAACCGCAGGTGATGCTCCCGTTCCATTCATGTCAATTTTTGAATCAATTGATGATTATAAAAATGAAATTGATGATTTAATACCTGAATCAACTGCATCAAACTCTGCGCAACGAAAGAATTTCTTTCAAACCACTCTATATAAATTACTGGAGTACGTGAGAGAGACTTATAATTATATTTACTTACCAGCAGAAATAACCACATCCGAATATTCTAAAATTGAGAGTGAACTGTTACAATCTCTTCTTGGTGAGAATCTTCAGCAGAGAATCAGTAAAATAATCAAGAAGAAAGACATTACTGAAATAAATCAATATCTAAATGAATTCGTTGAACAATTATCTGAAAAACTAAGTGGGAAATATCATTTCAAAAGACCGACCCAGCGACAAAACTCTTTTACTCAGCGCCATATGATTGCAAAAATAATCGAGTCGTATTTTAGTGATAAAATTCTACATTACATAGATAGTATAAATAGAGATACACCTGTCCACAATCTTAGCTCTGGTGAAAAAAGAAAAGCTCTTCTCGATTTATCTATGGGGTTCTTGAAAGGAAACCCAAAAAAAAACCAGCAATCAACCATCCTAGCCGTAGACGAACCAGAATTATCTTTACATGCGACATCTTGCTTCAAGCAGTTCGAGAAAATTAGAGAGATAAGCGAGTTAGGCATACAGACGATTTGCACTACCCACTGGTATGGTTTTCTTCCAGCTGCTATGAGTGGCAGTGCAACTTATGTATCCCCGAATCAAACATTTATCAAGTGCATAAATCTTGAATACTATAGAGATGAATTATCTGCACTTGTAAAAGAATCTCGTGGTTCATACCTAGATACTTTAGAAGTAAAAAGTAACCATGATTTGGTGCAATCTATAATAACATCAATAACTTCTTCCAATAATTATAATTGGATACTATGTGAGGGGCGAACTGATAAAAAATACATTGAATCTCATTTGGAATTTGAAGAGCTAGATGAAAAAAACATAGTAATTTTGAGTGTCGGTGGCTCATTTGCATTGAAGGATATTTATTCATATCTAGTTTTAGCGCTAAAAGACAGAAGACCGGCCATTAAAGGCAAAGTATTTTGTTTATTAGATACTGACTTAGCGTATGATAAATTTGAGTCTGTAGATAACATCCCGCAAATAAAAATAAGACGTTTACTATTACGTGAAAATTTAAGTGATGTCGATTTACTAAAAACAACTGATAATAGGGTATCTCCGCCAACTGAGATTGAAGATGCTTTAGATGGACTATTTTTCTATGAGACAATCTATCGTATCTACATGAATGGAGAGAAAAGATTTTCATTCATAGAAGATGTTGAAACACTTTCCTCAAACGTAGCAGCTGGAATATTAGATCTAACCACCAGTCAAAAACAAACCATTAAAAATTATTTTGATGAACCAGGAAATAAAAATCTCTTTTGTGACCAATACATAGATGTAATCTATGAGAGTGATGAGGTGCATACTCCAACATGGCTATGCGACATAATCGATTTTTTTGATGAAGAATGAATGTATTTCTGACAAAAATCATACATTGACCACTGTTCAAATATACAGTTAAATTTAGCCCTCAGACATGAGGGCTTTTTTTATGGCAGTACGAAAACTCGACACAGGAAAATGGATTTGTGAATGCTACCCCGCCGGGCGCAGCGGGCGTCGTGTACGCAAGCAGTTCGCCACCAAAGGCGAAGCATTGTCCTTTGAGCGTCACACGATGGATGAGGCAGAGGCTAAGCCTTGGCTGGGTGAATCGGTAGACCGTCGAACTCTGAAAGACGTGGTTGAACTCTGGTTCAAACTGCATGGCAAATCCCTTACCGCTGGCGAGCATGTTTACGACAAGCTGGTCCTGATGGTCGATGCACTCGGAAACCCTCTTGCTACTGATCTCAGCTCGAAATTATTCGCGCATTATCGTGACAAACGCCTGACGGGTGAAATCTATTTCAGTGAGAAGTGGAAGAAAGGAGCCAGCCCGGTAACTATTAACCTTGAGCAAAGCTATCTGAGCGGGGTCTTTAGCGAGCTGGCCCGACTTGGAGAATGGACAGCACCGAACCCGCTGGAGAACATGCGCAAATTCACCATTGCCGAGAAAGAAATGGCCTGGCTGACGCATGAACAGATCACCGAGCTTCTTTATGACTGCCAGCGCCAAAGCGCCCTGCTCGCTCTGGTGGTTAAAATCTGCCTGAGCACCGGTGCACGCTGGCGCGAAGCAGTGAACCTCACTCGCTCCCAGGTCACAAAGTACCGAATCACGTTCGTCAGGACCAAAGGCAAAAAGAACCGAAGCATTCCGATTAGCAAAGAGCTTTACGAGGAAATCATTGCCCTGGACGGGTTCAGGTTCTTTACGGATTGCTACTTCCAGTTTTTGTCTGTAATGGACAAAACCTCCATCGTGCTTCCTCGCGGCCAGCTTACCCACGTTCTGCGCCATACGTTTGCAGCTCACTTTATGATGTCGGGCGGAAACATTCTTGCACTACAAAAAATTCTAGGGCATCACGATATAAAAATGACTATGCGCTATGCTCACCTGGCCCCCGATCACCTTGAAACAGCTTTGAGATTCAACCCTCTTGCAACACTAGAAATGTGATCTGCTTATGCAAAATAACATCATCTCCGCTACCTGAGCTATATAAGTCAGAGTAAACTCTTGTCAATAAATCAGTTCATTTTATTCAATATTTTAAGGAGTTACATGGCTATCGTTAACGTAAAAAAACATACTGTCAAAAGAGCATTATCAATGGGATTTGAAAAAGTGCTTGATGATCGTGGGTATGATTCAGGGGCGTATTACGTCAAAGATGGCAAAAAGTGGATTTTTGATATTGTTGCGCTTAAGCAAAAACAAGGGGTAACTTCAGATGATGAGTTAAAAAACCTTGGATATGATGTTGATACATATAATTTATTAGAAAATGAACCTAATGAGATGGCTCAACTTTATCAAGACATTGCAGTTGAAGACGGTGAACCAATGTATCTTGAAGGTGGAGTGTATTTGTATCCTGATGGTTCAATCCGTTAGCGTGGCGCAAACCGAGTTGTTCCGATGGCGACAAAGTGGCGGCAGCGGTTGGCATTGCCCCGTAATCACCACTCCTTATCACTGACCTAACTCATTGATTATATTGCAAGTCATTGTTTTCACTAACCCATTTACTTAAATGGGTTTTTTGTTGCCTGAAATTCACCTTCCTCTAATCTTTTCTTCTCTCTTGCCACCAAAACACATATGATTAAACATATATAAAATCACATCTACAGGAACACCCATGCTCCACCCGCTCCAGCTCTTCAAAACCCTCTCCGACGAAACGCGGCTGGCCATCGTCATGCTGCTCCGCGAAGCGGAAGAACTGTGCGTTTGCGATCTCTGCTCCGCGACCGCCGAGTCGCAGCCGAAGGTCTCCCGCCACATGGCCCTGCTGCGCGAGTCCGGGCTGGTTATCGATCGTCGCGAGGGGAAATGGGTCCATTACCGTCTCTCTCCCAACATGCCTGCCTGGGCGGCAGTCGTTATCGACAACAGCTGGAACTGCCTGCGGGAAGAGACGCGCATGAAGCTGAAAAACCGACTCTCAGGCTCGTGCTAGGCAAAATACATTCACAAAAACAGATATAACGGAGTAAGCAATGTTTCTGGCAGGGGCTATTTTTCTGTTTACGCTGGTACTGGTCATCTGGCAGCCCAAAGGGCTCAGTATCGGCTGGAGCGCGACGATTGGCGCCGTACTGGCGCTCGCCAGCGGCGTGATTCATGTTAACGATATTCCGGTCGTGTGGAATATCGTCTGGAACGCCACGGCAACGTTCATCGCCGTCATCATCATCAGCCTGCTGCTTGATGAGTCCGGCTTTTTCGAGTGGGCGGCGCTGCACGTTGCCCGCTGGGGGAACGGTCGAGGGCGATTGCTGTTTACTTATATTGTGCTGCTGGGCGCAGCCGTGGCGGCGCTGTTTGCCAATGACGGTGCGGCGCTGATCCTGACGCCTATCGTTATCGCCATGCTGCTGGCGCTGGGGTTCAGCAAGCAGGCCACACTGGCGTTTGTGATGGCAGCAGGTTTTATCGCCGATACCGCCAGCCTGCCGCTGATTGTGTCTAACCTGGTCAACATTGTGTCGGCAGACTTCTTTAAGCTGGGGTTCAGCGAATACGCTTCGGTAATGATCCCGGTTGATATCGCCGCGATTGCCGCAACGCTGGTGATGCTCCATCTCTTCTTCCGCAAGGAAATTCCCCCGAAATATGACCTGGCAAAACTCCGCGAGCCCGCTCGGGCCATTCACGATCTCCCCACGTTCAGAACGGGCTGGATCGTCCTGCTGCTTCTGCTCGTCGGTTTCTTCGTGCTGGAGCCTCTGGGTATTCCGGTCAGCGCCATTGCGACCGCCGGCGCGCTGATTTTGTTCGCTGTCGCAAAACGCGGACATGCAATAAACACCGGAAAAGTGCTGCGCGGCGCACCGTGGCAGATCGTCATCTTCTCGCTGGGAATGTATCTGGTGGTGTATGGCCTGCGCAATGCCGGGCTGACGGAATATCTCTCAGGCGTACTGAACAGCCTGGCCGGGAACGGATTGTGGGCCGCCACGCTGGGAACCGGGTTCATCACCGCGTTCCTGTCATCCATAATGAACAATATGCCCACGGTGCTGATTGGCGCGCTCTCCATTGACGGCAGCACGGCAACTGGGTTGATCAAGGACGCGATGATTTACGCCAACGTGATTGGCTGCGATCTGGGGCCGAAAATCACGCCTATCGGCAGCCTCGCCACCCTGCTCTGGCTCCACGTGCTGGCGCAGAAAAACATGACGATTACCTGGGGCTACTATTTCCGGACGGGCATCATCATGACGCTGCCGGTCCTGTTTGTGACGCTCGCCGCGCTGGCGCTACGTCTCTCCTTCACACTGTAATGAGCCACTGATATGAGCCACATCACCATTTACCACAACCCCGCCTGCGGCACCTCGCGCAACACGCTGGAGATGATCCGCAACAGCGGCACGGAGCCAGAGATTATCCTCTATCTGGAAACCCCGCCATCGCGCGATAAGCTGACCGCCCTGATTGCCGAGATGGGCATTTCGGTGCGGGACCTGCTGCGTAAAAACGTGGAGCCCTATGAACAGTTCGGCCTTGCTGAAGATAACTTCACCGACGACCAGCTTATTGATTTTATGCTGCAACACCCGATCCTGATTAACCGTCCGATCGTGGTGACGCCGCTGGGCACCCGCCTGTGCCGCCCGTCTGAAGTCGTCCTCGACATCCTGCCGGATGCGCAGAAAGGGGCGTTTACGAAAGAGGATGGCGAAGCCGTCGTGGACGCCAGCGGCAAAAAAATCTCGCCAAAGTAACCCGTTGATAATGACGCAGTAAGGCCTTGCAACCGCATACCCCACCCACCAGCCGGGTTGCATCAGCCGAAACCCGGCACATACTTCTGAGGGTTAATCCTGGTGAGGGTATGCAGGTATGGGCTTTAAGAACAAAACCGCCGTCATCTTCGGCGGCAGCGGCGCCATCGGCAGTTCAGTGGCGCACGCTCTGGCGCGTGAAGGGGCGGATGTATACCTCGCCGCGCGTGACCACGCGAGGCTGGAGCAGGTCGCCAGCCGTATTCGCGCCGCCGGAGGGTCTGCCAGCACGTTTGTTTTCGATGCGCTCGATGATTCCTCGCAGCTACCAGACCTTGCCCGCATTGATGTCGTCGTCAACGCTACGGGCTTTATGCACAATCAGGGCAAACGCCTTGAGGCGTTAACGCTTGATGAGTTCAGGCAGGGTTTTGATCCCTTCCTGGCCGCCTACTTTAACGTTGCGAAAGCCGTGTCGCCCCGTATGAGCGGCGAGCATGGCGGGACCATAATTACCCTCGTCGCGCCCGCTGCGAACATGACGATGGCGGGCCACCTCGGGCATATCGTCGGCTGCGCGGGAACGGAAGCCTTGACCCGGGCGCTTGCGGCTGAGCTGGGGACACAAAATATTCGCGTGCTGTGCGTGCGTTCCCACGCGATAGCCGACGCGGTGCAGGCTGGGTCATATGTGGGAGCCATTTTCGCCGACAAGGCGCAGGCGATGGGAATTACGGTTGAGCAGTTTCTCGGCGGTGCCGCGCAAAGCACCCTGACGCATCGTCTGCCGACGCTGGCACAGGTGGCAGACACGATTACGTTTCTGGCCTCAGATGCGGCAGGCGCTATGACGGGAACCACCGTCAATATGACCGCGGGTGTAACCTAGCAGCCGCCCTCGCCCGCAATTCTCCCTACCATCGCCCGAATCTCCTCCCGGCTTAACGGTGCCCGGTCAGTGACATAGTGCAGCGTCATCCCTTCGATAAACGCGTCCAGCGCGCGGGTAGTAACCGGGTCGAACCACTGCTCCAGCGTGGTCTGGCTCATCTTCATCCAGTCCTGCATCACCGTTTTGAGCGCCGCGCTGCGGTGCATAAAGGCGTAAAGCTGATACATCAGCGCCATGTTGTGCGGCGTGGTCACCTGCGAGCTGTGTATCAGCGTGGTGATGGCTTCGCACGCCATTTCCGGCCCGGTGACGCCCGCAAAGAAATCCCGATACTGCTGCGACATCTGCCGGGTGAACCACGTGAAGGCCTCCTCCAGCAGCGGCTCCATGCCGTCGAAATAGTAGGTCATCGACCCCAGCGGCACGCCCGCGCAGGTGGCGATTTTACGGTGCGTGACGGCGTGAATGCCGTGCTCGGCGATGGTATCGAGCGTTGCCTGCAGGATCTTCTCCCGGCGGTGCGGATCGTTCGGTGGTCTGCTCATAAATTCCTCACGTGGTTTGTGTACAAATGTACACAAACTTGCTAGTGTTGTCGCTATTGTTGTACTTCTGGTGCTACCCCAATGACGCTAACCTCTCCCCGTAAAGCCCTGCAGCGACGCCTGTGGGCGCTGTTTATGTTCTTCTTTATTCCCGGCCTGCTGATGGCCTCCTGGGCCACGCGCACCCCCGCCATTCGCGATATTTTGTCCGTTTCTACCGCAGAGATGGGCATCGTGCTGTTCGGCCTGTCGATAGGCTCCATGAGCGGCATTCTCTGCTCCGCGTGGCTGGTAAAGCGCTTTGGTACACGAGCGGTGATCCGCACCACCATGTGCTTTGCCGTGTTCGGGATGGGAATATTAAGCGTGGCGCTGTGGTTTGCCTCGCCGGTGCTGTTCGCCCTGGGCCTGACGGTATTTGGTGGCAGCTTCGGTTCGGCGGAAGTTGCCATCAACGTTGAAGGGGCGGCGGTCGAACGTGAGATGAATAAAACCGTGCTGCCGATGATGCACGGTTTTTACAGCCTCGGCACGCTGGCCGGTGCGGGCGTGGGGATGGCGCTGACGGCCACCGGCGTGAGCGCGAATCTGCATATCCTGCTGGCGGCGCTGGTGTGCATCATTCCGATTCTGACCGGCATACGGGCCATCCCGGACGGCACCGGTAAAAACTCCGCTGACGAACAGCACTCGGCTGAAAAAGGGCTGCCCTTCTACCGCGACTTCCAGCTGATGCTGATCGGCGTGGTGGTGCTGGCGATGGCGTTCGCGGAAGGTTCCGCCAACGACTGGCTGCCGCTGCTGATGGTGGACGGTCACGGCTTTAGCCCGACCTCCGGCTCGCTGATTTACGCCGGGTTTACGCTGGGGATGACCGTGGGTCGCTTCACCGGCGGCTGGTTTATCGACCGCTACAGCCGCGTGGCGGTGGTACGCGCCAGCGCCCTGCTGGGCGGCCTGGGTATAGCGATGATCATCTTTGTCGACGTGGACTGGATTGCCGGGGTCTCGGTGATCCTCTGGGGACTGGGCGCGTCGCTCGGCTTCCCGCTGACCATTTCAGCCGCCAGCGATACCGGCCCGGATGCCCCGACGCGCGTCAGCGTGGTGGCGACCACGGGCTATCTCGCCTTCCTGGTCGGGCCGCCGCTGCTCGGCTTCCTCGGCGAGCACTACGGGCTGCGCAGCGCCATGCTGGTGGTGTTAGGGTTAGTCATTATCGCGGCGCTGGTGGCGCGCGCGGTGGCAAAGCCGGAAACAAATCAAACGACACTGGAGAAGGGATATGAGCGTTAAACTGATCGCCGTCGACATGGATGGTACTTTTCTGAGCGATGCCAAGACCTATAACCGCCCGCGCTTTCTGGCGCAGTATGCCCGCATGAAGGCGCAAGGCATTCGGTTTGTGGTCGCCAGCGGCAACCAGTACTACCAGCTGATCTCCTTTTTCCCGGAGATTGCGCATGAAATTGCCTTCGTCGCCGAAAACGGCGGCTGGGTCGTGAGCGAAGGTGAAGACGTCTTTAACGGCGAACTGTCGAAAGCCCATTTCGAGACCGTCGCGAACGTGCTAAACGAGGTTCCGGGCATTGAGATTATCGCCTGCGGGAAAAGCAGCGCGTACACGCTGAAATGCTATGACGAGGGCTTTAAGGATATCGCGGCGAAGTATTACCACCGCCTCGAAATGGTCAGCGATTTCGACAACCTGAACGATATTTTCTTCAAGTTCGGGCTTAACGTTTCTGACGATGAAATTCCCCGGATTCAGGCGCTGCTGCATGAAAAGCTGAGCGACATCATGGTGCCCGTCACGACCGGCCACGGCAGTATCGATCTGATCATCCCCGGCGTGCATAAAGCCAACGGCCTGCGGATCCTGCAAAAGCGCTGGGGCATTGACGACAGCGAAGTGGTGGCTTTCGGCGACAGCGGCAACGACGTGGAGATGCTGCGTCAGTCCGGGTTCAGCTTTGCGATGGCGAATGCCAGACCGCATATTAAAGCGGCCGCGCGTTTTGAAGCGCCGCACAATAACGATGAAGGCGTTTTAAACGTGATTGAGAAGGTGTTGAACGGGGAGGCACCGTTTAATTGACCGGTGCGGTCTGGTGCCCTCACCCTAGCCCTCTCCCACAGGGAGAGGGGAATGTTCCGTGCTCGCCAACAGGAAGAGGGAATAAACAGCTTAAGGTTGCAGGGCGTTTCCGACGCGTTTGTCTTTCAGGAACACCACCATCAGGCCAACCCACAGCGCGCCGTTGGCGAGGTTAAACAGGCTGAACAGCCCGTTGCCACCCAGCGCGTAGGCATGCTTGCTTACTTCGATACCGACGGTAAAAATCAGCATCTGCAGCATGCCCATCGCCGCGGAGACCGTGCCTTTACTCATCTCGCTGGCAAACAGCGTCAGGCGCACCAGCCCGGCGTTGGCCACGCCAATCCCGAAGGCATAGAGGCTGAGCCCCGCCGTCATCCACAGGTAGGCGTGGGATGACGCGACGGTCGCCACCGCAGCCAGAATCAGCCCTGCCGCAATCGGCCAGCCGCCCATGATAATCAGTGAACGCACGGTGCGTCGTGACGTCAAACGTGCCAGCACCAGGTTGCCGATAATCAGCGCGCCAAAGATCGGCACCTGCAGCAGGCCATACTCGTAGCTGCTGAGCTTTTCACCGCTGATGATTATGACCGGCGACTGCGCGATCCACGCCAGCAGCGGCAGGCTAACGAACCCGGTCGCCAGCGCGCCCGCCACAAAGCGGCCATTCTTCAGCACCTCTTTGTAATCCCGACCCAGCTCTTTCAGCGAGAGTTTCTCACCGATGCGGGTGGCCGTTTCCGGCATCGCCCGGTGCAGCCCAAAGAACGCGAAGGCGGCGAGAACCGCAAAGAGCACAAACATCCCTTCCCACGGCGCAACGTGCACCCACGCGGCACCCACCAGCGGCCCGAGTAAGGGGGCGATCAGCGCGACGTTCGCCATCAGCGCGGTAATCTTGATACACACCGCCTCCTCAAACGACTCCTGAATGGCGGCATACCCCACGGCGCCGATAAAGCACAGGCTCACCCCCTGCAGGAAGCGCAGCAGGGTAAATTGTTCAATGTTTTGCGCCAGCAGCGTGGCGAGACAGGTGACGATAAACCACACCACGCCCGTGAGCATCACCGGACGACGGCCAATACGATCCGACAGCGGGCCTAACAGCCACTGTAAAAACATGCCGCCGGCCAGATAGGCGGTCATTGAGGTCGGCACCCACTCAATACCCGCGTTGTACTGCGCCACAACGGCCAGCATACCGGGCTGGATCATATCGTTGCCGATATAGGTAGAGAATTCGTAGAGCACCAGACACAGGGGGAAAAGCAACGCCTGACGACCCAGACGTGAACCAGAAGAAGAACGGTTTAACATGCAATCTCTTTATAATGACAAAATCGCGACGAGTTTAATGAAATGCCGCAGCCCGAGATAGTGATTTATCGTGGATAAACAGAAATAAAGCACATATCGTCTTCGTTTAAGGTTTCCTTAAGTTGACGCTTTTATGATAGCCCGATTACTCGTCAACGATCCCAAATTATGGCACTCACCTCCAGCCGTTCAGAATTGTCTAACTTACAGACAAATAAGACAAAACGACTTTACCGCTTACCGACCCGCTTTTATGGTTATCAGCTTTTCGTACTGATCGCCCTTGCCGTGGTGTTTACATGGCTATCGCGCAATGAAGCGCTCGACAGGTGGATCATCGGCTTTTGGTATGACGCGGCAACGCAGAGCTTCCCGCTGCAGAAGGACCACCTGCTGGATCTGCTGAACCACCGCCTGGCGAAGTACATCGCCATCGGCTTAGGTGCCGTAGCGCTGTTTTACGGCGCTTACAAGCGCAACGCAAGGCTGGTCACGGCGGCGCTGCTGATGGGCGTTGGCGCGCTGGTGGTAGGCGTGCTGAAAAGCGTGAGCCATCACAGCTGCCCGTGGGATCTGGTGGAATATGGCAGTAAGGCTGTGTCTTATCCCCTGTTCAGCGCCGTCCCTGCCGACAGCGGTCCGGGGCGCTGTTTCCCCGGCGGTCACGCCTCCAGCGGCTTTATGGTGATGGGGCTGTTTTTTGCCTTCTGGCGCGAACGTCCGCGTCTCGCCTGGTGCTTCGTCGCGCTGGGCGTGGTGTTAGGTCTGGCGATGGGCTACGGCCAGGTCATGCGCGGGGCGCATTTTTTCTCTCACAACCTGTGGGCCGGGTGGTGGGTCTGGTTTTCCCAGGTGGTTGTCTACGGACTCATTTCCACCCGGTTTGCTAAAGAGTGATAACGCTATGTTAGAGAATCTGAATTATCAGCTGTTTTATCTGATCAACGCCACGCCAGCCTCGCCTGAGTGGACGATCGATTTTGCCACCTTTCTGGCAAAAGATCTGATCAGTATCGTGCCTGCACTGGCTGCGATTCTCTGGCTGTGGGGTCCCCGCAGCCAGGTGAAGGCGCAGCGCCAGCTGGTGATTAAAGTCGCGATGGCGCTCGGGGTAAGCGTCCTGGTCAGCTACATTCTCGGCCATGCGTTCCCGCACGATCGTCCTTTTGTCGATCACGTCGGCTATACCTTCCTGCACCACGCGCCGGATGACTCGTTCCCGAGCGATCACGGAACGGTGATCTTCACCTTCGCGCTGGCTTTCCTGTTCTGGCATCGCCTGTGGTCCGGCGCGGTCCTGATGGTGGCGGCCCTGGCAATCGCCTGGTCTCGCGTTTACCTGGGCGTTCACTGGCCGCTGGATATGGTGGGCGGTTTCCTGGTCGGGATGATTGGCTGCGTGAGCGCGGCTATCCTGTGGAGCCTCTTCGGTGAAGCGCTTTACCGCACGCTGTCTTCGCTCTATCGCGCCATTTTCGCTATCCCGATCCGCAAAGGCTGGATACGTGACTAACCCCAACCTGACAGGTTACACTTGAACCCCCGCCCTGCGGGGGTTCACTTTTTTATCCCGAGGAACTATGGAAACACGTCGCGATGACCGCATTGCTCAGCTGCTACAGGCGCTGAAGCGCAGCGATAAGCTGCATCTTAAGGAAGCCGCCAACCTCCTCGGCGTCTCAGAGATGACCATTCGTCGGGATCTGAACAGCGAAAGCGCGCCCGTCGTGCTGCTGGGCGGTTATATTGTGCTTGAGCCGCGTAGCGCCAGCCATTATCTGATCAGCGACCAGAAGACGCGCCTGGTGGAAGAGAAGCGCAAAGCCGCCCGGCTTGCGGCCTCACTGGTACAGCCGCACCAGACGCTGTTTTTTGACTGCGGAACCACCACGCCGTGGATTATCGAAGCCATCGACAGCAGCATCCCTTTTACCGCCGTGTGCTACTCCCTGAACACCTTTCTGGCGCTGCAGGAGAAACCCGAGTGCCGGGTGATCCTCTGCGGCGGCGAGTTTCACGCCAGCAACGCTATCTTTAAGCCGCTTAACCTGCAGGATACGCTCAGCAATCTCTGCCCGGATATCGCGTTTTATTCCGCCGCAGGCGTCAACGTGCGTCAGGGTGCGACCTGCTTTAACCTGGAAGAGCTGCCGGTGAAACACTGGGCGTTAAGCGCAGCGCAGTATCATGTGCTGGTGGTCGATCACAGCAAGTTTGGCAAGGTGCGTTCGGCAAGAATGGGCGAGCTGGCGCAGTTTGACGCCATCGTCAGCGACTGCCGCCCGGACGATGAGATTGTGGCCCACGCGAAGGCGCAGCAGGTGAAGTTGATGTATTAAGAGGGGTGCGGTCTGATGCCCGCACCCCGGCACTCTCCCACAGGGAGAGGGAGAAAAACGTAGGCCGGGTAAGCGCAGCGCCACCCGGCAAAAAACTTAGCTAAACCAGCTGCCAAACCACCCGTGGAATTTCATCATCACGAAATCCCACATCCGGCTGAAGAAGCCGCCCTCTTCCACCGCTTCCATCACAATCAGCGGACGCTGTTCAATCGACTTCCCGTTTAGCTGGAAATCAATCGTCCCGACCACCTGGCCTTTTTTCAGCGGAGCCGTGAGCTGCGGGTCGGTCAGGGTATAGCTGGCCTTCAGGTTTTTCAGTTGACCGCGCGGAATGGTCACCGAGCCGCCTTCACCCGCCCCGAGATTGACTTCACTCTTGTCGCCAAACCAGACGCGCTGGCTGACGAACGTGGCATCCGGTTTAATCGGCGTCACGGTTTCATAGAAGCGGAAGCCCCAGGTCAGCAGTTTTTCTGACTCATTAAAGCGAATACGGTCGGTTTTGGTGCCCAGCACCACCGAAATCAGACGCATGTCGCCCTGGGTCGCGGAGGCCACCAGGTTATAGCCCGCGCCCGCCGTGGTGCCGGTTTTCATTCCGTCCACGTTAACGTTGCTGCTCCAAAGCAGGCGGTTGCGGTTCGGCTGGCGGATTTTGTTGAAGGTAAACTCTTTCTCTTTATGGATGGCGTATTCATCCGGCACGTCGTGGATCAGCGCTTTTCCCAGCAGCGCCATGTCGCGCGCGGTACTGAACTGTCCCGGCGAATCCAGACCGTGAACCGTTTTGAACGTAGTGTTGGTTAAGCCCAGTTTCTGCGCGTAGCCATTCATCAGGCCAATGAAAGAATCCTGGCTGCCGGCAACGTAGTCGGCCAGCGCGATGCACGCATCATTTCCCGACTGAATAATTACCCCTTTGTTCAGATCGGAAACGGAGACCTGATCCCCCGGCTTCAGGAACATCACCGAAGAGCCCCGCAGCGCCGGGTTACCGGTCGCCCAGGCATCTTTCCCGATGGTGACCATATCGTCCAGCTTGATCTTGCCCGCTTTCAACGCCTGGCCGACCACATAGCTGGTCATGATTTTGGTCAGGCTTGCCGGATCGAGTTTCTCATCCGCATTCCCTTCCGCCAGCACTTTACCGCTGGAGTAGTCCATCAGGATCCAGGCGCGCGCATCCACAGGCGGCGCTTCGGGCGCAGCCTGTTCAGCTGCGTAGAGCGTTGGTGCAAACAGGAAAAGGAGCGCAGAGCCTGTCGCAAGGCTGCGCAGAGAAGTCATTTTACGCGTCATAAATGCCACCCGAGTGTCCATTCAAAAATTACGTCACATCACCGTGTCGCAAGAAGCGATGAGTAATAGCGCACTAAAACGGTTAAAGAAACCCAACGAGGGTAAAGTTATTAAAGTTTATGCAATAACATTCAGATACGCTTTGATTCAGACGATTTTTTTGTCTTCTGTTGCGTAATTGTTAGGTTTATCTCACCATGGCGAAAGCTGACCCGGATTCACAACTCATCAGGAGTAAATATGATTACGCTTTGGGGCAGGAACAACTCGACCAACGTTAAGAAAGTGCTCTGGACGCTCGAGGAGCTGGATTTACCGTTCAATCAAATCATGGCCGGCATGTCGTTTGGCGTGAACAAAGAGGCCGACTATCTGGCCATGAACCCGAACGGCCTGGTGCCGCTGCTGCGCGATGATGAAACCGACGCAACGCTTTGGGAATCTAACACCATTGTGCGTTACCTCGCCGCCCAGTACGGTCAAGGGCGTCTGTGGGTAGAAAACCCGGCGCAGCGCGCCCAGGGCGAAAAGTGGATGGACTGGGCGAACCAGACGCTTTCGCCAACCCACCGCGTGATCCTGATGGGGTTAGTCAGAACCCCTGAAGCCGAGCGCGACTACCCTGCCATTCATGCCGCTCAGGATGCATGTGAAAATCTGTTCGCCATGATGGATGAAGAACTGGCGAAGCACGCCTGGTTCTCCGGTGAGGCGTTCGGCGTGGGCGATATTGCCGTGGCGCCGTTCGTCTGGAACCTGACCAACCTCGGCCTGAAGTGGACGCCGCGCCCTCACCTTGAGCGCTGGCTTAAACAGCTGAGCGATCGCCCGGCGTACCGCAATGTGGTAATGATCCCGGTCACCTGATTACGCACCGGACGGGCTGACTTTTAACAGCTGCCCGTCCGTCTCGTCGGTCAGCACATATAAATAGCCGTCCGGCCCCACCCGCACATCGCGAATACGTTTATCCCGGTCGCCCAGAATTCGCCCGTCCTCCGTTACTTTATTGCCCTCCACGCTCAGCACGATAACGTCCTTTTCCTTCAGCGCGCCGATAAACAGCTTGTTTTTCCACTGCGGGAAAACGTCGCTGTTGTAGAACGCCATGCCGCTCACGGCGGGCGACACTTTCCAGACGAACAGCGGTTTTTCGGTTCCCTCAACGTGCTCGCCTTTGGCTTCCGGAATTTTCAGACCGCTGTAGTTAATGCCGTGCGTCGCCAGCGGCCAGCCGTAGTTCTTTCCTTTCTCCGGGATGTTGATCTCATCCCCGCCGCGCGGGCCGTGCTCGTTCAGCCACAGCGCGTCGCTCCAGGGATTCATCGCCATCCCCTGCGGGTTGCGAATGCCGTAAGACCAGATTTCGGGTCTCGCGCCGGGGGTATTCACAAACGGGTTATCCGGCGGCACTTTTCCGTCTTCGGTGAGGCGCACCACTTTACCCTGCAATTTATCCAGATCCTGCGCCGTCGGACGCTGGTTATTCTCGCCGAGTCCGATAAAGAGCGAGCCTTTGCCGTCGAACACCAGCCGCCCACCAAAATGGTTACCGGTGGAGAGTTTCGGCATCTGGCGGAACACCACCTGGAAGGCTTCAATGCGCGTAAAATCATCGCTTAACCGGCCATAGCCCACCGCCGTTCCGGCTTTGCCGTCACTTCCTGCTTCGGCGAAGCTCAGCCAGATGCGGCGCGATTTTTCAAAATCCGGGGCGAGGACCACGTCCAGCAATCCTCCCTGACCGTTTGCCCAGACCTTCGGCATGCCGACAATCGGATCGGACAGCCCTTTTCCGGCCTGCCAGCGTTTGAGCTGACCGCCCTTCAGGGTCACCAGCAGGCCTTTATTGTCCGGCAGAAACGCCAGAGACCAGGGATGATCGAGTTTGTTTTGCAGCACCTCGACCTTGACCGTCTCTGGGGCAGCAAGAAGCGAAAACGGAATGAACAGCGCAGGCAGGGAAATTAGCGAGGATCGAGGCATAACGCGCTCCTTTATCGGCATATGGCATAAAGGTTAGCCACTGCATCCGGGCGCGTTACCACTTTTACAAAAGCTTAATCAGAAGGGGGAGTTGCCTCCCCCTGGGTCAGTGCTGTTCAAGCTTCTCGTGCTCGTTCAGGCACATGATGCATAGAGAGAGCGTGGTCAGGCAGTTTTCAAGCTTCTCCGCGTTAACAGCGATAAAATTCGGGCAGTCGTGGCGTCCGTTCATCAAACATACCCCAGCGATGGAAAGCACCTCAGCGGCGCGGCGCAGGGCGATCAGCTCACTTTCGCCGTATTTCACCTTCAGGGTCGGTGCTTTTTCACGCATGAAATTGCAAAGTTCAAACAGGTTATCACGCAGATGTTCGCTTTCGCTGACTGACATATACCCTTTCGCCTTCCTCAACTGCAGGTACGCGGCCAGGTCGATTCGGGCGTTGATCAGCTTGTTAAGCAGATCGCGTTTTAGTCTGTCAACGGTCATGCTCTTTCCTCCTCTGTCAGCCATTGTGCATAGTCAGGATAAGTTCATTTTTTGTACAGTTTAATGCCTGGGATCAATTTTTATTAACTGATTAACATTATTTACAATGTTACAACGTCTGCCCGGCGCATCCGCCTTGCAAAGAGTGTATAAATCCCCCGCGATACGCTGTAAAATCCCGCCCTGACAACTCCATAATTGATGAATTTTTAACCTATGAGCAATGTTACGCACCAGCCGAAAATCGGCTTCGTCTCCCTGGGCTGCCCGAAAAACCTCGTGGATTCCGAACGCATCCTGACCGAACTGCGCACCGAGGGCTATGACGTGGTGCCAAGCTACGACAACGCCGATATGGTGATCGTGAACACCTGCGGCTTTATCGACAGCGCGGTTCAGGAGTCACTGGAAGCCATCGGTGAAGCCCTGACGGAAAACGGCAAAGTGATTGTTACCGGCTGTCTTGGCGCGAAAGAAGATCAGATCCGCGAAGTGCATCCGAAGGTGCTGGAGATCACCGGCCCGCACAGCTACGAGCAGGTGCTGGAACATGTTCATCACTACGTGCCAAAACCAAAGCACAACCCGTTCCTGAGCCTGGTGCCAGAGCAGGGCGTGAAGCTGACGCCGCGCCACTACGCGTACCTGAAAATTTCCGAAGGCTGCAACCATCGCTGCACTTTCTGCATCATCCCGTCCATGCGTGGCGATCTGGTAAGTCGTCCGATTGGCGAAGTGCTGGCGGAAGCTAAACGTCTGGCCGACGCGGGCGTGAAGGAGCTGCTGGTCATCTCCCAGGACACCTCGGCTTACGGCGTGGACGTTAAACACCGCTCCGGTTTCCACAACGGCGAGCCGGTGAAAACCAGCATGGTCGGCCTGTGCGAGCAGCTGTCTAAACTCGGTATCTGGACGCGTCTGCACTACGTCTACCCGTATCCGCACGTTGACGACGTGATCCCGCTGATGGCGGAAGGCAAAATTCTGCCGTACCTGGATATCCCGCTGCAGCACGCCAGCCCGCGGATCCTGAAGCTGATGAAGCGTCCTGGCTCCGTTGATCGCCAGCTGGCGCGCATCAAGCAGTGGCGTGAAATCTGCCCGGATCTGACCCTGCGCTCCACATTCATCGTCGGCTTCCCGGGTGAAACCGAAGAAGACTTCCAGATGCTGCTCGATTTCCTGAAAGAAGCGCGTCTGGACCGCGTAGGCTGCTTCAAGTACAGCCCGGTAGAAGGCGCAACCGCCAACGAGCTGGCGGACCAGGTGCCGGAAGAGGTGAAAGAAGAGCGCTGGAACCGCTTCATGCAGCTGCAGCAGCAGATCTCTGCCGAGCGTCTGCAGGAAAAAGTGGGCCGCGAGATCATGGTGATCGTTGACGAAGTGGACGAAGAAGGCGCGATTGGCCGCAGCATGGCGGACGCCCCTGAAATCGACGGCGCGGTGTACCTGAACGGCGAAACCAACGTTAAGCCGGGTGATATTATTCGCGTGAAGGTTGAAAACGCTGACGAGTATGACCTGTGGGGTAGCCGGGTTTAAACGCCCAGCTTCCCTTTTGTAGGCCGGGTAAGGCGTCGCCGCCACCCGGCACATTCCACTCCCCTACCCCTTAATCCTCGGATCCAGCGCGTCGCGCAGCCCGTCCCCCAGCAGGTTAAACGCCAGCACGGTCAGGAAAATCGCCAGACTCGGGAAGATCGCCACGTGCGGTGCAATCACCATATCCGCCCTCGCCTCGTTCAGCATCGCGCCCCACTCCGGCGTCGGAGGCTGCGCGCCTAGCCCCAGAAACGACAGGCTGGCCGCCGAGATAATCGACACGCCGATACGCATGGTGAAATAGACCACGATGGACGACACCGTACCCGGCAGAATATGACTGAACAGGATGGTGGCATCGCTGGCACCCATGCTGCGGGCGGACTCGATAAAGGTCTGCTGTTTCAGCACCAGCGTGTTGCCGCGCACCAGCCGCGCGAACGCCGGAATCGAAAACACCGCGACCGCAATGATGACGTTCGCCATGCCGCTGCCCATGATCGCCACCACGGCAATCGCCAGCAGAATGCCGGGAAAAGCAAACAGCACGTCGCAGATGCGCATGATGATGCGGTCCCACCAGCCTTCGTAATACCCGGCAACGAGACCCAGCACGGTACCGATGGCCGCGCCGATCAGCACAGCGAACACCCCGGCGGCAAGCGAGATCTGCGCCCCGACCAGCACGCGGCTAAAGATATCGCGCCCGAGTGAGTCCACGCCGAACCAGTGCAGCATCGACGGTCCGTCGTTCAGACGGTCGTAGTCAAAATAGTTTTCCGCATCAAACGGCGCCACCCACGGCGCAATCACCGCCACCGCAATCAGCAGCAGCACAAACAGCCCCGCGGTCATCGCGACCGGCTGACGGCGAAAACGACGCCAGAATTCAGACCACGGGGTGCGGACGTGGTCCGGTTTTAGCCCCGGCATCGCGTTTAAAACGGCCTGGCGTCGCCAGTTCAACAATCGCATCTTACTTGTACCTGATGGCCGGGTTAATGGCGGCGTAGAGCACGTCCACCACTAAGTTGATAAGAATAAACTCCAGCGAGAAAAGCAGGACCTCCGCCTGGATCACCGGGTAGTCGCGCATCTCGACGGAATCGACCAGCAGGCGTCCCAGCCCCGGCCAGTTGAAGACCTTTTCCACGACGATCGAGCCGCCGAGCAGAAAGCCAAACTGCAGCCCCATCATCGTCACCACCGGGATCATCGCATTGCGAAAGCCGTGTTTCAGAATGACCCACTTCTCGCTGACCCCTTTCGCCCGCGCGGTGCGAATATAATCTTCGCTCAGCACGTCAACGAACGAGGCGCGGGTAAAGCGGGCCATTACCGCCGACACGGCAGCGCCCAGCGTCATGGAGGGCAGGATGTAATGCTTCCAGGTATCGGCCCCGACGGTCGGTAGCCAGCCCAGTTCGACGGAGAAGATCTGCATCAGCAGCATGCCCAGTGCGAACGCCGGGAAGGAGATGCCGGTCACCGCCAGCGCCATGCCGAGCTTGTCCGGCCAGCGGTTGCGCCAGACGGCCGCGATAATCCCGGCGCCAAGCCCAAACACGACCGCCCAGCTCATACTGGCAATCGTCAACCAGAACGTCGGCATAAAGCGGCTGGCAATTTCCTCCGACACAGGACGGCGCGACACCATCGAAATACCAAAATCGCCCTGCAGAACGTTACAGATATAGTGGATAAACTGCATATACAGCGGCTGGTCGAGGCCAAGCTGCTTACGCACCATGTCAATGACGGTGGCATCCGCTTCAGGCCCGGCAACCAGACGCGCCGGATCGCCCGGCAGCATATGGACAAACAGAAATACCAGGACCGCCACAATCAGCAGCGTCGGAATAAGCCCCAGCAGGCGTTTACAAACATAATTCAGCATGAGGTTTATTTTAAATCCGCATCGTCAAAGCTAAAGCCCGTGTCCGGCATGATGTAGAACCCGGTCAACGCTTTGTTATGGGCTGACACCAGTTTCTCCACCACCAGCGGCACCCACGGTGACTCTTTCCAGATAATATCCTGCGCGTCTTTGTAGAGGCGCGCCTTCTCTTCCGGTTTGGTGGTTTTCAGGGCATCGGCCAGGTCTTTGTCCACCTGCGGGTTGCTGTAAAACGCGGTGTTGAACAGGGTTGGCGGCCAGTTCTGTGAGGCAAACAGCGGCGACAGCGCCCAGTCGGCTTCACCGGTCGACGCCGTCCAGCCGGTATAGAACATCCGCACGCCGCTCTCTTTCTGCCCTTTCCCCTCTACTTCTGCCGCACGCTGTCCGGCATCCATTGCGGTGACCTGTACCTTGATACCCACCTGCGCCAGCTGCTGCTGGGTAAACTGCAGCACCTTCTGGGCGGTACTGTGATTATGCGAGGACCACAGCGTGGTGCTGAAACCGTTCGGGAAGCCCGCCTCTTTCAGTAGCTCGCGCGCTTTAGCCGGATCGTACGGCCACGGCTGATAGCTTTGCGCATAGGCAATCGCCGGCGGCAGCACGCCGGTGGCCGGAGTGGCATAGCCGGCAAAGGCGACCTTCACCAGCGCCTGACGGTTAATGGCGTAGTTGATGGCTTCACGCACCTTCGGGTTATCGAACGGCTTTTGCGTGACGTTCATGCTGACGTAGCGCTGCATGATCGACGGGCTGGCAACCAGCTCCAGCTTGCTGTTTTTCTGCAAAATGGCGGCCTGCTCATACGGGATCGGGAAGGCAAACTGCGCCTCGCCGGTTTGCAGCATCGCCGCGCGGGTGTTGTTGTCCACCACCGGGCGCCAGGTGATGGTGTCGAGCTTCGGCAGCCCCTGCTGCCAGTAGCCGCTGAATTTCTTCACCTTCACAAAGTCGGTCTGATTCCAGGTCACCAGTTCATACGGGCCGGTACCCACCGGGTGGAAACCAATCTCTTTACCGTATTTTTTCAGCGCGGCAGGAGAAATCATCGCCGTTGCCGGATGCGCCAGAATATTGATAAACGCGGAGAACGGCTCTTTCAGGGTGATTTTTACCGTCGTCGGGTCGACCACCTCGGTGCTGGCGATATTTTTATACAGGTTATAGCGCTTGAGGCTATTTTCCGGATTGCTGGCGCGATCGAGGTTAACCTTCACCGCTTCCGCGTTGAAATCGGTACCGTCCTGGAACTTCACGCCGGTTCTGAGCTTAATGGTATACACCAGCCCGTCGTCGGAGACGGTGTATCCCTCCGCCAGCACGTTTTTGAGCTTCATCTCTTTATCCAGGCCAAAAAGCCCCTGGTAGAAAGATTTCGCCACCGCCTGCGACAGCGTGTCGTTGGCGTCATACGGATCGAGCGTGGTGAAATTAGAGCCGACGGCGACCACCACATCTTTGGCAGCGAACGCGGGGGCAGCGGCCAGGGCTGCCGTCACGCTCGCGGCTAACAACCATCTACGCGCTACAAATGTAACCATTGTGTTCTCCTGCCTGTTGTAAGTTATAACCGCGAAAAAGCGTTGTCCTGACGCGGGGGAGCGACGAAATGACCCGGCTCGACCTCGCGCAGCGTCACGCGCTCCACGGCCTCGCCGCGTTTATGAATATTGCTCGGCATTTCATCCTGCAGCAGCACGCGTTGGCCGTGACGATGCGCGGGGTCGGCTACCGGGACCGCCGCGATAAGCTTGCGGGTGTACGGATGCTGCGGGTTTTCAAACACCGCCCTTCGCGGCCCAACCTCCACGATCTGCCCCATAAACATCACCGCCACGCGATGGCTGATGCGCTCGACCACGGCCATATCGTGCGAGATAAACAGGAAGGCAATGCCCATATCCCGCTGTAAATCCAGCAGTAAGTTGATGATTTGCGCCCGGATAGAGACATCCAGCGCCGAGACGGACTCATCGGCAATCACCACTTTCGGGTTTAGCGCCAGCGCACGGGCGATGCAGATACGCTGCCGCTGTCCGCCGGAAAACTCGTGCGGATAACGCCAGGCGTGCTCCGGCTTCAGGCCGACGCGCTCCAGCAGCCAGGCCACGCGACGCTGGGCCGCTTCGCCGTCGAGCAGGTTATGCACCCGCATCGGCTCCATGATCGAATACCCCACCGTATGGCGCGGATCGAGAGAGGCATACGGGTCCTGGAAAATAAACTGAATATCCCGCCGCACCGCCTGCAGCTTGCTGTCCGGAAGGGTATCAATGCGCTCGCCGTTAAAGGTAATGCTGCCTTCCTGTGATTCCACCAGACGGAGCAACGCGCGCCCGGTGGTGGATTTACCGCAGCCGGACTCTCCCACCAGCGCCAGCGTTTCGCCCGGCCAGAGATCGAAGCTGACGTTTTCCACCGCGTGCACTTCGCGCTTAACGCGGTTCAGTATGCCGCTGCGCAGCGGAAAACGGGTGACCAGATCGCGCACTTCCAGAATGGGCTTACCCGGCACCACGGTGTCCTGCTCGCGCTCATCCTCCTGCTGCTCAGACGCCTCAAGAGAAATCAGGGGGAAGCGGCGCGGCAAATCGCTGCCGTTCATCGCCCCCAGGCGCGGAACCGCCGCCAGCAGCGCTTTGGTGTAAGGATGCACGGGCGCGTGAAAAATCTGCTCGACCGGGCCGGTTTCCACCGCGCTGCCTTTGTGCATCACCAGCACCCGATCGGCGATATCGGCGACTACGCCCATATCGTGGGTGATGAAAATCACCCCCATCTCCATCTCCTGCTGCAGCACTTTAATGAGCTGCAGGATCTGCGCCTGAATCGTCACGTCCAGCGCCGTCGTCGGTTCATCGGCAATCAGCACCGCCGGACGGCAGGAGAGCGCCATGGCAATCATCACCCGCTGGCGCATGCCGCCGGAAAGCTGATGAGGGTAGCGACCCAGAATGGCCTGCGCCTCCGGAATGCGCACCAGCTCCAGCATCCGTCGGGCCTCTTTGAGCGCTTCATCGCCGCTCAGCCCCTGATGCAGGCGGATGGACTCGGCGATTTGCTCCCCGACCGGGAAAACCGGGTTCAGGGAGGTCATCGGCTCCTGGAAGATCATCGCAATATCCGCCCCGCGCACGCCCTGCATCTGCGAACCGCTCAGCTCATTTAAATCAATGACCTGACGGTTACGGCGGCGCAGGAGCATTTTCTCGCTGCTGATTTGCCCGCCCGTCTGTTCCAGCAGGCGCATCAGCGCCAGCGCGGTGACCGATTTACCGGAGCCGGACTCGCCAACAATCGCCAGCGTCTCGCCGCGCCTGAGCGTGAACGATAAATTCTGTACTGCGGGGATGAACTGCCGCTCTTCCTGAAACGCAATATTGAGCTGATGGACAGCCAGCACTTCGCGGTTGTCCAGTTCTTCACTGTGCGGCACGCGCTGCCCCCTTATTCACGATAGATGCCCGTGCTCGGTTCATCACCGGCATAACCCCAGGCGCGATACATGCCTTCGCTGTTGAACGGCAGAGCCACATTGCCCTCACGATCCACCGCAATGAGCCCGCCGACGCCGCCAAGCGCGGGGAGTTTTTCCATTACCACGCGCTCGCAGGCTTCGCTGAGGCTTAAACCGCCGTAATCCATCAGCGCGGTGATGTCGTAGGCCGCGAGGGCGCGGATAAACACTTCCCCGGTTCCGGTACACGACACCGCCGCCGTCGCGTTATTGGCGTAGCAGCCGGCGCCCGGCAGCGGGCTATCGCCGACGCGCCCGGGCAGCTTGTTGGTCATCCCGCCCGTTGAGGTCGCCGCCGCGAGGTTTCCGGCCTTATCCAGCGCCACCGCGCCGACCGTGCCCATTTTGGTGGTTTCATCGAGCGGCGCTGCATGGTCAAGCTGCGTCATGCCCGCCGAACGGGCTTCCAGCAGCTGCTGATAGCGCTCCTCCGTGGAAAACAGATCCGCCGATACCGGTTCCATCCCGTGCTCGAAGGCAAACGCCTCCGCCCCGGCCCCTGTGAGCAGCACGTGCGGACTCGCCTCCATCACCAGACGCGCGGCCAGCACCGGATTGCGCAGATGACTCACGCCCGCCACGGCGCCCGCTTTCAGGGTGACGCCGTCCATCACGCAGGCATCCAGCTCGTGCGTTTCATCCCGGGTAAAAACCGAACCGATCCCCGCATTAAACAACGGGCACTCTTCCAGCAGGCGCACCGCCTCGGTGACCACGTCCAGCGAGCTTTCGCCCGCTTCGAGCATTTTCTGACCCGTTTCCACAATGGCGTACAGCGCGTCGATATAGCGCTTTTCCTGCTCGGGACTGAGCTGTGCTCGGGTGATTGCCCCGGCGCCACCATGAATTGCGATTACCGCATTAACCATTCTCATCACCCGTTAGCCTGATTTGCGGCTTTTTCTATAAATATCATTATCGTCGATGAAACTTCAGATGATTTTTGAATATAGAAAGACGTAACTGTGATGTAAAGCGTACACCCATCGGGTCATACAGTTAGCCGCACTTTTCTGCCATAATGAGCGCTTTCGTTGTTACTCCGCAGGAGCCCACCATGGATTTTACCGCCGGACTGATGCCGCTTGAGACGGCACTCACGCAGATGCTTGACCGAGTTTCCCCGCTGCATGACGTTGAGACGCTGCCCCTCGTGCGCTGTTTTGGCCGTATTGCCGCGCGCGATATCGTCTCTCCGCTTAACGTGCCGGGGTTTGATAATTCCGCGATGGACGGTTACGCGGTACGCCTGGCGGATCTCCTGACGGGTAACGCCCTGCCGGTGGCGGGTAAAGCCTTTGCGGGCCAGCCGTTTAGCGGTGAATGGCCTGCGGGCACCTGCGTGCGCATCATGACCGGCGCGCCGGCTCCGGCCGGCTGCGACGCCGTTGTGATGCAGGAAGAGACAGAACAGACCGACGGCGGCGTGCGTTTTACCGCGAACGTTAAAGCGGGCCAGAACATCCGCCGCACGGGCGAAGATATCACCCTTGGCGCGACGGTCTTTTCTGCCGGGCAGAAGCTGACGGCAGGTGAGCTGCCGGTGCTGGCGTCGCTCGGGGTTGCTGAAATCGACGTTATCCGTAAAGTGCGCGTGGCCGTCTTCTCCACCGGTGACGAACTTCAGCTTCCGGGCCAGCCGCTGCAGGACGGTCAGATTTACGACACCAACCGCCTGGCGGTACACCTGATGCTGGAGCAGCTGGGCTGCGAGGTGATTAACCTCGGCATTATTCCTGACGATCCGGAAAAACTGCGCGCCGCGTTTATCGAGGCGGATAACGCTGCCGACGTGGTCATCAGCTCCGGCGGCGTCTCCGTAGGCGAAGCGGATTACACCAAAACCATCCTCGAAGAGCTGGGCGAAATCGCCTTCTGGAAGCTGGCCATCAAGCCGGGCAAACCGTTCGCGTTTGGCAAACTCCAGCACAGCTGGTTCTGCGGCCTGCCGGGTAATCCGGTCTCGGCGGCTCTCACCTTCTACCAGCTGGTGATCCCGCTGCTGGCGAAGCTTTCCGGCAACAGCGCCAGCCCGCTGCCGGAACGCCAGCGCGTGCGCGCCGCCACGGGCCTGAAAAAATCGCCGGGTCGTCTCGATTTCCAGCGCGGCATTCTGGCGCTCAACGCGGACGGCGAGCTCGAAGTGAGCACCACCGGGCACCAGGGCTCACACATTTTCAGCTCCTTCAGCCAGGGCAACTGCTTTATCGTCCTGGAGCGCGAGCGCGGCAATGTGGAAGCAGGCGAGTGGGTTGAGATCGAGCGTTTTAACCACCTGTTCGGAGGCTGACATGACGGTGGAGCTGAGCGACCCGGAGATGATGCGCTACAACCGCCAGATTGTGCTGCGCGGGTTTGACTTTGAGGGCCAGGAAGCGCTTAAAGCAGCAAGCGTGCTGGTTGTCGGGCTCGGCGGTCTTGGCTGCGCCGCCGCGCAGTATCTTGCGGCGGCGGGCGTGGGCAGGATGACGCTGCTGGATTTTGATACCGTGTCGGTGTCCAACCTGCAGCGCCAGACGCTGCACAGCGACGCGACGGTTGGCCAGCCGAAGGTGGAATCCGCCAGGGCTGCGCTGGCGCGCATCAACCCCCACGTTCAGTTCACCCTGATTGACGCAATGCTGGATGACGAGGCGCTGTTCGCACAGATTGCCCGGCACGACCTGGTGCTGGACTGCACCGATAACGTCACCGTTCGTAACCAGCTGAACGCGGGCTGCTTTGCCCACAAAATCCCGCTGGTCTCCGGCGCGGCGATCCGCATGGAGGGGCAAATCAGCGTCTTCACGTACGCGGAAGGTGAACCTTGCTACCGCTGCCTGAGCCGTCTGTTCGGCGAGAACGCGCTGACCTGCGTTGAGGCGGGCGTGATGGCGCCGCTGGTCGGCGTGATTGGCTCCCTGCAGGCGATGGAAGCGATCAAAGTGCTGGCGCGCTACGGCACGCCTGCCGCGGGGAAAATTGTGATGTATGACGCGATGACCTGCCAGTTCCGCGAGATGAAGCTGATGCGTAACCCGGGGTGTGAGGTATGCGGAGGTTAAAGCAAACGGCAACCTTCAGGTTGCCGTTTTAGTGTTTGCTCCCTCTCCCTGTGGGAGAGGGTTGGAGTGAGGGTATCAGGCCACCCCCCGTCAGATCGACGTCCGTCCAAACGCCCCCTGCCAGTCCTGCTCAAACTTCACAATCGCCGCATCCACGGCCGGAGAAGTAATAAACTGCTGCGCCACGTCCAGCGGCAGCGTGATTGACTCACAGCCTGCCAGCAGGCAGTCCAGCGCCTGACGCGGCGTTTTGAAGCTCGCGGCCAGCACCTTTGACTGCGGGGCGTGCAGCGTCAGCAGCTGCTGCAGTTCAACCACGGTCTGGATCCCGTCCCCGCCCTGCGCGTCCACGCGGTTAACGTAAGGCGCCACATACTCTGCACCCGCCAGCGCGGAGAGCATCCCCTGCGCGGCGCCGTAAACCGCCGTACCCAGCGTCGGGATCCCTTCCGCTTTCAGCATCTTGATCGCCGCCAGCCCTTCGGCGGTCACCGGCACTTTTACTACCAGGTCGTTAATGATGGCACGCAGCTTACGCGCGTCCTCCACCATCCCTTCGGCGGTGGTCGCCATCACCTGGGCGAACAGACGGCCTTTGCCGCCCAGCGCGTCGTGCAGCGCCGGCAGCAGCTCGTCCAGCGGCGTTTTACCTGCCGCCACAATGCTTGGGTTGGTGGTCACGCCCGCCAGCGGGAAGATACGCGCCAGCTTTTTGACTGCCGCAACGTCAGATGTGTCGAGATAAAGTTCCATGATGTCACCCTCAAAATTAGCCTGCACTTACCCTATCACGACAAAACCTGCTCAGTAGTTGACCTGCATCAAGATAACTTTCATTCGAAAGTCATTTAATCTTCATATGCAATATGAGAGGCGAAATCATGATCTTCAATATTCAGCGTTACTCTACCCACGACGGCCCCGGTATTCGAACCGTGGTGTTCCTGAAAGGCTGCTCGCTGGGCTGTCGCTGGTGTCAAAACCCGGAAAGCCGCTCCCGCAGCCGGGACGTGCTGTTTGATGCGCGCCTGTGCCTGGACGGCTGCGACCTGTGCCAGCAGGCGGCGCCGGGCTGCATCGAACGCGCGCTGAATGGCATGGTTATCCACCGCGAGAAGCTTGATGAAGCCGCGCTCAACGCCCTTACCGACTGCTGCCCGACGCAGGCGCTGACCGTCTGCGGTGAAGAACAGCAGGTGGAGGAGATCATGGCGACCGTACTGCGCGACAAACCCTTCTACGACCGCAGCGGCGGCGGGATCACCCTCTCCGGCGGCGAACCGTTTATGAACCCTGAGCTGGCGCACGCCCTGTTTAGAGCCAGCCACGAACAGGGGATCCACACCGCCGTCGAAACCTGCCTTCACGTGCCGTGGCACTATATCGAGCCGTCATTACCCTACGTCGATCTGTTCCTCGCCGACCTGAAGCACGTCGACAGTGAGGTGTTCAAACAGTGGACGGACGGTTCGGCTAAGCGAATCCTGGACAACCTGAAGCGCCTTGCCGCCGCCGGGAAAAAAATCACCATTCGCGTGCCGCTGATCCAGGGCTTTAACGCCGATGAAGCGTCCATAACCGCCATTACCAACTTCGCTGCCGACGAGCTCGGCGTCGACGATATTCATTTTCTGCCGTATCACACGCTGGGCATGAACAAATACACCCTGCTCGGCCAACCCTACTCTGCCCCTGACAAACCGCTGGATAACCCTGCCCTGCTGGACTTCGCGCAGCAGTACGCCTGCCAGAAAGGGTTAACCGCGACCTTACGAGGATAAACCTATGACAACCCTGAATCTCAACACCCTCAGCGAGCGCATTAAGGCGCACAAAATGGCCCTGGTGCATATCGTTAAGCCGCCGGTCTGTACCGAGCGCGCGCAGCATTACACCGAAATGTACCAACAGCACATGGACAAGCCGATCCCGGTACGCCGCGCCCTGGCGCTGGCGCATCACCTGGCGGAACGCACCATCTGGATCAAACACGACGAGCTGATCATCGGTAACCAGGCAAGCGAAGTGCGCGCCGCGCCGATCTTCCCGGAATACACAGTCTCCTGGATTGAGAAAGAGATCGACGATCTGGCGGACCGCCCGGGCGCGGGCTTTGCGGTGAGCGAAGAGAACAAGCGCGTGCTGCACGACATCTGCCCGTGGTGGCGCGGCCAGACGGTGCAGGATCGCTGCTACGGCATGTTCACCGACGAGCAGAAAGGCCTGCTGGAAACCGGCATTATCAAAGCCGAAGGCAACATGACCTCCGGCGACGCGCACCTGGCGGTCAACTTCCCGCTGGTGCTGGAGAAAGGCCTCGACGGCCTGCGCGCTAAGGTGGCCGAGCGCCGCACGCGCATCAACCTGACGGTGCTGGAAGACCTGCACGGCGACCAGTTCCTGAAGGCGATCGATATCGTGCTGGAAGCCGTAAGCCTGCACATCAAACGCTTTGCCAATCTGGCGCGTGAAATGGCGTCCACTGAAACCCGCGAAAGCCGCCGCGACGAGCTGCTGGCGATGGCGGAAAACTGCGACGTGATTGCCCACGAGCCGCCAAAAACCTTCTGGCAGGCGCTGCAGCTGTGCTACTTCATCCAGCTGATCCTGCAGATTGAGTCCAACGGCCATTCCGTCTCCTTCGCGCGTATGGACCAGTATCTCTATCCCTACTACCGCCGCGACGTGGAGCTGAATCAGAGCCTCGAGCGCGAGCACGCCATTGAGCTGCTGCACAGCTGCTGGCTGAAATTGCTTGAAGTGAATAAGATCCGCTCCGGCTCGCACTCGAAAGCCTCTGCCGGCAGCCCGCTGTACCAGAACGTCACCATCGGCGGCCAGAAGCTGGTAAACGGCGAGCCGATGGACGCGGTGAACCCGCTCTCCTACGCGATTCTGGAATCCTGCGGTCGCCTGCGATCCACCCAGCCAAACCTGAGCGTGCGTTACCACGCGGGCATGAGCAACGACTTCCTCGACGCCTGCGTGCAGGTGATCCGCTGCGGCTTCGGGATGCCCGCGTTCAACAACGATGAAATCGTCATTCCGGAATTCATTAAGCTCGGCGTTGAACGAGACGACGCCTACGACTACGCGGCCATCGGCTGTATCGAAACCGCGGTGGGCGGCAAATGGGGCTATCGCTGCACCGGCATGAGCTTTATCAACTTCGCCCGCGTGATGCTGGCCGCGCTGGAAGGCGGGCGCGACGCCACCAGCGGCAAGGTGTTCCTGCCGCAGGAGAAAGCGCTCTCCGCCGGTAACTTCGACAACTTCGACGAAGTGATGGCGGCGTGGGACAGCCAGATCCGCTACTACACCCGCAAATCCATCGAGATTGAGTACGTGGTGGATACCATGCTGGAAGAGAACGTCCACGACATTCTCTGCTCGGCGCTGGTGGATGACTGCATCGAACGCGCGAAAAGCATCAAGCAGGGCGGCGCGAAGTACGACTGGGTCTCCGGCCTGCAGGTGGGTATCGCTAACCTCGGCAACAGCCTGGCTGCGGTGAAGAAGCTGGTGTTCGAGCAGGGCACTATCGGTCAGCAGCAGCTGGCGGCGGCGCTGGCGGATGACTTCGACGGGCTGACCCACGAGCAGCTGCGCCAGCGCCTGATTAACGGCGCGCCGAAGTACGGCAACGACGACGACAGCGTGGACATGCTGCTGACGCGCGCCTATCTGACCTACATCGAAGAGCTGAAGCAGTACCACAACCCGCGCCACGGTCGCGGCCCGATTGGCGGTAACTACTACGCGGGCACCTCTTCCATTTCCGCGAACGTGCCGTTTGGCGCGGCAACGATGGCCACCCCGGACGGACGTAAGGCGCACACCCCGCTGGCGGAAGGGGCAAGCCCGGCCTCCGGTACGGACCACCTCGGCCCGACGGCGGTAATTGGCTCGGTGGGTAAACTGCCGACGGAAGCGATTCTCGGCGGCGTGCTGCTGAACCAGAAGCTGAACCCGTCAACGCTGGAAAACGACAGCGATCGCCAGAAGCTGATGGTGCTGCTGCGCACCTTCTTCGAGGTGCATAAGGGCTGGCATATCCAGTACAACATCGTCTCGCGCGAAACGCTGCTGGAAGCGAAGAAACATCCTGACCAGTATCGCGATCTCGTGGTGCGCGTCGCGGGCTACTCGGCGTTCTTCACCGCCCTGTCGCCGGATGCGCAGGACGATATTATCGCCCGTACTGAGCATACGCTGTAACGGCATATCCCCTCACTCTTGATGGTGAGGGGATATGCGCACGCTGATGCCCTCACCCCAGCCCTCTCCCACGGGGAGAGGTAGAAAATACTAAAAACGGCAACCTCGGTTGCCGTTTTGCTTTTACTTTCGAATGAAATTAAATTTGTGCTCCCCGTCACCTTGTTATTAGAATGTTTCAAAACGCAGTGACCCAGGAGCACAGTATGACCGTTAAAGTTATCGTCACCGATATGGACGGAACTTTCCTTGATGATGCCAAGCAGTACGATCGTGACCGCTTCCAGGCACAGTTTGCTCAGCTTAAGGCCCGCGACATTGAATTCGTTGTCGCCAGTGGCAACCAGTATTACCAGCTCATCTCCTTCTTTCCGGAGCTGAAAGATCGGATCTCCTTCGTGGCGGAAAACGGCGCGCTGGTGTTCGATCGCGGCGAACAGATTTTCCACGGCGAGCTGACGCGTCATGAATCGCAAATCGTGATTGGCGAACTGCTGAAAGATAAAGAGCTGAACTTCGTGGCCTGCGGGCTGGAGAGCGCCTGGGTCAGCGACCAGGCTCCTGAAGAATTCGTGGCGCTGATGTCAAAGCACTATCACCGCTTAAAGCGCATCAGCGATTACCGCGAAATTGACGACGTGCTGTTTAAGTTCTCGCTGAACCTGCCGGACAGCGATATCCCTAATCTGGTGGATAAACTGCACGTCTCCCTGGACGGCATTATGAAGCCGGTCACCAGCGGCTTTGGTTTTGTCGATTTGATTATCCCCGGCCTGCACAAAGCCAACGGCATCAGCCGTCTGCTGAAACGCTGGAAAATCTCCCCGCAGGAGTGCGTGGCCATTGGCGACAGCGGCAACGATGCCGAGATGCTGAAGCTGGTGAAATATTCCTTTGCGATGGGTAACGCGGCAGAGAGCATCAAAGAAATCAGCCGCTACGGCACCGACGACAACAACCATCAGGGTGCGCTGAACGTCATTCAGGCCGTGCTCGACAACCATTCCCCGTTCGACGCCTGATCCTCTCCTTGCCGGAGCGTCGCTCCGGCCTCTCACTCTTTTTCCGTCCTGTGGCTTGCGTCAAGCTTTTAAACTTGCATTAACTTAATTTTAACTTAAAGTATCACTTGTAGACACTTTTACTTTCGAATGAAAGATGCGAGGCAGTTATGACCTTTACCAGTGAAACCTTACCAGCGGATCACAAAGCGGCAATACGTCAGTTGAAACGTGAGCTGCGCGCGCAGATCGGCGACGTGCAGGCGGTGTTTAATAAGCTCAGCGATAAAATTGCCACCCTCGTGGCGGAAATCAACGTTCTTAAGAACAAAGGCGAATCCGTCTGGCCGGTGATTGCGTTTGCGGATGTGAAAAACGGCACAATTACCGACGCCCAGCGCGAGGCCGTTAAACGCCGCGGCTGCGCGGTGATTAAAGGTCACTTCCCGCGCGAGCAGGCGCTGGCGTGGGATCAGTCGATGCTCGACTACCTCGATCTGAACAAGTTTGACGAGGTCTACAAAGGGCCAGGCGATAACTTCTTCGGCACCTTAACGGCCTCTCGTCCGGAGATTTACCCGATTTACTGGTCTCAGGCGCAGATGCAGGCGCGCCAGAGCGAAGAGATGGCGCAGGTGCAGTCGTTCCTGAACCGTTTATGGACGTTCGAGAGCAACGGCAAACAGTGGTTCAACCCGGACGTGAGCGTGATTTACCCGGACCGCATCCGCCGACGTCCGCCGGGAACCACCTCGAAAGGGCTTGGGGCGCATACCGACTCCGGCGCGCTGGAGCGCTGGCTGCTTCCGGCTTATCAGCAGGTATTTGCCCGCGTGTTTGACGGCAACGTCGAGAAATACGATCCGTGGAACGCCGCGCACCGCACCGAAGTGGAAGAATATACCGTCGATAACACCACCAAATGCTCGGTGTTCCGCACCTTCCAGGGCTGGACGGCGCTGTCGGACATGATCCCCGGCCAGGGGCTGCTGCACGTGGTGCCGATCCCGGAAGCAATGGCTTACATTCTGCTGCGTCCGCTGCTGGACGACGTGCCGGAAGACGAGCTGTGCGGCGTGGCGCCGGGGCGCGTGCTGCCGGTTTCAGAGAAGTGGCACCCGCTGCTCATCGAGGCATTAAGCAGCATTCCGGCACTCGAGGCGGGCGATTCCGTGTGGTGGCACTGCGATGTGATCCACTCCGTCGCGCCGGTGGAAAATCAGCAGGGCTGGGGCAACGTGATGTACATTCCTGCCGCGCCGATGTGCGAAAAAAACCTCGCCTATGCCAAAAAGGTCAAGGAAGCGCTGGAAACCGGCGCGTCGCCGGGAGACTTCCCGCGCGAGGATTATGAAAAGAACTGGCAGGACCGCTTTACCGTGAACGATCTCAACATCCACGGCAAGCGCGCGCTGGGCATGGCTTAACTGTCGTACAGCCCTTCTCGCTCCACGGCGGTGCGTCGTTTCCCCTGACCTATCCGCCGTACCGATTCCCGCACGGCCAGCATGCCGTTTAGCAGTAACGTTCCCACCGGCGCGTCCGGGCGCATGAGCCGCTGCTGGAGCATATATACCGCTTCTGTTCCCAGCTCATCGCGCGGAACGTGCACGGCCGTCAGCGGGACATCCTGGATTGCCGCCAGGTTAAACCCGTCAATGCTCATCACCGACACGTCCTGCGGCACGCGCAGGCCGTGGTTTTGTAATGCGCTAATGGTGCCCGCCGCCATAAAGTCGCCGCCGACCAGGAACGCGGTAGGTAAATCCTTCCCCTGCACTTCACTGAGCCAGCTGCTGACCATCTCTTCCGTTTCGCGCGCGCTGAAGCTGGGCACCACCAGCAGATCGCGTTTATCGTTGAATTTCAGGTTGTGAGACTGCCACGCGTCGCGGATCCCCGCCAGGCGCAGCTCCATGGTGTAGCGGCGCAGGCACAGCACGTTCATCACCTCACGGTGTCCCATTTCGAACAGATATTCCGCCGCCCGCTCGCCAATGGCGCGATGATCCGGCGCGACGGCAGGCAGACGCATGTACCGGTCGCGGCAGTTAATCAGCATGCAGGGTTTACCCACGTCAATCGCCAGATCGTGGATATGGGGATCGTCGATGCCAAGAAGGATTGCCGCCTGGGTGTCCGCTTCGTTCATGCGCGCCAGAAACAGCTGGGCGTCGCTGTCGTTCTCCTCCAGCGCGCAGTAGCGAAGGCGCACATCGTGGGACGCCAGGCCTTTACTCACGCTCTGGATCACGCGGTAGTAAAAGATGTCGGACCGCTCGTCGAAGGCGCGCTGCGGGGCAAAAACCACCAGGCTGTTAAGCAGCAGACGCCCTGCCGCCATGCCGTCCATCACCCCCAGCTCCCGCGCGCACGCCAGCACCTTTGCACGCGCTTTTTCACTGGTATTCGCTTTTCCCGCCAGCACCCGCGACACGGTGCTGATCGAGAGCTGCGTTCGGGCGGCAATTTCGGTGATTTTTAGCCTTTTGTCCATTTTGTGATCTGGCTCCATTTGCGAAATGAAAAAATTTTCATAGCGTATCTATCAGGCAATAGCTGACATGAATGTCATCATGCCAGAGCGTTAACGTCAGTTATGAGAAATTTTGCACAAAATCCACTTTTGCCCACTCATTTTCTTCCTTAAGGTGAACTTGTCACACAGCTTCCATACTAGTTGTATACCAACTTAAGCATGTTAAACGGATAGAAATCAAAGGCATAAAAATCCGTGTGACACCTTAACCTCCGTTCCCTTACCGTCCGTCTTGTGGAGAGTAAAATGAGTCAGGACATCAATAACACCGTAGCGACAAGCAAAACCCGTCGCGTCATTAAGAACCTGCGCTGGTACGTGCTGGTACTGTTCTTACTTGGCGTCACCGTTAACTACATCACCCGAAACTCGCTCGGGATCCTCGCCCCGGAACTGAAAGAGAGCCTCGGGATCACCACCGAGCAATACTCCTGGATCGTTGGTGCGTTCCAGATCGCCTATACCATTTTCCAGCCCCTGTGCGGCTGGCTGATTGACGTCATCGGCCTGAAGATTGGCTTTATGGTCTGTGCCGGGATCTGGGCCCTGATGTGTATCTTCCATGCGGGCGCCGGAAGCTGGCTGCACCTCGCTATTCTGCGCTTCTTCATGGGTGCCTCTGAGGCCGCCGCTACCCCGGCGAACGCCAAAACCATCGGCGAATGGTTCCCGAAATCAGAGCGCCCCGTTGCTGCCGGCTGGGCGGGCGTGGGCTTCTCCATCGGCGCGATGCTGGCCCCGCCCATCATCTACTTTGCTCACGCGTCGTTCGGCTGGCAGGGGGCGTTTATGTTTACCGGCGTGCTGGCGTTGCTGTGGGTGATCCTGTGGTGGGCGTTCTACCACAACCCGGAGCAGCACCCGAACCTGAGCAAGGACGAGCTGGCGTTTATCAAGCAGGACAACGAACCGCCTGCGGTGAGACTGCCCTTCCTGACCGCGCTGAAAACCGTCTCGAAAAACAAACGCTTCTACGGTATCGCCATTCCGGCCTTTATGGCGGAACCGGCCTGGGCGGTGCTGAGCTTCTGGGTGCCGCTGTACCTCGCCAAAGAGCACGGCATGGACCTGAAGCAGATTGCGATGTTTGCCTGGCTGCCGTTCCTCGCCGCCGACCTCGGCAGCGTGGCGAGCGGCTACCTGACGCGTCTGTACACTCGCCTGTTTGGCTGCTCGCGCGTTAACTCGGTTGTTGCCAGCTCCGTGACGGGCGCGTTCCTGATGATCTCTCTGGGCATCGTGGCCATTACCCGAGACCCGTATATCACCATCGTACTGATCTCCATCGGCGGCTTCGGGCACCAGATCATCTCCTGCATGCTGAGCGCCCTGGTTGTGGAGTCGTTCGACAAAGGCCAGATGGCGACCGTCAACGGCATGCGCGGCTCTGCGGCGTGGATCGCCAGCTTCCTGTTCTCGCTGTTAATCGGTGTGACCGCCGACAAAATCGGCTTTAACCCGCTCTTTATTGCCATGGGTTTCTTTGACCTGATTGGCGCTGTCTTCCTGGTAGCATTTATTGCTGAACGTCGCGCCAAGCGCGCCTGATAGTGGATGTATTGCATATGAAAACCCTGAAAAACTGGACCATTGATACGCAGTCGGCAAATCATATTGAACTGCTGGTCGATAACCAGCACCGCCTGTGCCTGTACGTGCTGGAAGAGAACCTGTTCCGCGTGCTGATCAAACGCAAAGGCGAGCTGGCGCTTGACCGCACCTGGAGCATCGCGCCGGAAAAAGACGTGCCGTGGGAAGGCCGCCGTCGTGACGATATAAGCGGTTTCTCCTGCCCGGCCTGGACGCTGACGCAGCAAGGCGAGACGCTAACCGTGGCAACCGAACAGCTGCGCGTGACGGTCCACCAGCCGCTGTGGCTGGAGTGGCACTACCGCAATGAAGCGGGCGAGTGGCAGCCGCTGGTCAATGACCGCCCCACCAGCGCCTACCTGCTGAACGCCCACGGCGACGGCGTAGCGCACTACCTCAGCCGTCGTAAGGACGAGCGTTTCTACGGCCTGGGCGAGAAAGCGGGCGATCTGCAGCGCAACGGTAAACGCTACGAAATGCGCAACCTCGACGCGATGGGGTACAACGCGGCCAGCACCGACCCGCTCTACAAGCATATTCCGTTCACTATCGCCCGCCGCGACGACGTCAGCTACGGCCTGTTCTATGACAACCTGAGCAGCTGCTGGCTGGATCTGGGTAACGAAATCGACAACTACCACACCGCCTATCGTCGCTGGCAGGCGGAAGCCGGCGATATCGATTACTACATCTTTACCGGCAAGCGCGTGCTGGACGTCACCAAGGCCTTCGTGCGTCTGACCGGAAAAACGCTGTTCGGACCGAAGTGGAGCCTGGGCTACAGCGGCTCGACCATGCACTACACCGACGCGCCGGACGCCCAGAACCAGCTGATGAACTTCATTCGCCTGTGCGAAGCACATGCCATTCCGTGCGACTCGTTCCAGCTCTCCTCCGGCTATACCTCCATCAACGGCAAGCGCTACGTCTTCAACTGGAACTACGACAAGGTGCCGCAGCCGAAGGTGATGAGTCAGGCCTTTCACGACGCGGGGCTGAAGCTTGCAGCGAACATCAAGCCGTGCCTGCTGCAGGACCATCCGCGCTATAACGAAGTGGCGGAAAACGGCCTGTTCATTCGCGATTCAGAAACCGATGCACCGGAACGTTCCAGCTTCTGGGATGACGAAGGCTCACACCTCGACTTTACCAACCCGCAGACGGTGCAGTGGTGGCAGAACGGCGTGACCACGCAGCTGCTGGAGATGGGCATCGACTCCACCTGGAACGACAACAACGAGTACGAAGTGTGGGACGGGGAAGCGCGCTGCTTTGGCTTCGGCAAGGAGATTGCCATCAAGCACATTCGCCCGGTGATGCCGCTGCTGATGATGCGCGCCTCGCTGGAAGCACAGCAGCGTTTCGCGCCGGAAAAACGTCCGTATCTCATCTCCCGCTCCGGCTGCGCCGGGATGCAGCGCTACGTTCAGACCTGGAGCGGCGACAACCGCACCAGCTGGGACACCCTGCGCTATAACATCCGCATGGGGCTGGGCATGAGCCTGTCCGGGCTGTTCAACGTCGGTCACGACGTAGGCGGTTTCTCCGGCGACAAGCCGGACGCCGAGCTGTTCGTTCGCTGGGTGCAGAACGGCGTGATGCACCCGCGCTTTACCATCCACTCGTGGAACGATGACCATACCGTGAACGAACCGTGGATGTACCCGGGCGTCACGCCCGCCATTCGCGGCGCGGTTGAGCTGCGCTACCGCCTGCTGCCGTATCTCTACACCCTGCTCTGGCAGGCGCATGCCGACGACGAGCCGATGCTGCGCCCGACCTTCCTCGACCACGAGCATGATGCGCAGACGTTTGAGGAGTGCGATGACTTCCTGCTGGGCCGCGACCTGCTGGTGGCCAGCGTCGTCGAAGCCGGGCAGCGCGAGCGCCGCGTCTGGCTACCGGATAACGCCACCGGCTGGTACGATTTTTACACCCACGCGTGGTATGCGGGCGGCCAGTCAATCGTCCTCGACGCGCCGCTGGAAAAACTGCCGCTGCTGGTTCGTGCGGGAGCCGGTCTGCCGCTGAGCGAGCGCATCACGCATGTGAGTGCCGAAAAAGATACGACCCGCGAGCTGAAGCTGTTCCCGGTGAAGGGAGTCGGTACGACCACCGGAATGCTGTTTGAAGACGACGGCGAAAGCTGGGGCTACCAGAACGGCAACGCGCTGTGGGTGGAGTGGGAAATGGTGTGCGACGGCGCAACCATCAACCTGAAGGTCAACGCGCGCGGGGATTATCGTCCGGCGTGGAAATCGCTGAAGGTGTCGCTGCCTGCAGGGGAAAAACGTACGCTGCTGGTGAACGGGGTTGAAGGGGGCGAGTGGGTGATCTAGTGCGGCCTGATGCCCTCACCCTGACCCTCTCCCACTGGGAGAGGGGATAGAACGCAGGCCGGGTAAGGCGAAGCCGCCACCCGGCTTTTTTAGTTCTCGATACCTTTACTGCGCAGGTAATCTTCATAGTTACCGGTGAAGTCCACCACGCGCTCTGGCGTAATTTCGATCACGCGGGTCGCCAGCGAGCTGACGAACTCACGGTCGTGAGAGACGAAGATCAGGGTACCCTGATACATCTCCAGCGCCATGTTCAGGGATTCGATAGATTCCATGTCCAGGTGGTTAGTCGGTTCGTCCATCACCAGGATGTTTGGTTTTTCCATCATCAGCTTGCCGAACAGCATGCGGCCCTTCTCACCACCGGAGAGCACCTTAGCCGGCTTTTTGATGTCGTCCTGGCTGAACAGCAGACGACCCAGAATGCTGCGCACCGCCTGCTCGTCGTCGCCTTCCTGCTTCCACTGGCTCATCCAGTCGAAGACGGTGAGGTCGTTTTCGAACTCGTACTCATGGTCCTGCGCGTAGTAGCCAATCTGCGCGTTTTCAGACCACTTCACGGTGCCGTTGTCCGGCTGCAGTTCGCCGACCAGGGTTTTCAGCATGGTGGATTTACCCACGCCGTTGGCGCCGAGGATGGCAATCTTCTCGCCCACTTCCAGCAGCAGGTTGAATTTTTTAAACAGCGGGCCGTTCTCAAAGCCTTTTGCAAGGGCTTCTACTTCCAGCGCGTTACGGAACAGTTTCTTGTCCTGCTCGAAGCGAATGAACGGGTTCTGACGGCTGGAGGCTTTGACTTCGTCCAGCTTGATTTTGTCGATCTGGCGCGCACGGGAGGTCGCCTGACGCGACTTAGAGGCGTTGGCGCTAAAGCGGCTGACGAAGGACTGCAGGTCAGCAATCTGCGCTTTTTTCTTGGCGTTATCCGCCAGCAGACGTTCACGCGCCTGGGTAGCCGCCGTCATGTACTCGTCGTAGTTGCCCGGGTAAACGCGCAGCTCGCCGTAGTCCAGATCCGCCATGTGCGTACAGACCATGTTCAGGAAGTGACGGTCGTGCGAGATGATGATCATGGTGCTGTCGCGATCGTTCAGCGTCTGCTCCAGCCAGCGGATGGTGTCGATGTCCAGGTTGTTCGTCGGTTCGTCGAGCAGCAGGATGTCCGGGTTAGAGAACAGCGCCTGTGCCAGCAGCACGCGCAGCTTCCAGCCCGGCGCAACTTCGCTCATCGGGCCGTAATGTTGTTCGACAGGAATACCCACGCCCAGCAGCAGCTCGCCCGCGCGTGCTTCCGCAGAGTAGCCGTCCATCTCGCCGTACTGCGTTTCCAGATCGGCCACTTTATAGCCGTCTTCTTCGCTCATTTCGGCCAGCGCGTAGATGCGATCGCGCTCCTGCTTCACTTCCCACAGTTCCCCATGCCCCATGATCACGGTGTCAAGCACGGTGAACTCTTCGAAGGCGAACTGATCCTGACGCAGCTTACCGATACGCTCGTTAGGGTCGAGCGATACGTTGCCGAGCGTCGGCTCCAGGTCACCGCCGAGGATCTTCATAAAGGTGGATTTTCCGCTACCGTTGGCACCAATCAGGCCGTAACGGTTGCCGCCGCCAAATTTGACGGAAATGTTTTCGAACAGCGGCTTACTGCCAAACTGCATAGTGACGTTGCTGGTAACTAACACGGGGAGATTCCTGCGAAAAGTGTGATAAACACGGCATTATGCCACAATTCCGAATTGAGATCCCGTGTTGCGGCAATCCACTAAACTTTAGCAAAATCGAAAAAAATGTGATTTCGTACACATCTGAATTCCCTGTTAGCGGGAATGCACATATAATGCGCTCCCATCACAGATTCAGACTTATCAACTCATCGCCAGAATGGCTTAGATACCTCGCACAACATGAACATGAAATTAACAACGCTTTTAGCGGCGGCGTTAGCCGTAGTAGGTTTTTGTAAGACCGCGTCTGCGGTGACGTATCCCCTGCCAACAGACGGTAGCCGTCTGGTAGGCCAGAACCAGGTTGTGACGGTACCAGAAGGTAACTCTCAGCCGCTGGAGTATTTCGCTGCGCAGTACCAGCTGGGCCTGTCTAACATGCTGGAAGCGAACCCGGGCGTTGACCCGTATCTGCCTAAAGCGGGTACCGTGCTGAATATCCCTCAGCAGCTGATCCTGCCGGATACCGTTCATGAAGGTATCGTGATTAACAGCGCCGAAATGCGTCTCTATTACTACCCGAAAGGCACCAACACCGTTATCGTGCTGCCAATCGGTATCGGCCAGCTGGGTAAAGACACTCCGCTGAACTGGACCACCAAAGTTGAGCGTAAGAAAGCGGGCCCAACCTGGACGCCGACCGCCAAAATGCACGCGGAATACATCGCTGCGGGCGAACCGCTGCCAGCCGTTGTACCGGCAGGCCCGGATAACCCGATGGGTCTGTACGCGCTGTACATTGGCCGCCTGTACGCTATCCACGGTACCAACGCCAACTTCGGCATCGGCCTGCGCGTAAGCCACGGCTGCGTGCGCCTGCGTAACGACGACATCAAATTCCTGTTCGAAAACGTGCCGGTCGGTACGCGCGTGCAGTTCATCAACGAACCGGTGAAGGCGACCTCAGAGCCAGACGGCAGCCGCTACATTGAAGTGCACAACCCGCTGTCTACCAGCGAAGACCAGATCAACAATAACGAAGTCGTTCCTGTTACGCTGAACAGCGCGGTGCAGGCGGTGACTTCTCAGCCAGACGTAGAAACGGCGATTGTTGACCAGGCCGTGCAGAACCGCTCCGGTATGCCGGTGCGTTTGAACTGATAGAGAAGCATTAAAAAAGCGGGCCTCGTTGCCCGCTTTTTTTTATCCGTTATTCACGATGACTATCCCGCCGTGGTCGTACCGATAGTGGCAGTGGGCATACTCCAGCGGCGTGCCGTCCTCCAGATAAATAACCTGCTCCACCTCCAGCACCGGATCGGTTTCCTCGCAGACCAGATGCTCCCTGTCCAGCGCGCTGGGCTTAAGCGCCCGCACCACCCGGTATGACCCCATAATTTTCAGCCCCAGCGTCTCCTGCACGTACTGGAACACCGAACCTTCAAGATGGGTTTTCGTCAGGCCCGGCACCAGATTCATCGGCATCACGGTGGAATCCAGCGACATAGGTTCGCCGTTCAGCAAGCGTAGACGAATGAAGTCATAGATCGGCGCGTCGGCGTTAATCATCAGCGACGCCTGCTCTTTGTCGTTCGGGAAGCGCAGCTCGAAATGCACCACCCGGCTGGTCACCGTGCCCAGATGTTCCCAGGTTTTGGTCGCACCAAAGTAGTCGTTGCCGGAGAGATCCCACTGCGAGAGCTGAAGGAAGTTTTTACGGATGAACGTGCCCTGCCCCTGGCGGGTATAGACCAGACCTTCGACGATCAGCTGGCGCATAGCCTGCTGAATGGTCATCCGACTGGAGTTGAACTCCGCCGCCAGCGCAAACTGGTCCGGCAGGGGTTCATTGGCGGCGTACTGCTGGCTGATAATGCGTTTCTTAATTTCCCGCGCTATGGTGATGTACTTCGCCGCCATCGTCCTTCCTTTCAGTTAGTTTTCTATCCCGCTGTTTTTCAAGGCCACTCGCTCGGCAATTTTGAGGAAAGGCAGGTAGAAGAATACACCAAATACGATGATTGCCAACTGCACCACCACCGCCCGCCAGTCTCCCGCCGTGGCCAGCCAGGCGCTGAGAATGGGCGGTGTGGTCCACGGGATCATCACCACGCAGCGCGACATTAACCCCAGGGTGGTGCAGAGCCAGGCGAAGTAAATGCCGATGGCGGGCAGCAGCACAAACGGGATCATCAGCGGCAGGTTAAACACGATCGGCAGGCCAAAAATCACCGGCTCGTTGATGTTGAATAAACCGGGCGCCAGCGACAGACGCGCCACCTGCTTCGCCGACTTTTGTCGGGAGAAGATAAAGATGGCAATCAGCAGCGAGATCGTGCTGCCCGTGCCGCCCACCATGCCGAACGTCGGCACGAAGATGTTGTTGATGATATGCGGAATTGGCTGGCCGTTGGCGAAGGCCAGCATGTTCTCGTTGGTGTTGATCAGCAGGAACGGCTCCAGCACCACGCTGTTGACGACAGACTGATGAATACCAAGCGTGAACAAGAAGTTACCGAAGCTGTAGATGAAAATCGTTCCCGGCAGGCTGGTGTTGATTAGCCGCAGCGGCTGCTGGATAAAGGTAGTAATAAGATGGATCAGGTCCGTGTGCAGCACGTTTGCCAGTATCGCCGCCAGCACCGCGAACAGGGAGAGCGTGAGGATAGTCGGGATCAGCGCGGTAAAGGATTTGCTCACCGCCGGAGGCACGTTTTCCCCGAGGGAAATGTGCAGCGCCTTCAGGCGCGAAATGGCGATAAACACTTCCGTTGAGAGCAGCCCGATCAGCACCCCGGCGAAAATCCCGGTTGAGCCGATATTGGCGAACGTCAGCACCTGGGTGACGTTCACCGCGGAATCGCTGCCGACGGGCGTAATCTGCAGGCGCATCGGCATCATGATGATGAAGCTGCTGACGGCGATGACCACTGCCGAGACCGGATTGTCGAAATCTTTGTTGCGCGCCAGCGACCAGGCAATCATCGGGGCCAGCAGCAGCGCGGCGATGTTCAGCGTTCCGTTGATAATCGCCTCGCCCCACACCTTAAACTGCGCGAGCGTGTCGCCATGAAAAATCCACGGAAATACCACGTTGTTCACCAGCACCGCCAGACCGGCGAGGATGAAAATGGGCATTACCGTGGCGAAGGCGTCGCGCAGGGAGCGAAGGTGCACCTGATTAGCCAGGCGCGCCGAGAACTCAACAAACTTATCGACAAAAGACTGCATGTGCGGTGTTATTTTTGTTTCAGACATAGCGGATAGTTCCCATCAATCAGTCACAAAAACGGCCCGGCAGCGTACGGCTTACATCTCGCGTCCGTTGGTATGGATAACCTGTTTTAACCACGCGTAGCTCTTCTTCGGCACGCGCTTCAGGTCTTTCAGGTCGTGGTTTTCCCGGTTGACATAGACCACGCCGTAGCGCTTACGCATGTCGCCCTGGGAGCTGAGAATGTCGATCAACCCCCAGCCGAGGTAGCCGATTACCTCTGCCCCGTCCTCGAACATCGCCTCCTTCATGGCATTGATATGCGCCCGGTGGTAGTCGATGCGGTAGGTGTCCTCGATCGGATTGACGCCGTCCCAGGACTCAATCACCCCGATGCCGTTTTCGATCGGGAAGACCGGCATCCGCCAGTCGTTGGCGTAGCGGGTGATGATGGTGCGAAAGCCCAGCGGATCGATCTGCCAGTTCCACTCGGTGGCCTTCAGGTACGGGTTGTTTTTCTCGCCGTGCAGCAGGTAATAGTTCACCGGCGTGCCTTCCGGGATCGCATCGCTGTCCAGCGTTTTGCTGGCGTAGTAGCTGAAGGCCATATAGTCGTTTTTAGTCCGCGCCAGCAGCGCTAAATCCTCAGCGCGGTAGATATCGCCAAAGCCTTCCTGCTCCACCACCGCCATCACCGCCGGGCTGTAGCCCTGCCCTGCGAAGACGCGCAGCAGGTTCTGGTTGAGGAACTCGTCGTACTGCTGGGCGCAGAATATATCGCGCGGTTTGCAGGTGGCCGGGTAGATCAACTGGTGCGCCAGCATGCCGCCCATCAGCTGGCCAGGTCTGGTCTGGTGCAAATATTCGGTCAGCGCCATGTGCGCCACCATCGTATGGTGCTGCAGCTCGTACAGCTCGCGCAGGGTTTTCTCGCCGTGCATATAGCCGGAAATGCGGAACGCTTCCGGCATATGGAAGATGTTCTGCTCATTGAAGGTCAGCCAGTACTTCACGCGGTCGCTATAGCAGTCGATCATCTTTTTGCCGTAGCGGATAAAGGCCTCCATCACGCGGCGGTCGTTGAAGCCGTTGTACTCCTGCGCCAGCACCAGCGGCATATCGAAGTGGTACAGGCAGACCATCGGCTCGATACCGCGGGCGATCAGATCGTCGATAAAACGGTCGTAAAACGCGATGCCCTCGTCGTTGAACGCGCCGTCGCCCTGCGGGCAAACGCGGCTCCAGGAGATCTGGAAGCGGTAGCAGTTCATGCCCAGGTCCTGCATCAGGTCGAAATCTTCCCGGTAGCGGTGGTAGGAGTCGGTCGCCACTTTCCAGTCGGAGACGTTCTCCCCGGCTTCACGAATGTCATACACCGACATCCCCTTCCCGCCCTCGTTCCAGGCCCCCTCCGTCTGCATGCTTGACACCGAGTTGCCCCATAAAAAATTGGCCGGCAGCGAATTGTTCATGCTTTCTCCCTATATGACTAGTCATTTTAAATATCATGACTAGTCATATAGGCGAAGATGAAAGGACGATCAAAGAGGAGGATCGTTTTTTGTGAGGTATGTTGGAAAGAAGAAGCCGGGCAGGAAAATGTATCGCGCAAATCCTGTTCCTGAGGCCGGAGCGTTAGCCTATGCAAAATCACATTTCCCGATCGTGCCACTGGCTGGCCTCAAAAAATCATTATTTACTTAATGAGCATGAACCCAGGCCCTGGCCAGAAAATAAAAATCTCAACCCTATCAAATGGAAAATGACGCTCATGAAGATATCTACTAGCCGTATCGCATTCGCTCTCAGCTTAGCGTTGTCATGCTCAATGACTCATGCGGCAACGGTGTATACGGGTGATAAGGTGCAGGGAATACCTGTTATCTCGACTCTGGATGTAGCTGACCTGACAGCAGGACAACATCGCTTCATGTTCGAGGGGGTTGAGACAGGAACGGGACAGCGATGGTATGTCCCCATAATGGTGGCAAAAGGAAAAACGGACGGGAAGAAAGTTCTGCTTCAGGCGGGCGTCCACGGGGATGAGCTAAACGGAGTGCGCATCGTACAAAAAGTGATGGAACAACTGGACCCCGCCACAATGAAAGGAAGCGTTATTGGTATTATTGGCCCAAACCGTTCTGGCCTTGAAAGGGTTTCCCGGACATGGTCTGTTTCAACCGATGGTGGTGAGACCATCGACTACAACCGCGTACATCCAGGAAAAGAAACGGGTAACTCTGCTGAGCGTCAGGCATGGATGATGTGGAATAAGGTTTACAAGGGAAATGTAGACCTGGCGATTGACTATCACACCCAGTCTACCGGAACGGCTTATCCGCTGTTCATTTATGCCGACTACCGCAATGCGGATGCCCGGACGATTGCAGAACTTTTTCCGGCCGATCAAATTAAGAAAGATCCCGGCGAAGCCGGCTCAATGGAGACAACTTTTATTCAAAATGGTATCCCCGCGATAACGGCCGAGACGGGAGAACCGAGGATTTACCAGCAGGATATGATTGCCCGTGGTTTAGAAGGTGCCCTCAATGTACTGATCCACTACAAGGTTATTGAAGGCAAAATCGGCGCAACCGCCAGCAGCAATAAAACGTATATTGGTAATGCTATCAGTTCAATACGTGCAACCACAGGTGGGTTTGCGGAAGTTTTCGTTAAACCCGGCGACACGGTAAAAGCAGGACAAGAGGTCGCCGTGCAGCGAAATGCATTCGGTGATGTTGTCGCGAAGTATTCAGCAGAAAGGGACGGCAAAGTACTGTCAATTGGAACAGATGTAGTTCGAGAACCCCGAGCCCTGCTGGTAAGAGTCCTTGAGCAAAATCCAGCGGCAACCTGCAAAGACGGTTGCTGATTGCCGCCACAGCCCATCGTTGAATCGGCAAAAGCATGCTCAATGGAATAAAATGCTTTCGCCGATTTCTGTACCGATGGGCAAAGAAATTTAAAATCACCTCGACAGATTTTTAAAATATCCAATACCGATCGTCTTACGGAAACGCCAGTCCTGCCATTGAGGCCATAAAACGTGGGCGATCATCGCGATAGCTATCCATCGGAACCAGGTGGCAAACGTATTACTGTGTCCCTGAGGCTCTTTATATCCCTTCACCCATCCATCATACCCTCGCTCGCCAAGTAAGGTGTCCGGGAATCCACCATCCTCGTTCTGGAAGTCCAGCAATTTCACGAGCATGCTGCGGAGCCAATGCTCAATTTCATCGCTGCGATATGGGCAACGCGCGTGGCCGTGCGCCAGAATATCGATAATATCGACATCAATACAGCTGCTGCGAATGGCTAGTGGTTGTTCCAGGCAACGGCTTATCGACTGGTTAAAATAGGGAATATTTTCATCGAGTGCATAAAATACATGTAAATTATGTGTCGCACCGCAGAGCGCAAATAGTAAAGCTTCCTGGCTGTACTGCTGACCCGGCCCCCAAAAACCTGAATAGGGTTCGCTTTGCTGATTATGCCAGAAGATCATATCCTGCAAACGTTGAGCCGCAGGACCGTTCGGTTCTCTCTGCTGTTCGAGTAACAGAAAACTTCCGATATTGACGATATTATTACCTTCCAGCCAAGGATCGCGCATATCACGTTGACCTAACCATGCCCAAAAATACTGAGCGTCGAGGTAAGGTTTCAAAAATGGCAGCTCGATTCTATCCAGTTGGTCCAGCACTTCCAGCGTCCCCATACAGTAATTGGTTGTATGAAAACGCATGTACTGGCACGTTTTTTCAGCATCCGGCCCTTTCCATGTTTCGTTCCAGCACAATCCCGGCAACTGGAAAAAACCGTCCTCCCCCTGATGACCCAATATCCAGTCCGCAAGCGCTTCTTTCCCGGCGATCTCATCCCCCAATAAAACGCGAGCCATCGTGCCATCATAGGTTCCCGGCAGAAGCATTTGCGGCCATTGCTCGGGCTGGTGAAGTTCGCTAACGCGTAATACGCCTGCCGTTGCGTTGGGGAGTTGCATTTTATTTAGCCAAAGAAGACTTTTCTCTCTGGCTGCCAAAATACGTTCCTTTAACAGACTATCGGTAAATGTCATGTTCTGTACCTGTATAGTTAATATTATTTAAATTTAGCTGCAGACATTGCTGGAATTAATAAATGCATTATCATGAAACCTAGAAGATAGGCAAAACCACCCATCAGGAAAATAGACCAATAGCTTCCAGTTGCCTGTAAAATATGTCCTGTGGCCTGCGTAAAAAGAATTGAACCGAGAGAACCAATCAGGCAACCAATACCAACAACAGCCCCTACCGCCTGTTTTGGGAACATATCGGATACGCTGGTATAAAGATTGACCGACCAGCCCTGATGCGCTGCGACAGCAAGCCCAATCAGCAGTACAGCGCACCAAAGATTGGAAACATTCGAGACCAGTAAAATAGGAAGCACGCAGGTAGCGCATAACAATAATGTCGCTTTACGCGCTTTATTGACGGCCATACCACGGTTTACCATCCATGCAGGGAGATAACCACCTGCAAGACCGCCCATCGTTGCCAGAATATTGATTAATACCAGGGGCATCGCCATATGCGCCATATCAATACCGCGAGCGTCATGCAGCCACTTCGGTAGCCAAAAAAGGAAGAACCAGAAAATCGGGTCAGTAAGAAATTTGCAAATGGCGAATGCCCAGGTCTGCTTATACTTTAGCAAACCCAACCAGCTGATTTTTTGAGTTGTTTGTGCTGTAATATCGGCGTCATCATCCTGATTAATCCAGGTTAATTCTTCTTTATTTACCTTCTTAATTTTCTCCGGCTTTCCGTATAATATTAACCAGAAAGCAATCCAGATAAACCCTACGGCACCGGTTACGATGAATGCTTCACGCCAACCCCACTGTAATGCTATCCATGGAATAATAACAGGAGCAAAAATATTACCAATATTGGAACCCGAATTAAAAATACCCGTTGCGAAAGCACGCTCTCGTTTCGGGAACCACTCTGCGGCAACCTTCACAGCTGAAGGGAAGTTGGCACTCTCCCCCAGCCCAAGGAAGATTCGCGCATAGATAAATCCTATAACAGTACCGACCATTCCGTGAGCCATCGCAGCTAAACTCCAGATTGCCAGTGCGACAGGTAAAACCAGGCGTGCGCCATAAACATCAACAAAACGTCCGCACAGGAATAAACCTAAGGCATAGGCAGCCTGAAATGCCGTCACTATATTACCGTATTCAATTTCATTCCAGCCAATATCTTTTTGTAATATTGGGGCGAGCAACCCTAATATAGATCTGTCGAGATTATTTATGGTGACAGAAAAAAAGAGCAACGCGCAAATCGTCCATCGATATCGACTGGTTGTAGAACCAATATTTACAGCTTCATTACTGACACCACCCTGCAACTGACCCATCGTATTTCCTCCGTCACGATTTAATAATCGTATCCAAACAGACCCATAGTAATTAATTTCAACCAGTGTACGTTACCCGGCCTGAATGCATGACGGATAAGAAACAGAAGTGAGATCCCTGAAGTCCTGCCATAATTTTATGTGAGTCATATCGCGCCTCAGGGTTGCAGATGTGATCAAAATCACCATAGTAAAAGCAATTATGAGATGTGCATCACATTAGAATCCTGTCGTTATTCGACCTCCATCACATTTACATGTTTTTATCACTTAACTTTCCTTCTGTTTATGAGGAGCAGCTCCAGCGTCTGAATTCGAGCCGTTATTCTACAGAAACACCTCTTTTATGAAGGATATCTCATGTTGGAAAAATCGGACCTGGCTGAAAATGCCGTTGAATGCTTACATAACGAGCAATATGACCAACCGTATAATAAGCAGAATCTCAATCATACTAATCTGTTATTCACGGGTGGCCGAGACCGTGAAAGCCTGAGTGGCGAATGGCGCTTTACGTTGGATCTTCACGACACAGGATTAAGGCAAAAATGGTATCTCTTAGAGAAAAGCGACGCTGAAACACGTCGCGATCCTTACGATTACGATCCTTTTGCCGGGGATACCGTTCCGGTGCCGGGATGCTGGCAAATGATGAAAGAAAAATGGTTTTATTTTGAAGGGAGTGCGTGGTACAGCCGGGAGATTGATTACCTCAAACAGGACGCGGATGAACGTATTTTCTTACGCATTGGCGCAGCCAATTACGATTGCAAACTTTTTGTTAATCATCAGTTTATAGGCAACCACTATGGGGGCTCAACCCCATTTTGCGCTGAATTAACGTCTGTATTACTGCCAGGAAAGAATGTGGTGATGTTATGTGTGAATAACACCCGCACTACTGACAGGCTACCCTTGAGAAATAACGACTGGTTCAACTATGGCGGGATATACCGTGAAATTGATATTATTCGAACACCGCAAACTTATATCAGGGATCTGTTCGTTTATTTAGTTCCAGACGGCAAATATAATAAAATAGCCGTGAGAATAGCAGTGGAAGGCGATGCGCGAGAGGTGAATTTCTCTCTCGCTGAACTTGACATCTCCGTTACTCTTCCGGTGGTGAATGGCATTGCTGAAGCTAACCTGTCTGCTGAACCGCAAATTTGGTCTCCTGAACACCCTAAATTGTATCGCGTTATGGCATCGCTGGGGCGCGACTGTGTCAGCGACCGCGTGGGTTTCAGGCAAATTGACGTTGTGGGTACGGATATCCGTCTCAACGGTAAATCGCTCTATCTACGCGGCATAAATTGCCACGAAGATGATGTATTATTAGGAAAAATGACCAACGAAGCGGATATCCGCCGCCGTTTTCATGATGCTAAAGAGCTCAACTGCAACTACCTGAGACTGGCGCATTACCCCCACCATGAGATGGTCGCGCGTATTGCGGATGAGGTCGGTTTGTTGCTCTGGGAAGAAATTCCAAACTACTGGGCGATAGATTTTAAAAATCCGACAACGCAACGCGATGCACATAACCAGTTGATGGAGCTAATCTATCGTGACCGAAACCGTGCCAGCGTAATTATCTGGTCAGTGGGTAATGAAAATGCAGATACCGATGAACGCCTGGATTTTATGAGCATGTTGATTGATGCAGCCCGAAAGGCCGATCCCAGCCGTTTGATTTCTGCCGCTTGCCTTGTCAATCATGCAAAAATGAAGATTGAAGATCGTCTGGCAGATTATCTTGATATTATCGGTCTGAATGAGTATTACGGCTGGTACGAAGAGAATTTTGACGATTTGATTGTGCTCGGTGAAAACTCGTCGCCAACAAAGCCTGTTGTCATCACTGAAACTGGTGCCGAGGGCGTTCCGGGCGAACATGCGCCTCAGTCGGGGCCATTCTCGGAAAACTATATGGCGGATGTTTATCGCAAACAGACCGAGTGTCTGCCAAAACTCAATTATGTGCGCGGTTTTACCCCATGGTTGTTGTATGACTACCGTACAGAAAGACGTCAGAACCCCTATCAGAAAGGATTCAATTGCAAGGGACTGATTACCGCAGATAAAATAACGCGCAAAAAAGCATTTTATGTATTGCGCGATTTTTATCAGCAATTAAAAAATGTCGGGTCATAATTGTTCAATTTTCTGTCAAACTTTCTGCCAGGCTAAGTAGCCTGGCAGGATCAAATAGCATAGCCAGATAATGTGGCTGTTGTTGTTCTTCTTTATCTATCCACCCAGAAATTCGAATCGCCAGAAGGCGCAGTTCATTAATTTCATTATTTAATTCAAATGAAGATATACCACTCTGATGGCCGTAACGATCGACCATCATTTTCATAGCGACACTTCGTGCGACTCTGTTGAACATTTCAGTATAGTACGGGACGCGGTCCCAGACGCGTTTGAATAAATCCTTTTTCTTATCCGACATCTCAATGGAGTGTATTATTTGAAAGAGCCGGTTACGGGAGTCTTGTGCCAAAAACATAGCTCGTTCTTTCTCTAACACTAATTGCTGGAACTGTTCGCGTCCGGCATCGGGATCGTTTATCGGGAACAAGACCGTCGCAGCATAATCATCAGATTTAAGCAAATGAAACTGCAGTTGTTTTACGGCTTGTGCATAGCTTACCGGTACCTGGCTGAAATGGTGCAAAACATGTCCCAGGATATAGGGGGTCTTTCTCATCCATTCATAGCTACTGGCGTACAATTGATGAAAGATATTTAATTCAGCCGCCTCCACCTTACGCTCAAGCATATCCGTGAGCCAGCAATGAAACGCCTGTTTCTCAGACATAAATATTTCACGGCCAAACATCGCTAAGCCATGCAGGTTCACTGAATTTACGGAGTTAATCAGGGAGCTGTTAGAGATCCATTCCCAACTAAGCCGTCCCGTAATCGCTTCCAGTTCCTCACCAGCCATACTTTCAACCCAGCTAAGACGGCCCTGAATTTCCTCTAATAAGTAGCACGGTAGTAGAGTCCAGCCGTACTCCAGCCCCCACATATCAAACTCAATCCACTTGACCCGACCTTCAAGCTGAGTCAATAAAGGGTTATTGACAAAACCCGGGCGATAACCATGAGCAACTGCTTTTATTGACACCCTCACATCCGGAGGTAATACCTGCAACGCATTGACTAATTGCCACGATGCTGCCTCATCCTCCATGTAGTCACGCAGGACCATTTTTTTTCCCAGGCTTCGCAGGGTTTGGTAGAGAAAAGGGATTGTCGAGACCCAGCTGGCTTTATAGGGTTGATGTCGGTGAAGATTAACAATCATTCCATCAATGCCGGATAGCTGTTCCAGGGCTTCAAAGAGTGCGTGCTGATAAAAGTTTTTCCAGAAAATTTCATCTGCGCTAATATTATCAATCAAAGCATATTCTGGATATTTTTCTTGTATTTTTCCATCCCGCGGTAGCGCTTCTCCTTGCAACCAAACGCCAATGCCCGACGCCTGACAATAACGGCATAATCGCTGCAAATACAATAAATGCTCCTGATACTCACGCATCAGATTTTCACGACCATGTTGACAATATTTTGAGGGAGGGACTAATAAAGACAATAAATTCTGCTGATTAATAACAAGTCCATTAAATTGGTCCCGTACCATCACTGCAATAACACTCTGCAAGTATGGCCAGTGCCAGATCAGCGAAGAGTTTACTTCTAGTAAACGAAGCGGAATTGAGCTCTGCACTTAGAGAAACCACACCAGGAACGTTAGCCATGACCTGCATTTTATAGCTTTTATTTTTCATTCACCACATTTCTTTGTTCATAGACATCCTGAAGTCCTAATTACAATAGTGATACAGTTTGCCTTTAAAAAAGCATCATCTCGTCATTTACTTTTATCTCATCCCCGGCAGGCGATGCGCTTACCGGGGATAAGGAAGGTTACTGCTGCGCGAGCTGATTGCGGCGATACTCACCCTGCCGCTCCAGCATCCAGCCAGGATATTCCCGCGGCAGCGCGCTCACCGCATCAAGCTGCTGAAGCTCGTCTTCGCTGAGACGGATCCCGGTGGCGGCAATGTTGTCGTCCAGCTGTTCAACGCGTTTCGCGCCAATGATGACGCTGGTCACCGCTTTCTGATGCAGCAGCCACGCCAGCGCAATTTGCGCGACGGAGACGCCCTTGCTTTCGGCGATAGTGCGCATCACGTCCACGCAGTCGAAAGCGCGATCTTTATTCACTGGCGGGAAGTCAAACTCCAGACGGCGACCGCCGGCTTCGCTCTGCCCGTCGCGCCCATATTTTCCGCTCAGCAGACCGCCCGCCAGCGGGCTCCAGACCATCAGCCCGACGCCTTCGCTCTGCATCATCGGCACCAGCTCGCGCTCCAGATCGCGCCCGGCAATGGTGTAATACGCCTGCAACGACGCGAAACGCGCCAGCCCGAGACGCTCGGAAATGCCCAGCGCTTTGGCAATCTGCCACGCCGCCCAGTTCGAGACGCCGATGTAACGCACGTGGCCGTGCTGCACCAGGTTATCCAGCGCATAGAGCATTTCTTCAATCGGTGTTGCGGGGTCGAAGCCGTGAAGCTGGTAGAGATCGATATGATCGAGCTGCATGCGGCGCAGGCTCTCCTTCACGCTGCTGATGATGTGATAGCGCGAGCTGCCGCGCGAATTCACTCCTGCCGTTCCCGTTTCGCCGAACACTTTCGTGGCGACAACCACGTTCTCGCGCGGGATTTTCAGGTTTTTCAGCGCCTGACCCGTGATCTCCTCCGAGCGCCCTTCAGAGTAAACGTCCGCGGTGTCGATAAAGTTGATCCCGGCATCCAGCGCGCGGCCCACCAGCTGCTCGGCCTCACTTTGCTGAAGCTGGCCAATCTTGCCCCACATGCCGCCCTCGCCGCCGAAGGTCATGGTGCCGAGGCAGAGTTCAGAAACGAACAGTCCGGTATTGCCCAGTTTTTGATAACGCATAACGCTTTCCTCGCATGTCGATTGGGTGTCTGTTAGTTATACCCGCCCCTCAGCCATCGCGAATGTGGTGTTCCTGTCCGTTTCTTGCCCAATCCTCTGAAAGTTTATCCGCGCGGGGCGTCGCCAAAGACGCTGTAGTCCGGTAATTGCACCTGCTGATATGGCTCCCAGCCGCCGCCGAGGGCCTTGTAGAGCGCCACCAGATCGAGCGCGCTCTGCACCTGCGCCTGCGCGCGCTGCTGCTGGGCCTGCGCCAGCTGACGCTGGGCGTCCAGCACGTCGATAAAGCTGGCGATCCCCTGGCGGTAGCTGTCGCTGGCTAAATCAAAGGCGTTTTGCAGCGCGTCGATGGTTTTTGCGAGACCTGCTTCACGCTGCTGGTCGGTGCGGTAGCTCACCAGCGCATTTTCGACATCGCCAAGCGCGGTGAGCACAGTCTGGCGATAGTCCAGCACCGCCGCCCCCTGCTGCGCGCGCGCCACCTTGACGCTGGAGACCAGCCGACCGCCCTGAAAAATGGGGATGGAGACCTGCGGGCCGAAGCTGTAGAAATGGCTGCTCCAGTCGGTCAGCCAGTTGGTTTCGCTGTTGCGCAGGCCGAACTGTCCGGAGAGGGTGAAGCTCGGGAACAGCTCGGCTACCGAGACGCCAATTTGCGCCGTAGCGGCATGAAGATTCGCCTCCGCTTCGCGCACGTCCGGACGGCGTCGCGCCAGCGTGGATGGAATGCCCGTTTGCACAATATCCGGCAGGGCAGGCATCGGCTGCACGCTTTGCAGTTCCGCATCCAGCGCCCCCGGCGGCTTGCCGAGCAGGATCGCCAGGCCGTTCATCGCCTGCCGCTCCTGCGCCTGATATTGCGGAAGCTGTGCTTCAAGGTTGCCTAACTGCGCCCGGGCGTTTTCCACGTCCATCTGCGGAGACAGCCCCCCGCGCTGGCGGCTTTCGGTGAGATCCAGCGTCTGCTGCGCGCTTTTAATCTGGGTAATGAGCGTGGCGATTATGCTCTGCGCCCCGCGCAGCTGGAGCCACGCGCGCGCCACTTCGGCTTCCAGCGACACCAGCGCGTCGTTACGCTGCTCGATAGCCGCTTTCTGCTGCGCTTCGGCGGCTTCCACCTGACGACGCACCTTGCCCCAGAGATCGATTTCCCATTGGGCGTCGAAGCTGCCCTGATAGAGATTAATCGGCTGCGTCAGCGGCCCCAGCGCGCCCTTCAGGTCTGGATCGATGCTATCCACCTGGTCATACACGCCGTGGGATTTCAGCTCCCCTTCCAGCCCGAGCTGCTGGCGCGTCGCCTGCAGATTGCCGTTGACCGACGGATAAAACGCCCCGCCCGCCTGGTTAATCTGCTCACGGGCCCCGGCGATGCGCAGCACCGTCTGCTGCAGCGTCAGGTTCCCGGCGATGGCGCGCTCAACCAGGCTGTCGAGCTGCGGCGAGCCGAAGGTTTTCCACCAGAGCGGATTGGTCGCGGCGGAGGTGGTTTGCGATTTCACCGCGCTGTCGCCCTTATCGTTCCAGTGCGTAACGGCGGGCGGCGCAGGCTGTTGGTAGTCCGGCCCTACGGCGCAGCCCGCCAGCAGCATCATTATCATCAGAGGGTGTAAACGTCTGTGTATCATCAATGTGCTCCTGCACTCCCCTCGCTCTTAACCGGCGAGAGCAACAAACAAAACGGGATCAGTAACAAGGCCACGGCGCTCAGGATGGTGAAGACGTCGATGTAGGCCAAAAAGCGCGACTGCTCGATCATGGTCTGGTACATGCGTCCGGTGGCGATGCCGGTGGGGTCTCCCACCTGGGTGGTGAAGTTCTGGATCGCCTGCGCGCTTTCGCGTATCGCCAGCTGGAACTGCTCGTTAAACGGCGAGGCGTGGTACGCCAGATGCGCGCTGTGCGCCTGAGATCGTTCGGTGATGGCCGCCGTCGACAGCGAGATCCCGACCGAACCCGCAACGTTACGGAACATGGTGAACAGCGCTGCCGCATCGGCGTTGAGCCGCCTCGGTATCGAGATAAAAGCAATGGTAGTCAGTGGTACAAACAGGAACCCCAGCCCTATCGACTGGGCGCTGCGGAACAGGACCAGGGTTTCGAAGTCGATATCCGGCGTCAGCGTGCGCGACCAGAAGAACGACACCGCCAGGCAGGTAAAGCCAAAAGCAATAATCCAGCGCGTCTGCACCACCGGCATCAGCTTCAGCACCAGCGGTATAGTCAATACGATCAGCACCGCCCCAGGCGACAGCACCAGCCCGGACCAGGTGGCGGTATAGCCCAGGTCCTGCTGCGCCAGCTGCGGGATCACCACCGAGCTGCCGTAGAGGATCATCGCCATCCCCGCCATCAGCAGGCTGGAGATGGCAAAGTTGCGGTCCTTCATGCAGTGCAGATCCACCACCGGCTTTCTGGCATACACCAGCCAGTAGATCGCGCCGATAATGCCGATAAGCGTTAATACGGCGAAGGTACGAATAAAGTTCGAGTAGAACCAGTCCTCATCTTCCCCCCGGTCAAGCATCACCTGCAGACAGCCCAGCCCCAGCGCGATCAGGCCGATCCCCGTCCAGTCGATACTCAGCTTCTCTTTTGATTTGCTCTCCCACGGCGGATCTTCCAGCAGCTGGTAGATCGCCAGAACCGTCACAATCCCCACCGGAATGTTGATAAAGAACACCCAGCGCCACGAGTAGTTATCGGTGATCCAGCCACCCAGCGTCGGGCCGAGGACCGGCGCAACGATAATCGCAATGGAGGACAGACCAAACGCTTTGCCCCGGTCTTCGGGCTTGAAGTAGTCGAGCAGCACCGACTGCTGCGTGGGCTGCAGCCCGCCGCCAAAGAAGCCCTGCATAACGCGGAACAGGATAATCTGCCACAGCTCGGTGGCGATCCCGCACAGGAACGAGCAGACGGTAAACATCACGATGCAGATTAAGAAGAACTGCTTGCGGCCAAACACCCGGCTCAGAAACGCCGAGATGGGGAGCACGATACCGTTCGCGACCAGATAGCTGGTTAACACCCAGGTGGATTCGTCATAGCTGGACGAGAGCGAGCCAGCCACGTGGGGCAGCGCCACGTTGACGATGGTGGTGTCCAGAATTTCCATAAACACCGCCAGGGTGACGACAATCGCCACCGCCCACGGATTGCTGGCGGGTTTCCAGTTGTCGTGGCTGTGATCCGTCATTCCACCGTTACCTTCGGTGCCACCGATAGCCCCAGCGGCAGCGGTTTATTCGGGTCGAGTCCCTTATCAATCACGATTTTAACCGGCACGCGCTGCACAATTTTGACGAAGTTGCCGGTGGCATTTTCTGCCGGGAAGGCTGAGAAGCGTGAGCCGCTGCCCTGCTGAATACTGTCTACGTGGCCCTCAAGCTCCATATCCGGCCACGCGTCGACGGACACGGTGACCTTATCGCCCGGCTTCATGCGCTCAAGCTGCGACTCTTTAAAGTTCGCGACCACCCACACGTTCGGGGAAACCAGCGAGAACAGCGCCGTTCCCGCCTGCACCAGCGTGCCGGGCTGCACGTTGCGTTTGGTGACAAAGCCGTCAAACGGGGCGCGGACTTCGGTATAGGAGAGATTAAGGTTGGAGGTTTCCAGCTGCGCTTTAGCCTGATCGACCTGACGCTCGCGCGCTTCAACGTTGGTTTCCTGCTGGCGGATTTGCAGCTGGACCTGCTCCGCCACTTCCAGCTGCGCCTGGGCGCTCGCCAGCCCTGCCTGTGCGCTACGCAGCTGAGCGTTCGCAGAATCAATACTTTGCTGAGTGGTCGCACGCGGGTCGACGCCGCGCTGGCGACGGTACTCTGCCTGCGCGTTCGCCAGATCGGCCTGCGCTTTCAGCACCTGCGCTTTGGCTTCGTCACGCTGGGAGGGATACTGGACTTTTGAAAGCGCCAGCTGCGCCTGGGCCTGATGCAGCTGCGCGATAGCCAGCCCAAGCTGGGCCTGAGCCTGATCGCGCTGCGCGGTGGTGTCCCGCGGATCGATAACCACCAGCAGATCGCCCTTTTTCACGCGCTGGTTATCGCGCACGCGCAGCTCTGTAACGTAGCCCGCCGTTTTGGGGGCAATCGTCACCACGTCGCCGTCGGTAAAGGCGTCGTCGGTCGTCTCTTCGTTACGGGTTAAAAACCACCAGACCAGCGCCACGACCACCATTACCACCACGACAATGCCGAGGATAATTAACGGTTTCTTGCCCGGGCGCTTACGCTCATTATTGTTTTTGTCCTGCTCGTCAGCAGGCGGGTTTTGATCTTCAGCCATAGTTCAGCAACGGTCCTGTCAGTGAGCGGCATCACACTATGCCGTTCACTAAAGCTAGGACGTTGCTATACGTTTGCCAGGAAAAACTGACAAATTGCGCACTATATGAGAAGGAATATTCCGAAACCAATCGCCGCGGCCCAAACCAGCATCGGAATCGACCAGACGTGGAAACGCCACCAGATACGACGGTCGTTGGCCATACGCAGGGCAATCAGGTTTGCCAGCGAGCCGGGCAGCAGCCCAAACCCGCCGATGTTCACCGCCCAGGCCAGAAGCGTATCGGGCGGAACATAGTTGAGCAGCAGAATAGTGGACGGTACGTTGCTGATAAACTGCGACAGGCCAATCGCCGTCAGCCACAGTCCCGGCTGAGACAGCGTGCTGACGCTGTGCAGAACGTTTTGCAGCACCGGAAGCTGGATAAGAAGATGCACATCAATAAACATCGCCATAAAGACCAGCAGGAGCGTCCAGTCCACGCTTACCAGCACGCGACGCGCCAGGACGACAAACCCCGCGGCAACGAGCAGGACGCCCGCCAGCTCATACTTCAGCTCCAGCGCGAACAGAAAGACGATGTATAACCCGAGACAGCTCCACACCAGACGAGGCTGCCACTGTGGACCCGTGGTGCCGCTGTGGTACTGCAGTTTTTTATCAGGAAACGCAAACCAGCACACCGCCATCAGCGACAGCATCATCACCAGCGCCAGAGGGGCCATCTGCCAGGTAAAGGCGGCGAACGACAGACCGGAACGTCCCCACAGAAGGATATTTTGCGGGTTGCCAATTGGCGTCAGAAGCGAGCCTGCATTGACGGCAAGCGCTTCAAAGATGATCAGCCGGCTGACCGGGATCTCGCACAGCTTACGCAGCGTGAGCGTGAGGGGCACGATGATAAACAGCGCCACATCGTTGGTCAGAAACGTCGACAGCACCGCGGCGGAGAACACCATAAACAGGGACAGCCTGCGCTCGGTGGCAAAGCGGCGCACCATTTTACGGCCCAGAACGTCAAAATAGCCGCTCAGCTCGACCCCTTTGGTGAGCATCATCAAGCCGCTCAGGGTAATGATGGTGCGCCAGTCAATTGCGGCGAGCCAGGCGTGTGGCGCAAACGGCACAAAGGGGCTTAACCCTGCGCCAATGATTAATAAGAGATGGAAGAAACGATCGCGTGCCAGGGCCTGCAGTCCGGGGATTTTCATTCAGCGGAGGGACCATATTTAAGGGTAAATTCGCGAAACTTCACCAGCGTCTCTTCGCTGACGTGGTGTTCCATGCCTTCCGCATCCCGGCGGGCGATCTCCGGGCTGACGCCCAGCACCAGTAAAAAATTCTCGACAAGCTGATGGCGCTCGCGGCTCTCCTGCGCGAGTTTCTCCCCTTCCGGCGTCAGAAAAACACCGCGCCAGGGGATCATTTCAATTAAGCCCACGGAGGCCAGGCGTTTTAACATTTTAGCGACAGTTGGCTGTGAAACCCCCAGCCTGGCGGCCATATCAACCTGGCGCGCTTCACCAACCTCACGGATCAGATCGGAAATGAGTTCAACATAATCATCAATCAGTTCACGCCGGTGCGCTTCACGGACCTGGCGAAAACCTTCGACATGTTCTTCAACATTCACCAGTTGCGTCGTTTTCCTCATTGTCGGATGACCTGCGCGACGGTTCATTGTACTTCCTCAGTGGGGTGACGCTTCCAGCGCCCGGTTTGGAGAGCGCACATTGTAAACCATAGCTCCGCAAGCACAAAAAATTAACGAAATAGCCATAGCTATACAATATAGCCTATGCTATATCTGTATGTAATGCAGTCACCCTTCACGGATCGAAGGGATCAAAACTCAGGAGGTCTTATGAACGAATTCAAGAGGTGCATGACCGTGTTTACCCACTCTCCCTTTAAAGTGCGCTTAATGCTGTTGAACATGCTGTGCGATATGTTTAACAACAAACCGCATCAGGACGACAAACCTTCCCACTAAGCGGCGTTGCGGTACGCCGCTTCATTTTCCCGTCACAATCTCGCTGTAAACTGGCTTCCAGCCGCCTTATTCCCGATCTTTTTTACGGATTTGCAATCCCCTTCGCAAAACATCTGCTTAGCAACTGTTGATATTATTTAGCGCTCGCACTATCTTCTTGCAGCCCTGCACAATTTGCGGCTCGCTGAAGCGGACCCTCATTCCCTCTCCACGCACTGTCAGGCAGGTTATGACCCTTGACGCCAGGGTGAGCACATGGCGTTTTCATCCATGATAGTGACCTATGAATGTAACCCTGATAGATACCGTTGTGACCCGCAGCCGGGCCTTAAGCCCGTGGACGGGTTTTTACTTTTTGCAGTCATTACTGATTAACTTTGCGCTGGGTTATCCCTTTAGTTTGCTCTACGCGGTGGCTTTCACCTGCGTTCTGCATGTGCTGTGGCGAACCGCACCGCGCGTGCAAAAAGCATTAATCGGGATCTGCTCGCTGGTCGCTGCACTCTATTTCCCGTTTGGCCAGGCTTACGGCGCGCCAAACTTTAATACCCTGCTGGCGCTGCACTCGACCAATATGGAAGAGTCAACGGAGATCCTGACGATCTTCCCGTGGTACAGCTACGTGGTCGGGATCTTTATCTTCGCGTTGGGCGTTATCGCCATCCGCCGTCAGCCGGGCGAGAAAAAATCCTGGGGTAAGATCGAAATACTCTGTCTGGTGTTCAGCATTGCCGTGGCGTTTGTCGCCCCTATCCAGAATATTCCCTGGGACGGTAAGCTAAGGCTCACCAATATCGGCTATCCGGTTTTCCGCTTCGTGAAGGACGTCGTTGTCAATAATAAAGAGGTTCTCGACGAGCAGGCGCGCATGGCTGAGCTTTCCAATATGAAAGACACCTGGAACGTGCTGGCCGTTAAGCCGAAGTATCACACCTATGTGGTGGTGATTGGGGAAAGTGCCCGTCGCGATGCTATGGGAGCCTTCGGCGGACACTGGGATAACACACCGTTTGCCAGTTCGGTCAAAGGCACGCTGTTCACCGATTATGTCGCGGCCAGCGGCTCGACGCAGAAATCGCTCGGCCTGACGCTTAACCGGGTCGTCGACGGCAAACCTCAGTATCAGGATAATTTTGTCACCCTGGCAAACCGCGCGGGTTATCAGACCTGGTGGTTCTCCAATCAGGGGCAAATTGGCGAATACGATACGGCCATCGCCAGTATCGCCAAACGTGCCGACGAAGTGCAGTTCCTGAAGAACGGCGACTTTGAAGCCGACAAAAATACCAAAGACGAAGCGCTGTTGAAAATGACGGCTCAGGTCTTCGCCACCCCGCGCACCCAGCCTCAGCTGATCGTCCTGCACCTGATGGGGTCGCACCCGCAGGCCTGCGATCGGACCGGCGGGAAGTACGCGGAGTTCGTGCAGTCCAAAGAGACCTCTTGCTATCTCTACACCATGACGCAAACCGACGACCTGCTGAGCAAGCTGTACGATCAGCTACGCAATACGGGCGATAGCTTCTCCATGGTCTATTTCTCGGATCACGGACTGGCGTTTAAAGAGCGTGGTAAAGAGGTGCAGTACCTGGCGCACGATGACAAGTTTCAGCAGAACTTCCAGGTGCCGTTTATGGTGCTGTCGAGTGATGATAAAACGCATCGCGTGATTAAAGCGCGCCGTTCGGCAAATGATTTCCTGCAGTTCTTCTCGCAGTGGACGGGGATTACAGCCGAGCAGATAAAAACGGCTTACCCGTTTGTCTCTAACAAGAAAGCTCCCCCAGTGTACGTTACCAACTTCAAGTTACAGAAAGTTGACTATAACCATCTGGGAACGGATATTTTCGATATTAAGAGTAAGTAGCGGTCCGATACCCTCACCCTGACCCTCTCCCACGGGGAGAGGGAACATCACTAAAAACGGCAACCTGGGGTTGCCGTTTTGCTTTTACTTTCCACAAAAAAAATCCGCCACATTGGGCGGATTTTTTATTAGCTCACCGGAGTGATTAGAAGCGGTAACCTACGCCCGCGATCCAGGTGCCAACGTCAACGTTGCGGATACGGCTCTGCTCATAGGAGAAGTCCAGAGCAACGTCCTGGATTGGGTTGAACTGCAGGCCTGCGCCATAGGAGAAACCGTAGTCGCTGTTGCTTGCAGTGCGGCTTTCGCTCTGGTTTTCAGTCTGCTGGAATTTACCGTAGCCAACACCTACAACACCGTAGATGCTCGCCCAGTCATTCAGACGGTAAGCTGGACCAGCGGTGATGCCGTAGTACTGGCCTTTGTTGTATGCGCCGTTTTCAGAACGATCTTTCTCGGTGTAGGTGAAAGAACCGATCACGCCCAGTGGGTTGTTATCCTGCTCGTAGCGATACTTCAGGTTGAAACCGTTAGCTTTGTTCATCACGCCCTGATAGTCGCTCTGAGCGTAACCACCAGTAACAGTAGAAGTAGCAGCTACAGCGGTACCTGCGGAAACAGCCAGTACAGCGGCCAGTGCTGAAAGACATGCAATTTTTTTCATAACCACCTCAAATGTGCTTCAAGTAAGTCCGTAAGTTTTAAATATATCAAAAAAATTTGCGAAACTCTTTGTGATTCGTGATGTCTAATGAAACCTTTCCTGTAACAGAACGTTTCCAGCGTCAGCTATCTCTTTCAAATCACATGTAATTTTCACTACTAAATGCGCATAGTGCGCGCAAGCGCCGTTACATTCATCCAGATTATTCCTAATCTATCAGGCGATAAATCCACCAGCGCTTAACCATTTTACGGATTTCACGAGGTTTTTTTTCAACAGCACCTCAACCGTTGCCGCTTATTTCCTTTACACTGCAACCTTTACCTCATTTGACATAAGCTGACAGGAGAAAGGATGCCTGGGTTATCCCGCACGTCGTCGGTCTGGTTGCCGGTAGCAGTCATACTCATTGCCATGTTGTCCATTCAAAGCGGTGCTTCGCTTGCAAAATCACTTTTTCCGCTGGTCGGTGCGCCTGGGGTGACTGCCCTGCGTATCGTGCTGGGCACGGCGATACTGGTGGTCATTTTCAAACCCTGGCGTCTGCGATTCAAAAAGGAGCAGCGTTTACCCCTGCTGTTTTATGGACTCTCCCTTGGGGCAATGAACTATCTGTTCTATCTCTCTATTCAGACGATACCGCTGGGGATCGCCGTCGCGCTGGAGTTTACCGGCCCGCTGGCGGTGGCGCTTTTCTCTTCGCGACGTCCGGTCGATTTTATCTGGGTCGTGTTAGCCGTTCTGGGTTTATGGTTCCTGCTGCCGCTGGGCCAGAGCGTCGCTGAGATCGATCTGACGGGTGCAGCCCTGGCGCTGGGTGCAGGCGCCTGCTGGGCTGTCTATATACTCACGGGCCAGCGTGCAGGAGAAGAGCACGGTCCGGCGACCGTCGCGTTAGGTTCCCTGATCGCAGCCATCGTCTTCGTGCCTATCGGCATGGCGCAGGCGACCGAATCTATCTGGCAATGGTCCGTCATGCCCATAGGACTGGCGGTCGCGATCCTCTCTACCGCACTCCCCTATTCTCTGGAGATGATTGCCCTTACGCGTCTGCCGACGCGCATATTTGGCACGCTGATGAGCATGGAGCCTGCGTTAGCCGCCATTTCCGGGATGGTGTTTCTCGGCGAAACCCTCACGTTGACCCAGACGCTGGCGCTCTGCTCGATTATCGCGGCATCAATGGGCTCGACGCTCACCATGCGCCCTGAACCTAAAGTTGAGAAAATTGATATTAGCTAAGGCCATATATTCTGCATGGCTTCCATGCCATGCAGAATAAAGGCCAGAAAGACAGACGTTATAATTTCTTACACACTTTGCGCTAATTTCGAAATATCCCTCTGCGTTTACATCCCCAACCAGCAATTAAGATTGATCTGTATCAATTTTAAAATTACCCATTAATTTCAAAAAATTAAATTCTCAGCCCACTTTTCGCTATTAAACCGATAGGCATAGCCAAACCGCAGAGAAAAAATCCGGTGCTATACTTAGTTCCGTAATTACCTGGGACATAAACATCAAGAGGATATGAGATTATGAGTACCGCTAAACTGGTGAAAACGAAAGCGTCTAATCTGCTTTATACCCGTAACGATGTATCGGATAGCGACAAAAAGGCGACCATTGAGTTGCTGAATCGCCAGGTGATCCAGTTCATCGATCTTTCGCTGATCACCAAACAGGCCCACTGGAATATGCGCGGTGCAAACTTTATTGCCGTTCATGAAATGCTGGATGGCTTCCGCACAGCACTGGTGACCCATCTCGATACGATGGCTGAACGTGCCGTTCAGCTAGGCGGCGTGGCGCTGGGTACCACGCAGGTGATCAACAGCAAAACGCCGCTGAAGAGTTATCCGCTGGATATCCATACCGTTCAGGATCACCTGAAAGAGCTGGCGGACCGCTACGCGATTGTGGCCAATGACGTGCGCAAAGCGATCGGCGAAGCCAAAGACGAAGATACCGCAGACATTTTCACCGCCGCCTCCCGCGACCTGGACCAGTTCCTGTGGTTTATCGAATCTAACATCGAATAATTCATACGAATTTTCTATCAAACCCTCGCCCTCCGGTGAGGGTTTTGCACATCTATGGTGCACAGTTTTTGTCTGCACACCTGCAAAAGTGAACAAAATGTAATAATCACCTCACACAACCGTTAACGGAAGATTGTTTTTTCGTCAGAATTTACGCTAAATATCTCCCCGTCAGTTGAGCCAAACGAAGCGCACCAAAACGGTGCTCCAGTTTGGTGCAATAACACCTCATTGCCCCATTTATTGTGCAATGCATGACATCATCCCCTTTGCAAAACAATAGCTTGTAAAGTTGGCACGATTTTTTCATTGTGCCACCTGTTCTCGCAGGGGATCGCCCCGTGGATATAAAAGGAAATGCTATGAAGTCTGTATTAAAAGTTTCACTGGCTGCACTTACCCTGGCTTTTGCAGTGTCCTCTCAGGCTGCCGACAAACTGGTTGTGGCGACCGACACGGCGTTCGTTCCGTTTGAATTCAAACAGGGTGATAAATACGTTGGTTTTGATGTGGATCTGTGGGCCGCTGTCGCAAAAGAACTCAAGCTGGATTACACCCTGAAGCCTATGGACTTCAGCGGCATCATCCCGGCACTGCAAACCAAAAACGTTGATCTGGCGCTGGCAGGCATCACCATTACCGATGAACGTAAAAAAGCGATCGACTTCTCTGACGGTTACTACAAAAGCGGCCTGCTGGTCATGGTCAAAGCCGATAATAACGACGTAAAAAGCGTGAAAGATCTCGACGGCAAAGTGGTGGCAGTGAAGAGCGGCACCGGTTCTGTTGATTACGCGAAAGCAAATATCAAAACCAAAGACCTCCGTCAGTTCCCGAACATCGACAACGCGTACATGGAACTCGGCACCAACCGTGCTGACGCTGTTCTGCACGACACACCTAACATCCTGTACTTCATTAAGACAGCCGGTAACGGCAAGTTCAAAGCCGTTGGCGAGTCTCTGGAAGCGCAGCAGTACGGTATCGCATTCCCGAAAGGCAGCGACGACCTGCGCACGAAAGTTAACGGCGCGCTGAAAACGCTGAAAGAGAACGGCACCTACAACGAAATCTACAAAAAATGGTTCGGTACCGAGCCTAAATAATAAGACGTAAAAATGACGTTCACTCGGGGGCGACCTTTCGCCCCTGCTATTTTTGAAACACGGTAACAGTAACAGGAAATTATCATGCAGTTTGACTGGAGCGCCATCTGGCCTGCCATTCCTATCTTGCTTGAAGGCGCTAAAATGACCCTGTGGATTTCGGTCCTGGGTCTGGTTGGTGGGTTGATTATCGGTCTTGTCGCCGGTTTCGCCCGCACCTACGGCGGCTGGATCGCAAACCACATCGCACTGGTTTTCATCGAAGTGATCCGCGGCACGCCAATTGTCGTGCAGGTCATGTTCATCTACTTCGCCCTGCCTATGGCGTTCACCGACCTGCGCATCGACCCGTTCAGCGCGGCCGTCGTCACCATTATGATCAACTCAGGCGCCTACATTGCGGAAATCACCCGCGGTGCGGTGCTGTCGATTCATAAAGGTTTCAGTGAAGCCGGTCTGGCGCTAGGTCTTTCTCGTCGCGAAACGATCCGCCACGTTATTCTGCCGCTGGCACTGCGTCGCATGCTGCCGCCGCTCGGTAACCAGTGGATCATCAGCATTAAAGATACGTCGCTGTTCATTGTTATCGGCGTGGCAGAGCTGACCCGTCAGGGGCAGGAGATCATTGCTGGCAACTTCCGCGCGCTGGAAATCTGGAGTGCGGTAGCCGTTGTCTACCTGATCATTACTCTGGTTCTGAGCTTCGTTCTGCGTCGTCTTGAAAGAAGGATGAAAATCCTGTGATTGAATTTAAAAACGTTTCCAAGCACTTTGGCCCAACCCAGGTGCTGCACAATATCGATCTCAACATCAAACAGGGTGAAGTGGTGGTGATTATTGGGCCATCCGGCTCCGGTAAATCCACCCTGCTGCGCTGCATCAACAAGCTGGAAGAGATCACCAGCGGTGATCTGATCGTCGACGGCCTGAAGGTAAACGACCCAAAAGTGGACGACCGTCTGATTCGTCAGGAAGCGGGCATGGTGTTCCAGCAGTTCTACCTGTTCCCGCACCTCACGGCGCTGGAAAACGTGATGTTTGGCCCACTGCGCGTGCGCGGTGCCAGCAAAGCGGCGGCGGAAGCGCTGGCAAAAGATCTGCTGGCGAAAGTTGGCCTGGCAGAACGTGCGCACCACTACCCTTCCGAGCTGTCCGGCGGTCAACAGCAGCGTGTGGCGATTGCCCGCGCCCTGGCTGTCAAACCGAAAATGATGCTGTTTGATGAGCCTACGTCCGCACTCGACCCGGAGCTGCGCCACGAGGTGCTGAAAGTCATGCAGGATCTGGCGGAAGAAGGGATGACGATGGTTATCGTGACCCACGAAATCGGCTTTGCTGAAAAAGTGGCGTCCCGCCTGATCTTTATTGATAAAGGCCGTATCGCGGAAGACGGTAACCCGCAGGAGCTGATTGCGAACCCGCCGAGCCAGCGTTTACAGGAGTTCCTGCAGCACGTCTCCTGATTGTTCGCTTCAAACGTAAGCCGGGCATGCCCGGCTTTTTTACGCCAGATTGTTCCCAAAAATCCCCCTCCTCGCCTCGACTTCTATACTTATCATTTTGTTCGACATTTTCACCGGAGGACGCCGTGCCGTGGATCCTATTGCTGTTGATTAGCCTGTTTAGTGCGCCATCGTTCGCCGTCTCGATCCCCGGAGTGACCACCGGAAACACAGCTACCCAGCAAAGTACGCCGCCTCCGGAACCCGATGTTGAACAGAAAAAAGCCGCCTACGGTGCGCTTGCCGACGTCCTTGAAAACGACACCTCCCGGCAGGAGCTCATTGGCCAGCTGCGCAAAGCCGCCGCCACGCCGCCGCAGGAGTCGGTGCCAACCCTCACCCCTCCGCAGGCTGAGGAGCAAAAAACGGTGCTGGAAAACGTCACCGACGTGAGCCGCCACTATGGGGAAGCGCTCTCCTCACGCTTCGCTCAGCTTTACCGCAACCTGATTGGCTCGCCGCATAAGGCATTTAACCCGCAAACATTTACCGCCGCCGCCACGCAGTTCCTGATGCTGGCGGGGGCGGTGTTTCTTTTTTACTGGCTGGTGCGCCTGTGCGCGTGGCCGCTGTACCGCAAAATGGGACAATGGGGACGCAGGAAGAATCAGCATAAAAGCAGCTGGCTGCACCTGCCGTTGATGATAGCCTCAGCGTTTATCATCGATTTACTGCTGCTGGCGTTGACGCTGTTTTTAGGCCAGATGCTGGCCGACAGGCTGAATGCAGGCAACAAAACCATCGCCTTCCAGCAGTCGCTTTTTCTGAATGCCTTTGCCCTGATTGAGTTCTTCAAGGCCCTGCTGCGGTTACTCTTTTGTCCGCACGTGCCGGAGCTGCGGCCTTTCTCCATTCGGGATGCGAGCGCGAAGTACTGGGCGCTGCGACTGAGCGTGCTCAGCGGGCTGATTGGCTACGGCCTGCTGGTTGCCGTGCCGATCATTTCCAACCAGGTGAACGTCCAGTTTGGCGCGCTGGCAAACGTGCTGATCATGATCTGCATTACCGTCTGGTCGCTGTTCCTTATCTTCCACAATAAAAAAACCATTACCCAAAGCCTGCTGAATCTGGCCGATCGCTCCCTCTCGTTCTTTAGCCTCTTTATTCGCGCGTTCGCCCTAGTGTGGCACTGGCTGGCAAGCGCTTACTTCATCGTACTGTGCTTCTTCTCGCTGTTTGACCCGGGCAATAGCCTGAAATTTATGATGGGGGCGACGTTCAAAAGCCTGGCCATTATCGGCATCGCGGCATTCGTGTCGGGGCTGCTGTCGCGCTGGATCTCGAAAACCATCACCCTGTCGCCGCAGGTGCAGCGTAATTACCCGGAACTGCAAAAACGGGTAAACGGCTGGATGTCGGTATCGCTCAAAGTGGCGCGCATTCTCACCGTCTGCGTGGCGATAATGCTGCTTCTGAATGCCTGGAGCCTGTTTGATTTCTGGAACTGGCTGCACAACGGTGCGGGTGAAAAAACGGTCGACATCCTGATTCGCATCGCGCTGATTTTATTCTTCTCCGCCGTCGGCTGGACGCTGCTGGCGAGCCTTATTGAGAACCGCCTGGTATCGGATATTCACGGCAGGCCCCTGCCCAGCGCGCGGGCAAGAACGCTGTTAACCCTGTTCCGCAACGCGCTGGCGGTGATTATCAGCACCATTACCATCATGATCGTGCTGTCGGAAATCGGGGTGAATATCGCCCCGCTGCTGGCGGGTGCCGGTGCCCTGGGGCTGGCCATCTCCTTCGGCTCACAAACGCTGGTGAAGGATATTATTACCGGCATCTTCATTCAGTTTGAAAACGGGATGAACACGGGCGATCTGGTGACCATCGGGCCGTTAACCGGCACCGTGGAGAGGATGTCCATCCGTTCGGTTGGCGTGCGTCAGGACACAGGCGCCTACCACATCATTCCCTGGTCTTCGATTACCACCTTCGCCAACTTTGTGCGCGGGATTGGTTCCGTTGTGGCGAACTACGATGTGGATCGCCACGAGGATGCGGACAAAGCGAAGCAGGCGCTGCGCGATGCGGTAGAAGAACTGATGGAGATGGAGGATATTCGCGGGCTGGTGATCGGAGAGCCGTCATTTGCCGGCATTGTCGGGCTGACGAACACAGCCTTTACCCTGCGCGTGTCGTTCACCACCCAGCCGCTGAAGCAATGGACGGTGCGCTTTGCGCTCGACAGCATGGTGAAAAAACACTTTGATCTGGCGAACGTGCGGATGCCCGTGCAGACGTATCAGGTATTGCCGTCGCCCGCATCGCCGCTCCCTCCGCAGGAGCCGACGCTGTAACCTGGTTGCCGGGTAGCGGCTTCGCCTTACCCGGCCTACGACAGGGTGCTATTTGCGACGTTTGCTATTGTCCATAAACGTCCAGGCGATAAAGCGGCTCTGTTTCTGGCCCTGCGCCATCTCTTTTTTCACCACTTTTACGGCGCCCGCTTCGGTCAGCGCGCGGTAGAGCGGCGGCAGGTTATCCCCGCGGGAAACCAGCGTCGTAAACCACTTCACCTGACGGCCAAACTGTTTGCTTTCCGCAATCATGCGCAGGATAAACGCCACTTCGCCCCCTTCACACCAGAGCTCCTGCTGCTGACCACCGAAGTTCAGCGCCGCATCTTCAGCCTGACCCAGGTTACGGCGCTTGCGCTCGCTGCCCGCACGGGCCGATGCCGCCGAATCATGGAACGGCGGATTGCACATCGTGGCGTCATAGCTTTCGTTTTTGTGAATAATGCCGTTGAAGATCGACCCTGCATCTTTCTGACGACGCAGGCGAATGGCGCGGCTCAATCCCGGGTTAGCGCTCATAATCGCCTGGGCGCTGGCAAAGGCCTCGTCACCGATTTCGCTTCCGGTAAAGCGCCACTGATATTCATGCGCGCCGATCAGCGGGTAAATCAGGTTCGCCCCGGTGCCAATATCCAGAATGGTAGCCTGCTGTGGAACGACACCCTCATTGCCTTCGGCAAGAAGGTCGGCAAGGTGATGAACGTAATCCGCGCGGCCCGGCACAGGCGGGCAGAGAAAGCCTTCCGGAATATCCCAGTGAGCCACACCGTAAAAATGCGCCAGCAGGGCTTTGTTCAGCATTTTAACCGCCTGCGGGTCAGCAAAGTTGACCGAGGGTTCACCCGCTGGGGTCTGAACAAGATAGTCCTGCAGCGGCGGGCAGCTCAGGCATAACGCGTTCATGTCGTAGCGGCTGCGGTGGCGATTTCGCGGGTGCAATCCCGGCTTTTGGGCAGTCATGGCATTCTCCTTTAAACAGCGGCGTAAGATACCCTTTGCTGGCCCAGCGGTAAATCTTTCTCTGCGGCGTTCAAAAAGTCGCCATAAATCAAACACCTTTATGTCTATGATCCGTCAGCGAATTGTCAATTTATATCGTTCAAAAAATAAGCAGATCATCATCAAATATTTGCGCTAAGTCACACTCGTCAGGCTTCTAAACTTAAAGGGAATCACCTGTTGTTTCCTCATGAGGATGTGATTATGAAAAAGTACCTGACCCTTGCTGTTATCGCAGCCGCCCTGGCGACCGCGTCCTTCTCTGCCATGGCCGTTCAGTCACTCACCCAGAGTACCGATACGAGCCAGCTACGTCCTGCAGGCACCGTTTCGGTAAGCCGTGCCAGTAACCTTGACGATCTACAGGCTAAGCTCGCCGAAAAAGCCCGTCAGGAAGGCGCAAAAGGATTCGTAGTGAACTCCGCTGGCGGAGATAACCATATGTACGGCACTGCAACTATCTATAAATAACCTGTCTCTTCCGCAAGACTGCATCTGCCCAACGGGTGCAGTTCTCTTCTCCCTTCGCCTTGATTGTTCATTTTTCAACCCCATAGTAAACGTATGGCCTAAACCGATATCAGGAGGACGCTATGGCTTCCGGCTGGGCAAATGACGACGCTGTTAACGAACAGATCAACAGTACAATTGAAGATGCGGTTGCGCGTGCCCGCGGTGAAATTCCGCGCGGTGAAAGCCTAACGGAATGCGAAGAATGCGGAGAACCCATTCCGGAGGCGCGCCGAAAAGCCATTCCCGGCGTGCGGCTTTGCATTACGTGCCAGCAGCATAAAGATTCAAAAAATGCATCACATTCGGGATATAATCGCAGAGGTTCGAAAGACAGCCAGTTACGTTGACTTTGCTTTACCAAAGCTAACCGAGCGCGCGCGTTCCTTTACGCTCACGGTTCTTAGCCAGACGCGTAGCAAAACGTGCCCTTCGTATCGCTTCTGTAAAGCGCATCCGCAAGAAGTGTAAAGGGGTGCTTTGAATTTATTAATATTCAATAAGTTATTTGTCATTCAATTTTTTTGAGCAACCACGTCAATTCTCTTCGATTTTATCACTCGCAAAAAACCGTGATACTTATCACATCGACGGAACATCGTCCCCTTAACAGAAACATCTGCGAGAGATTAATTATGAAAACCATCAAATATGCTGTAGCTGCTGTTGCCCTGTCCGCTCTGTCTTTCGGCGCTTTCGCTGTCGAGCCTGTCTCTTCTACTCAGGCACAGAACATGAACAAAGTCGGTGTGGTGAGTGCTGATGGCGCAACCACCCTGGATGGTCTGGAAGCCAAACTGGCAGAGAAAGCCGCTGCTGCCGGTGCAAGCGGATACACCATTACCTCCGCTAACGGCAATAACAAGCTGAGCGGTACCGCGGTTATCTACAAATAATCGACTGAATGAATGCTGTACCCTCGCCATACCCTCTGGTGAGCTGCTCCACCCTCATTGACCCTGTTGTTGTTACCCTTGCTTGCCCGTCCGCCACTGGACGGGCTTTTTTTTGTCTAAAACGCCTGTGCCACGCGTTCAAGGCCGGCCTGCACGGATTCCACCTCTCCGGTTGCCAGCAAACAGCAGGCCATCTGCAGTTTGATCGAATGCGGAACAGGAACATTTCCGGCAAGGCACTGCTCAATCCAGTGGGCTGTGGTATGAGGATCTTTTGCCTCAGGCAATATCACACCGGCATTCTCTTCCCCGCGTTCCAGAATGGCGCGCGTACCTGCAGAATCAATCAGCATCACCTGCGGGCAGCGCTGCGGGTTCGCATAAACCTCACCTTCCGTGCCGTGCATCAGCAACGCCCTTCCGCCAATAGCCTCAAAAAATTGCCCCACGCGCGCCACGTATTCCGGGTGCGAGACGCTGGAGAGACGCAGGGCGGCATCTTCGCCAAACGGCGTGGCCAGTTTCGCCAGCGTGTGCGCGCTGTTGCGCACGCCCATGCGCCAGCGCATATCGAGCTGCTTTTCCAGCGGCGGACAGAGCGTGCCGACCGGGATATAAACAGGCTGATGGCCATCCAGCTTCGCCTGCGCCTGACCGGCATGACGCGTTGGCTCGATGCCCAGCATCCCGAAAATGGTCTCCGTCAGCACGCGGGTGGGATCTTCGCTTACACCGTGCACCACCACCGGGAACCCCAGCTTGTGTAACAGGATAGCGAGCAGTGGGGTTAAATTTGCCTGCTTGCGCGCGCCGTTATAGCTCGGGATCACGATCGGCATTGGTTTTGCCACCGGCGGCGTTAAGCGCAGCGTTTGCGCCTGCATGGCTTCATAGAAGCCGCGCATCTCCGCTTCACCTTCGCCTTTAATGCGCAGCGCAATAAGGATACCGCCCAGCTCCAGCTCCGGTACCTCGCCGTTAAGCATACGGGTGTAAAGCGCGCGCGCGGTTTCATGGTCCAAATCGCGGGCGTGGTTTTTGCCTCTGCCTACCTCTTTGATAATCTTGCGATAATCCACGGCATCACTCCTGAAAAAATCATCTTGTTAACAATATAGCCCTGTTGAATATCCGGAGGTTAGTTTTTTCTCCAGAATCAAGGTCCTGTTTTCATGATAAAAAAAATAACATGCTGGACTTATTTCAAGTATTTGCGGGTTCTACAGGAGATTCTTAACGCTTCATTATTTGTTTAAATAAAGAGTGGGAAGTCATTAAGGGTCGCGATGAAATATACAGGCAATATTCTTACCCGGCTTCAAAGCAGTCTGTCACCGTGTATACACCGTCTCAGCAATATCCATTGCACGCTGGTTAGCACTCTGAAGTTCGGCGAACGTTATCCCCAAAACGGGGACCGTAATTATCGCAGGCCCCGCTTCGTCTGGACCGACCTTTACCTGCGCCCCCTGGAACGGATGCTTTTCTTGCGCCCGGCGGTCAGTTTGACCGGCTGTTTTTTTACCTCAGGCACCTCCGGCTGTTCGATCGGGAAGATCGGCAGCGCGTTAAGGAGCCGTTGACCGTAATTTTTGGTGAGCAGACGTTTATCGTAAATCACCACTTCGCCCCAGCAGCCGTGGCTTCGAATCAAACGCCCCACCTGCTGAATCAGGTTAAACGATGCCGCAGGCAGGCTCTGCACCTCAAATGGATAGCGGTTAAGGCTTTTCAGCCATTCGCCCTCGGTGATCACCACCGGGCTGTCGATGGGTGGGAAGGCAATTTTATGAATGTGCACCTGCGTCAGGTAGTCGCCTTTCAGGTCGAGACCTTCCGCGAAAGACTGCAATCCCACCAGCACGCTGCGCTCGCCGTTATCAATGCGCTTACGATGGGTTTCCACCAGCCTGTAACGCGGCTGGTCACCCTGCACCAGCAGGAGTAAACGCAGATCGGTGACGTGCTCCAGAAAACGCTGCATGGCGCGTCCACTGGCAAACAGCACCAGCATGCCGGGGTATTTTTTACTCTCGACCTGTTCGCGGAAATAGGCCGCCATTTCAGCGATGTGCTGCTCTTCGTTGTCGATAAGCGGCTCGAATTTCATGCGCGGAATGACCAATTTGCCCTGCTCGCAGTGGTTAAACGGCGAGTCCAGCGCCACGAAACGGTCGCCCGCTTTCTCTTTTAGCCCGCTCATCTCCTGCAGCCTTGAGAAACTGTTCAGGGAGCGCAGCGTTGCAGAGGTGACAACCACGTGCGGCACGCTGCGCCAGATCAGCTTTTCCAGCTGATCGGCCACGCGAATCCCCACGCAGTGGAAGAACAGGTGCACCTGCCCGTCCCGGACTTCGCGGGTGGCCCATTTGGTGACCGGCGCTCCGGACGCCTGCGCCATTGAGGCCAGCCGCCAGAGCTTGCTCTGCGCTTCGAACATCCCCAGCGCGCGGTTCATCTGCAGCAGAACGCGGTGCAGACGCACCACGTCATGCGAGCCGGTTTTCTCGCTCAGATCGTTTAAGAACATCTCCGCCAGCCCGCGCAGCTTTTCCAGATGCTTCGCCAGCTGCTGGCAGATCTCCATCACCTCTTCCGGTAGCTCACCCATCGCAAAGCGGTGTTCGGCTTCCTGGGCTGCCGGAAGATAAAGATTCAGGATGTTGTTCAGGGACGAAATGAGGCTATAGACCTCTTCACAGTGGTCGCTCAGCCGCTCCGGCACCGCCAGCGGCGGCGTGGTTTTCGGGCGGAACTGCTCCATGCAGGTCGCCACCAGCTTGCAGAAGAGATCCAGCTGCAGGCGGAACCACGGGGCGGTGATTTCGGCGCTCATCTCCAGCGCATCCCGCGCCACGTCCGGCAGATGGTGGCCTTCATCAAGCACCAGCAGCAGGTTTTTAGGCTCCGGCAGCACCGCTTCGCTCTCAAGCGCCGCCATTACCAGCGCGTGGTTTGCCACAACCACTTCCGCTTCCTGAATCTCACGACGGGCGACAAAGAACGGGCATTCGCGGTAGTAGTGACAGTTGCGGTTCAGGCAGCTGGCTTTGTCGGTGCTGAGCCTGCGCCACAGGTCGTCGCTGATGGACTGGCTGGTGTGATCCCGCAGGCCGTCCCACTTATAGCCGTCAAGCTCGGCTTTGAGTTTTGCACACTGCTCCTGCTCGGCCTTATTGTTTGGCGTTAGCTCGTCATCCAGAAACGCGAGCAGATCCTGTTGATTCGGCTCGCTGCTGGCAAGTGCGGCCAGGTTACGCGGGCACACGTAACGCCCGCGCCCAAAGGCTGCCGTAAACCGCAGGTCGGGGATGATTTTGCGCAGCAGGGGTAAATCCTTGCTGAAGATCTGGTCCTGCAGCGCCACGTTGGCGGTGCTGACCACCAGCGTTTTGTCCTCTTCCCGCGCAATCGCGATGCCGGGAATGAGATACGACAGGGTTTTCCCGACGCCGGTCGGGGCTTCAATCGCCAGATGTCGCCCGTCGTCCCCGGCGAGCGTTTTTGCCACGTCAGCAATCATCTGCCGCTGCGGCGCTCGGGGGATAAAATCGGGGATCTGCTGTTGTAGCGCCTTATACCATGCGCCAATTTGCGCCTTGAGCGCAGCGGTTAAAGCCATCGGAAAACCTGAAACACTGTATAAACAGCCACTATTGTGGCACTTTCTCTTCGCTGCCGCAAAAAGAAAAGCCCGGCTTTACTACCGGGCTTCCAGATTACTGCGGGTTAGCAGGCTTGCGCGGGCGGCGTCGACGCTGCCCTTCTCCTGCCGGTTTCCCTTCGCCGCTGCGCCACGGGTTTTCACCCGCCGGTTTGCTGTCGTTGTTACGACGCGGCGGTTTGCCGGATGATTTAGGCGCGCCGCCTTCGGCACGACGCGGCTGCTGACCGCGACCGCCGCCGCCCTGACGACCGTTCTGAATCGGCTCGGCTTTGATCGACGGGTCCACTTCGTAGCCCGGGGTTTCGATGCGCGGGATCTCTTTCTTCAGCAGGCGCTCGATGTCGCGCAGCAGCTTGTGCTCGTCCACGCAGACCAGAGAGAGCGCTTCACCGGTTGCCGCCGCGCGGCCGGTACGGCCGATACGGTGAACGTAATCTTCCGGCACGTTTGGCAGCTCGTAGTTCACCACGTGCGGCAGCTCTTCAATGTCGAGGCCACGGGCGGCGATGTCGGTCGCCACCAGCACGCGGATGTCGCCGGATTTGAAGTCCGCCAGCGCACGGGTACGCGCGCCCTGGCTCTTGTTACCGTGAATGGCGGCGCTGCGGATGCCGTCTTTATTCAGCTGTTCCGCCAGGTGGTTGGCGCCGTGCTTGGTGCGGGTAAAGACCAGCACCTGCTGCCAGTTGCCCTGGCCGATCATCTGGGAAAGCAGTTCCCGCTTGCGCTTTTTATCCACAAAGTGAACGTGCTGCGTCACCTGCTCGGAGGCGGTGTTGCGGCGTGCCACTTCCACTTCCAGCGGGTTATGCAACAGCTTTTCCGCCAGCGCCTTGATCTCGTCGGAGAAGGTCGCGGAGAAGAGCAGGTTCTGACGACGCGCGGGCAGCTTGGCCAGCACGCGGCGAATGTCGTGAATAAAGCCCATGTCGAGCATGCGGTCGGCTTCGTCCAGCACCAGAATTTCGATGCCATCGAGCTTCACCGCGTTCTGGTGTTCGAGATCCAGCAGACGGCCCGGCGTTGCTATCAGCACGTCCACGCCGCCGCGCAGCTTCATCATCTGCGGGTTGATGCTGACGCCACCGAAAACCACCAGCGAGCGGATGTTGAGATAGCGGCTATAGTCACGCACGTTCTCACCAATCTGCGCCGCCAGCTCGCGGGTTGGGGTCAGGATCAGGGCACGCACCGGACGACGGCCTTTGGCGTGCGGCTGGTTTTTTACCAGCAGTTCCAGCAGCGGCAGGGTAAAGCCCGCGGTTTTGCCGGTACCGGTCTGGGCGCTCGCCATCAGGTCACGGCCCTGAAGAACGGCGGGGATTGCCTGCTGCTGGATTGGGGTTGGCTCAACGTAGCCCTGCTCTGCGATCGCGCGCAGAATTTCCGGGTTCAGGCCAAGGGAATCAAAAGACATAAAAACTCCGAACCGCCCCGACCATCACAGGTGTAGTTTTCAGGGAGATATGACGAATAGGGGAGGACAAAAACCACAATGTCGCGAAGGAGCGGAGTGTAGCAGCTTTTGTGACGTAGCGCATAAATATCCCTCAGCGTTCCCTCGACGTTAACGGGAATCAGGCATAATATTAATCAATCGATTGATTAATTCTTAATGCCGCCATGAATACGACACCCACAACAACCAAAGGTGAACAGGCCAAAAATCAGCTTATCGCCGCCGCGCTGGAGCAGTTTGGTGAGTACGGGCTGCATGCAACCACGCGCGATATTGCCGCGCTGGCCGGGCAGAACATTGCGGCGATTACCTACTATTTTGGCTCAAAAGAGGATTTATACCTCGCCTGCGCCGAGTGGATCGCCGATTTCATCGGCACGCAGTTTCACCCGCACGTTGAGGAAGCCACCGCGCTGCTCGGCCAGCCCTCGCCCGATCGCGCCGCCGTTCGCCAGCTTATTCTCAATGCCTGCCACGATATGATCCGCCTGCTGACGCACGACGATACGCTCAACCTGAGCAAGTTTATCTCCCGGGAGCAGCTCTCCCCGACCGTCGCCTACCAGCGGGTACACGATCGGGTGATTGAGCCAATGCACTCGCACCTGACCCGGCTGATCGCCGCCTATACCGGGCGGGATGCCAGTGATACCGAGACAATTTTGCATACCCATGCCCTGCTGGGTGAAATTCTTGCCTTCCGTCTGGGCAGGGAAACCATCCTGTTACGCACCGGCTGGACACAATTTGATGAGGATAAAGCCGCGCAGATTAGTAAGGTCATCGCCTGTCACGTCGATCTGATCCTGCAAGGCTTAACGCAAAGGAGCCTGAAGTCATGAAAAAATCTGTCGCCATCATTCTGGTGGTTGTTGTTCTGCTTGCCGCCGGAGTCGGTGGATGGCTGTGGTATCAGAGCCATCAGGATAAAGGCCTGACGCTGTACGGTAACGTGGATATTCGCACGGTGAACATGAGCTTCCGCGTGGGCGGACGTCTCGCCTCGCTGAGCGTGGACGAAGGCGATGCCATTAAAAGCGGGCAGACGCTGGGGATGCTGGATAAAGCGCCCTATGAGAATGCGCTGCTGCAGGCCAAAGCGGGCGTGTCCGTCGCCCAGGCGCAGTATGACCTGATGCTGGCAGGCTATCGCGACGAAGAGATCGCCCAGGCCGCCTCTGCCGTTAAGCAGGCGCAAGCCGCCTATGACTACGCGCAGAACTTCTACGCGCGCCAGCAGGGGTTGTGGAAAAGCCGCACTATTTCTGCCAACGATCTGGAAAATGCGCGCTCGTCCCGCGACCAGGCGCAGGCCACGCTGAAGTCCGCGCAGGATAAATTAAGCCAGTACCACACCGGTAACCGCCCGCAGGATATCGCCCAGGCGAAAGCCAGCCTTGAACAGGCACAGGCGCAGCTGGCTCAGGCGGAGCTGGATTTGCGCGACACCATCTTAATCGCCCCATCTGACGGCACGCTGATGACCCGCGCCGTGGAGCCGGGCAGCATGCTCAGCGCGGGCAGCACCGTCTTAACGCTCTCCCTGACCCGCCCGGTCTGGGTACGCGCCTACATTGATGAGCCAAACCTCGGCCAGATGCAGCCGGGCCGCGAGCTGCTGCTCTATACCGACGGTCGCCCGGACAAGCCGTATCACGGCAAGGTGGGCTTTGTCTCCCCTACCGCCGAATTCACGCCGAAAACCGTTGAAACACCGGACCTGCGTACCGACCTCGTGTATCGCCTGCGCATCATCGTGACCGATGCGGACGACGCGCTGCGTCAGGGCATGCCCGTCACCGTAAAAGTAGACAGCGGGGAACGACATGAATGACGCGGTTATTCAGCTCAACAATCTGGTTAAACGCTTCGCGGGAATGGACAAACCGGCCGTCGCGCCGCTGAACTGCACCATTCAGAAAGGCTATGTGACCGGGCTGGTCGGTCCGGACGGCGCGGGGAAAACTACCCTGATGCGGATGCTTGCGGGGTTGCTCAAGCCGGACGAAGGCACGGCCAGCGTGCTCGGTCTTGACCCGATCGAGGATGACGGAGCCCTTCACGCCATGCTCGGCTATATGCCGCAGAAGTTTGGCCTGTATGAAGACCTGACGGTGATGGAAAACCTGAACCTGTACGCCGACCTGCGCAGCGTCACCGGCGAAACGCGGCAGAAAACCTTCGCTCGCCTGCTGGAGTTTACCTCCCTCGGCCCGTTTACCGACCGGCTGGCGGGCAAGCTCTCCGGCGGGATGAAGCAGAAGCTGGGGCTGGCCTGCACGCTGGTCGGCGAGCCGAAAGTGCTGCTGCTGGACGAGCCCGGCGTCGGCGTAGATCCGATTTCGCGCCGTGAACTGTGGCAGATGGTGCACGAGCTGGCGGGCGACGGGATGCTGATCCTCTGGAGCACCTCCTACCTCGACGAAGCGGAACAGTGCCGGGACGTGCTGCTGATGAACGAAGGCGAACTGCTTTATCAGGGCGAGCCGACGACGCTGACGCAGAGCATGGCCGGGCGGAGCTTCCTGCTGCACAGCCCGCAGGAGTCCAACCGCAGGCTGCTGCAGCGGGTGCTCAGGCTGCCGCAGGTCAGCGATGGGATGATCCAGGGCCGCTCGGTACGGGTGATCCTCAAAAAAGAGGCCACCGTCGACGATATTCGCCGCGCGTCCGGCATGCCTGAGATCGAGATGGAAGAGACCGCGCCGCGCTTTGAGGACGCGTTTATCGACCTGCTGGGCGGCGCGGGTACGTCAGAGTCGCCGCTTGCCGCCATTCTGCATACGGTGGAAGGCACGCCGGGCGAGACGGTGATTGAAGCCAAATCCCTCACCAAAAAGTTCGGGGATTTCGCCGCCACCGATAACGTCAATTTCGCGGTTAAACGCGGGGAGATTTTTGGCCTGCTCGGGCCGAACGGCGCGGGAAAATCAACCACCTTTAAGATGATGTGCGGCCTGCTGGTGCCCACGTCCGGCAAGGCGCTGGTGCTGGATATGGACCTGAAGGTCAGCTCCGGCAAGGCGCGCCAGCATCTGGGGTATATGGCGCAGAAGTTTTCGCTGTATGGCAACCTGACGGTCGAGCAGAATTTGCGCTTTTTCTCCGGCGTATATGGCCTGCGCGGGCGGGCGCAGAACGAGAAAATCCGGCGCATGAGCGACGCCTTCGCCTTAACCAACATTGCCTCCCACGCCACCGACGAGCTGCCGCTCGGCTTTAAGCAGCGGCTGGCGCTGGCCTGCTCGCTGATGCACGAGCCGGATATTCTGTTTCTTGATGAGCCGACTTCAGGCGTTGACCCCATTACCCGCCGCGAGTTCTGGCTGCACATCAACAGCATGGTGGAAAAAGGGGTGACCGTGATGGTGACCACCCACTTCATGGACGAGGCGGAGTACTGCGACCGCATCGGGCTGGTGTATCGCGGCAAGCTGATTGCCCACGGCACCCCGGACGACCTGAAAAACCAGGCCGCCGATGATGAAGTTCCGGACCCGACCATGGAGCAGGCGTTTATCACCCTCATCCACGACTGGGATAAGGAGAATGCCCATGCGCAGTAATGTCATTTCCTGGCGCAGGGTGCGCGCGCTGTGCATTAAAGAGACGCGGCAGATCGTGCGTGACCCCAGCAGCTGGCTGATTGCGGTAGTGATCCCCCTGCTGCTGCTGTTTATCTTTGGCTACGGCATTAACCTGGACTCCAGCAAGCTGCGGGTAGGGATTTTGCTGGAGCAGCAGAGTGAAGATGCGCTGGACTTTACTCACGCCATGACCGGATCGCCCTACATTGACGCCACCATCAGCGATAACAGGCAGGAGTTGATTCAGAAAATGCAGGCCGGGAAAATTCGCGGTCTGATCGTCATTCCGGTGGATTTCGCCGCCAATATGGCGCGGGCGAATGCCGATGCGCCGATCCAGGTGATTACCGACGGCAGCGAGCCGAACACCGCCAACTTCGTGCAAGGCTACGCGGAGGGGATCTGGCAGCTCTGGCAGATGCAGCGCGCGGAAGATCGGGGTGAAGAATTTAAACCGCTCATCGACGTGCAGACGCGCTACTGGTTTAACCCCGCTGCCATCAGTCAGCACTTTATTATTCCGGGCGCGGTGACGATTATCATGACGGTGATTGGCGCGATCCTGACCTCGCTGGTGATCGCCCGCGAGTGGGAGCGCGGGACCATGGAGGCACTGCTTTCTACCGAAGTGACGCGGGTCGAGCTGCTGCTGTGTAAGCTCATCCCCTACTATTTCCTCGGCATGCTGGCGATGCTGCTCTGCATGCTTGTCTCGGTCTTTATCCTCGGCGTGCCGTATCGCGGCTCGCTGGTGGTGCTGTTTTTTATCACCAGCCTGTTTTTACTCAGCACGCTGGGCATGGGGCTGCTCATCTCCACCATCACCCGCAACCAGTTCAACGCCGCGCAGGTGGCCCTCAACGCCGCCTTTTTACCGTCGATTATGCTGTCCGGGTTTATCTTCCAGATAGACAGTATGCCTGCGGTGATCCGCGCCGTGACCTATGTTATTCCGGCGCGCTACTTTGTGAGCACGCTGCAAAGCCTGTTCCTGGCGGGGAATATTCCGGTGGTGCTGATCGTCAACACGCTGTTTTTAATGGCGTCAGCGGCGATGTTTATTGGGTTGACGTGGATGAAAACCAAACGGCGGTTAGATTAAGGAGCGAACATGTTTCACCGATTATGGACGTTGATACGCAAAGAGCTGCAATCCCTGCTGCGTGAGCCGCAAACCCGCGCCATTCTGGTCTTACCGGTGCTGATCCAGGTTTTACTGTTCCCGTTTGCCGCCACCCTTGAGGTGACCAACGCCACCATTGCCATTTACAACGAAGATAACGGCAAACATTCCGTCGAGCTGACGCAGCGCTTTGCCCGTGCAAAAGCCTTTACCCACATCCTGCTGCTGAAAAGCCCGCAGGAGATCCAGCCCACCATTGACACGCAAAAAGCGCTGCTGCTGGTGCGGTTCCCGGCGGATTTCTCCCGCAATCTGGATACCTTCCAGACCGCGCCGATGCAGCTGATCCTCGACGGGCGTAACTCCAACAGCGCCCAGATTGCCGCCAACTACCTGCAGCAGGTGGTGAAGGATTACCAGCAGGAGCTGATGGAGGGCAAACCGAAGCCCAACAACAGCGAGCTGGTGGTGCGTAACTGGTACAACCCGAACCTGGACTACAAGTGGTTCGTGGTGCCGTCGCTGATCGCCATGATTACCACTATTGGGGTGATGATCGTGACTTCCCTTTCCGTCGCCCGCGAGCGCGAACAGGGCACGCTGGACCAGCTGCTGGTCTCCCCGCTCGCCACCTGGCAAATTTTCGTCGGCAAAGCGGTCCCGGCGCTGATCGTCGCGACGTTCCAGGCCACCATCGTGCTGGGGGTGGGAATTTGGGCCTACCAGATCCCGTTCGCCGGTTCGCTGGCGCTGTTTTACTTCACTATGGTGATTTACGGGCTGTCGCTGGTGGGATTTGGACTGCTGATCTCGGCGCTCTGCTCGACGCAGCAGCAGGCGTTTATCGGGGTATTCGTCTTTATGATGCCCGCGATTTTGCTCTCGGGTTATGTTTCACCCGTCGAGAACATGCCGGTGTGGCTACAGGATCTGACGTGGGTAAACCCGATTCGGCACTTTACGGACATCACCAAGCAAATCTATCTGAAGGATGCGAGTCTGGATATTGTCTGGGGAAGTTTGTGGCCGCTACTGATCATAGCGGCCACGACGGGCTCAGTGGCGTACGCGATGTTTAGACGCAACATTGCGTAGCTTTTTCTCTTTGGTCAGCAGCGAGACCACCGCAGGCCCTGCGAGGATAGCCAGACCCGCGAGGGCCAGCAGCAGGTTGTTTTGCAGCACGCGCGACAGCAGCCAAAGCACAATCATCGCCGCACCAAAATACCAGGTGGTGGTGAGCTCTTCGAGCACATCACCCACCTCGCGCCAGCGCGCTTCATGGTGGCGCTGTAAGAACAGCATCGACAGCACGGTGACGCCATAAAGGACGCATAGCCCCAGGCCAACACGCACCAGCGTGCCGCTCATCCAGCCCATCACCAGTACGGCCACGACCAGTAAATGCAACATTATCTGCCAGCAACTCAGGCCAGTTGCGACACGAACACGTTGTTGCCACTTCATGGCTTCTCTCCTGAAGGATTTTTCTCTGCTTAATCAGACTACCGCACTTTACGGAAAATTCCGTAACGCCGCATCTTTTTGTGACGACGACTACACTTTATTTTCATTGGGATAGTCACTCAGGAAGGAGCTTATGACTCAAAAAATGCAGCATTTCTCGCTTAAGGTGCTGACGATAAACATTCATAAGGGCTTCACAGCATTTAACCGCCGCTTCATTTTACCGGAGCTGCGCGACGCGGTACGCACCGTTAGCGCGGATATTGTCTGCCTGCAGGAGGTGATGGGCGCACACGAAGTGCATCCGCTCCACTTTGAGAACTGGCCCGACACGCCGCACTATGAGTTTCTGGCCGACACCATGTGGAGTGATTACGCCTACGGCCGCAACGCGGTCTATCCGGAAGGGCATCACGGCAACGCGGTGCTGTCCCGTTATCCCATTGAACATTACGAGAACCGCGACGTTTCCGTCGGGGAGAGCGAAAAACGCGGCCTGCTTTACTGCCGTATTACCCCGCCCGACCTTGAGCTGCCCATCCATGTCGGCTGTGTTCACCTGGGACTGCGCGAAGCCAATCGTCAGGCGCAGCTGAAAATGCTGGCCGAATGGGCCAATGCGCTTCCCGAAGGTGAACCGGTGGTGGTGGCGGGCGATTTCAACGACTGGCGACAGCGGGCAAACCATCCGTTGAAAGTGGATGCCGGGCTGGAAGAGATTTTTACTCGCGCCAACGGCAGGCCTGCGCGCACCTTCCCGGTCCGTTTCCCGCTGCTTCGGCTTGACCGCATCTACGTGAAAAATGCCCACGCCAGCAGCCCGACCGCACTGGCGCTTCTTAACTGGCGACATCTTTCCGACCATGCCCCGCTCAGCGCGGAGATCCATCTATGAAATGTTCCTGGCAGGAAGGCAACCGAATCACGCTGCTGGTCAACGGGGACGAGTATTATCCGGCCGTATTTAAAGCGATTGACCATGCACAGCAGAAGGTGATCCTCGAAACCTTTATCTGGTTCGAAGACGACGTGGGCAAGCAGTTGCACAGCGTGCTGCTACGGGCCGCCCAGCGCGGCGTCAAAATTGAAGTATTGCTTGATGGCTATGGCTCGCCGGATCTCAGCGATGCGTTTGTGAATGAATTGACCTCCGCGGGCGTGGTGTTCCGCTACTACGATCCCGGCCCTCGCCTGTTCGGCATGCGGACCAATCTTTTCCGCCGGATGCACCGCAAAATTGTGGTGGTGGATGAGACGGTGGCGTTTGTCGGCGGCATTAACTACTCCGCTGAGCATATGTCCGACTACGGCCCGGAGGCGAAGCAGGACTACGCCATTCGCATTGAAGGCCCGGTAGTGCAGGACATCTTACTGTTTGAGCTGGAGAACCTGCCGGGTAAAGAGGCCGTTCGCCGCTGGTGGAGACGCCGCAATCGCCCGGAAGAGAACCGGAAGCCCGGCGAAGCGCAGGCCCTTTTCGTCTGGCGGGATAACGGCGAGCACCGGGACGACATTGAACGTCATTATCTCAAGATGCTCGCCAACGCGAAGCGCGAAGTGATTATTGCTAACGCCTACTTTTTCCCGGGCTATCGCCTGCTGCACGCCATGCGCAGTGCGGCCCGACGCGGGGTACGCGTGAAGCTGATTGTGCAGGGCGAGCCGGATATGCCGATTGTCAAAGTGGGCGCACGCCTGCTGTATAACTATCTGGTGAAGGGCGGCGTACAGATCTACGAATATCGCCGCCGACCGCTGCACGGCAAGGTCGCGCTGATGGACGATCACTGGGCCACCGTGGGTTCCAGCAATCTCGATCCGCTGAGCTTATCGCTCAATCTCGAGGCTAACCTGATCATTCACGATCGCCAGTTTAACCAGACCCTGCGGGATAATCTGCAGGCGTTGATCGTTAACGACTGCGTGCGCGTGGACGAATCCATGGTTCCCAAACGCACCTGGTGGAACCTGGGCATCAGCGTGGTGGTGTTCCACTTTCTGCGCCATTTCCCGGCCATGGTCGGCTGGCTGCCGGCCCATACGCCGAAGCTTGCGCAGGTGGACCCGCCGGTGCAACCCGAAATGGAAACCCAGGACCGTGTTGAAGCGGAAGATGGAGGCAAACCCTGATGTCGAAATCGCATCCGCGCTGGCGGCTGGCAAAAAAGATCCTGACCTGGCTGTTTTTCATTGCGGTCGCGGTTCTGCTGGTGGTCTACGCGCAGAAAGTTGACTGGGAAGAGGTGTGGAAAGTTATCCGCAACTATAACCGGATGGTGCTGCTGGGCGCTGTGGGGCTGGTTATTGTCAGCTACCTGATGTACGGCTGCTATGACCTGCTGGGCCGAGCTTACTGCGGCCACAAGCTGGCCAAACGTCAGGTTATGCTGGTGTCGTTTATCTGCTACGCCTTTAACCTGACGCTGAGCACCTGGGTCGGCGGCATCGGCATGCGCTATCGCCTTTATTCGCGGCTCGGCCTGCCGGGCGGGACCATCACGCGCATTTTCTCGTTAAGCATCACCACCAACTGGCTGGGCTATATTCTGCTCGGCGGGGTGATCTTCACCATCGGCGTGGTGCAGCTGCCCGCGCACTGGTATATCGACGAGGCCACGCTGCGCATTCTCGGCATCGTACTGCTGCTGATCATCGCCGTTTATCTGTGGGCCTGCGCGTTTGCTAAACGCCGCCATATGACCATCAAAGGGCAAAAGCTGGTACTGCCCTCATGGAAGTTTGCGGTGCTGCAGATGGCCGTCTCCAGCGCCAACTGGATGGCGATGGGGGCCATTATCTGGCTGCTGATTGGCGAGGACGTAAATTACTTCTTCGTGCTGGGCGTGCTGCTGGTGAGCAGCATTGCGGGCGTAATTGTGCATATTCCGGCGGGGATCGGCGTACTGGAGGCGGTGTTTATCGCGTTGCTGGCCGGGGAGCATGTCTCTCAGGGAACGATTATCGCGGCCCTGCTGGCATACCGCATGCTGTATTACTTCCTGCCGCTGGCGCTGGCAACGGTCTGTTATCTGGTGCTGGAGAGTCGGGCGAAAAAGCTGAGAGCGAAGAACGAGAAGGCGTTAGCGAAATAAAAGCAAAACGGCAACCTTGTTGCCGTTTTTAGTGTTTGTTCCCTCTCCCGTGGAGAGGGTCAGGGTGAGGGCACCAGACCGCCCCGCCCCCCGGCAAAACAACCTTAGCGACGGTTGCCTAAAATCCGCAGCAGCATCAGGAACAGGTTGATGAAGTCCAGATACAGCGTCAGCGCGCCCAGAATCGCGTATTTGCGCAGGTTCGAACTGTCGCGTACGTCGATCTGCTCGCCGATGTTTTTCAGCTTCTGGGTGTCATACGCCGTCAACCCAACAAAGATCACCACCCCGATGTAGGTCACGGCCCACATCAGCGCGTCGCTCTTCAGCCACAGGTTCACCAGTGACGCCAGCACAATCCCAATCAGCCCCATAAACAGCATGCTGCCGAAGCCGCTCAGATCGCGCTTCGTAGTGTAACCTTACAGGCTCATCGCGCCGAACATCCCGCCGGTCACCACAAAGGTGCTGGCGATGGAGGAGTAGGTGTAGACGATGAAAATACTGGAAAGCGTCAGCCCGGTCAGCGCCGAATAGAGCATAAACAGCGTGGTCGCCATTCCGGCACTGAGCTTTTGCACCAGACCAGAAAGCACAAACACCAGCGCCAGCTGCGCGATAATCAGCCCAAAGAAGGTAATTTTGCTGGAGAAGATAAACATCATCAGTTCAGGCGTGTTCGCCGCATACCACGCGATAAACGCGGTAAGCAGCAGGCCAACCGTCATCCAGCCGTACACCTGAGCCATATACGTCTGCAGGCCGCTACGGGTCTGCTGTACTATTGAATCGGAACGCGGAAATCGGTCCATGATTCACTCCTGATTAAGATTAAGTAGACACACACGTTAAGATTAACACATCCACGTAAACCGACTACCAACGGCTTGCGGCTTGTTTATCGCTGTCGCGAGACTCCACCCAGCGATCGCCTTCCGGCGTGGCTTCGCGCTTCCAGAACGGCGCTTTGGTTTTGAGGTAATCCATAATGAACTCCCCTGCCGCAAACGCGCTGCTGCGGTGCGCGCTGGTCACACCCACAAAGACAATCTCTTCACCAGGCCACATCTCGCCGATGCGGTGGATCACCGTAACGCGCCCGAGCGACCAGCGGCCTCGCGCCTCGTCGACAATCTCCGTCAGCGATTTCTCGGTCATCCCCGGATAGTGCTCCAGCGTCAGCGCCTTCACGCTGTCACCGAGATTGTGGTTGCGCACTTTGCCGGTGAAGGTGACGACCGCGCCGTCTTCATCGCGTTCCGCCAGCCAGCTGTACTCTGTCCCTACGTTAAAACGCTCGGGGCTCACCAGAATTCGGGTTTCAGCCATCTTAGCCTCCCGTAACCGGCGGGAAGAAGGCCACTTCATCCCCTGCGTTCAGCGGATGGGTGAACTCCACCAGCGTCTGGTTAACGGCGGCCAGCAGCTTGCCTTCGTCCAGCGCCAGCGCCCAGCGGTCGCTTTGTGCCGCCAGATGCGCGCGCAGGGCCGCGACGTTTTCGAAGGACGCGTCCAGCGTCAGGCTGTCGGTATTCACCAGCTCGCGCACCTGCGCAAAAAAGAGCACCTTAATCATGGCCATCCACCTTAAAATCACCGGATTTGCCGCCGCTTTTTGCCAGCAGGCGAACCGGGCCAATCACCATATCTTTCTGCACCGCTTTGCACATGTCGTAGATGGTCAGCGCGGCGACTGAGGCCGCCGTCAGCGCCTCCATCTCCACGCCGGTTTTGCCGGTTAAGCGGCAGAGTGACTCAATGCGCACGCGATTATGTTCCGGCTGCGCCTGCAGGTTCACTTCCACCTTGCTCAGCATCAGCGGATGGCACAGTGGAATGAGATCCCAGGTCCGTTTGGCGGCCTGAATACCGGCGATGCGGGCGGTGGCAAAGACGTCGCCCTTGTGATGGCTGCCGTCGATAATCATCGCCAGGGTCTCCGGCAGCATGGTGACAAACGCTTCCGCGCGCGCCTCGCGCACCGTTTCCGCTTTGGCGGAGACGTCCACCATATGCGCTTCGCCGGCGGCGTTAATGTGGGTCAGTTGTGACATAGCTTATTTCTTTAAATGGGGATGGAAATTACACGGACGGGTACGGGCGTCCAGCTGCGGGGCGATGATGTTTTCCCACGCGGTGCGGCAGGCTTTGGTCGAGCCCGGCATAGCGAAAATCAGGGTTTTGTTAGCCACCCCGGCAACGGCGCGCGACTGGAGCGTGGAGGTACCAATCTCTTCAAAGGAGAGCATGCGGAACACTTCGCCGAAGCCTTCCACCTCGCGGTCAAACAGCGGGATCAGCGCTTCAGGGGCCTGATCGCCTGCGGTAAAGCCGGTGCCGCCGGTGATCAGCACCACCTGCACCTCATCGCTGGCAATCCACTGCGAAACCTGAGCGCGAATGGCGTAGCGGTTCTCCTTCACGATCGCTTTATCGACGATGTGATGCCCCACGTCATGGGCCGCCTCGCGCAGCCAGTGGCCAGAGGTATCATCCTCTTCGCCACGGCGGTCGGAAACGGTAAGGATAGCAATGCGTGTCGGGATAAATTCTGCGCTTACCTGACTCATCTTCTGATTCCTTCTTAAGCCTGATTACCCGCCGATGTAGGACAGGTTCTGAGTAATACCGGTATTGCCCTGATGCAGGAAGTGGGTCTGTTTTTTATGCGTCAGCGCGTCAGAAATGCGTGCTTCAAGCGCGGCCAGCTGTGCATCGTCTTCCAGCAGATCGCGAAGGTCCACGCCGCCGTCGCCGAACAGGCAAAGATGGAGCTTGCCAACGGAGGAGACGCGCAGGCGGTTGCAGCTGGCGCAGAAGTCTTTCTCATAAGGCATGATAAGCCCAATCTCACCCTCATAATCCGGGTGACAGAAGACCTGCGCCGGGCCGTCGCTGCGCTGGCGGATTTGATGGATCCAGCCGCGTTTCAGCAGCGCGTCGCGCAGCACCATGCCGGAGATGTGATGGCGACGGAACAGCTCGCTGCCCTCGCCGGTTTCCATCAGCTCAATAAAACGCAGCTGAATGGGGCGTGATTTAATCCACGCCAGGAAGGTGTCCAGCTGATGGTGGTTCACATCACGCATCAGTACCGTGTTGACTTTGACTTTTTCGAAGCCCGCCGTGAACGCGGCGTCGATGCCGTCCATGACCTGCTGAAATTTATCCTGGCCGGTAATGGCGTGGAACTGACGGGCGTCCAGGCTATCGACGCTGACGTTGATCGCCGTCAGCCCCGCATCGCGCCAGTTCGCCACGTCGCGCGCCATGCGGTAACCGTTGGTGGTCACCGCAATCTGGCGGATACGTTCGTTTTCACGCACGGCGGCAATGATGTCGGGGAAATCGCGGCGCAGAGAGGGTTCGCCGCCGGTCAGACGCACTTTTTCGGTGCCGAGCTCAGAGAAGGCGCGCGTGACGCGGCGCACTTCATCCACGGAGAGAAAGCCGTTATTGGTGACGCTGCCCGGTTTGTAGCCATCGGGCAGGCAGTAGGTGCAACGGAAGTTGCACACATCGGTAATCGACAGACGTAAGTAATAAAACTTACGCGCGAAAGCATCAGTAAGTTGTGAAGCCATGTACACCTTTCCAGATCGGGAGGCACAGTCATTTCTTTCTGTACCCTGGTGGCAAATTCGCCACGGCCAGAGCGCCATATCTTTCGACACAGGCACAAGGGCTAGAGTGTATGTTTTCAATTTTGAAAACGTGGTTAGGGCGATAGTAGCGCGGAAATTCTCACGACGCCATTATCGCCTTTCGCTATATAGTTACGTATATAGCGAATCAATCCTGCATTTTCGCTACAGAATACCTAAAAACCGCATTTTCACATTGATATACGTCATTTTGCGTCGGGTGAGGCATCGTCTTTTAGGGGTAGTTAGGTTACTGTTACGCGATCGAACGTGATAAGGAATACGTATGCGCAATCGCACTTTTGCGGATCTTGACCGAGTGGTCGCTCTTGGCGGAGGACACGGCTTAGGCCGGGTTATGTCCTCTTTGTCGTCACTCGGCTCAAGGCTGACAGGGATAGTAACTACCACCGACAACGGCGGCTCAACCGGACGCATTCGTCGTGCCGAAGGCGGTATTGCCTGGGGAGACATGCGCAACTGCCTGAACCAGTTAATTACCGAGCCAAGCGTCGCGTCGGCGATGTTTGAGTACCGTTTTGGCGGTAATGGCGAACTTTCCGGACATAACCTCGGAAATTTGATGTTAAAGGCGCTCGATCACCTGAGCGTAAGGCCTCTGGAAGCCATCAACTTAATCCGTAATCTGCTCAAAGTGGACGCATTCCTGATCCCCATGTCTGAACAACCGGTTGACTTGATGGCCATCGACGCCGAAGGGCATGAAGTTTACGGCGAGGTGAATATCGACCAGCTCATCCTGCCGCCCACGGAGTTAATGACCTATCCGAGCGTACACGCCACGCGAGAAGCGGTGGAGGCCATCGGAGAAGCGGATCTTATCCTGATCGGTCCGGGCAGTTTTTATACCAGCCTGATGCCCATTCTGCTGGTGAAAGAGCTGGCGCAGGCGCTGCGCCGCACCCCTGCCCCGATGGTTTACATCGGTAACCTGGGGCGTGAACTGAGTCCGGCGGCGGCGAGCCTGTCGCTGGCAGATAAACTTGAATTAATGGAGCAGTACGTCGGTAAAAAAATTATCGACGGCGTCGTGGTCGGGCCGAAGGTGGATGTGTCGGGTATTGGCGACCGCGTGGTGGTGCAGGAGCCGCTGGAAGCGAGTGACATTAAGTATCGCCATGACCGTCACCTGCTGCGCGAGGCGCTGGAGAAGGCGATTCAGGCGCTGGGCTAGGTTCGTTTTGTGCGGCCTGATGCCCTCACCCCGGCCCTCTCCCACAGGGAGAGGGAGAAAACAACGCTTTACTCACGATGCCGCGATGAAAAGATCCCGCAGCTGATGAAGCTGGTCGCGGATCTGCGCCGCCTCTTCGAACTCCAGGTTCTGCGCGTGCTGCATCATCTGCCCTTCCAGCTCGTGGATTTTCTGCTGCAGCGCTTTCGGCGTCAGCACGACGGTATCCTCTTCCACCACTGAACGCGCCTTGCCGCGACCTTTCGCTTTGGTTTTGGCAATGTTCTGACCCAGCGCCAGAATATCCACCACCTTCTTGTTCAGCCCCTGCGGGGTAATGCCGTGCTCTTCGTTGTAGCGCTGCTGCTTCTCGCGGCGGCGCTCCGTTTCGCCAATCGCTTTCGCCATCGACGGGGTGATTTTGTCACCGTACAGAATCGCTTTCCCGTTGACGTTACGCGCGGCGCGGCCAATGGTCTGGATCAGCGAACGCTCGGAACGCAGGAAACCCTCTTTGTCCGCATCCAGAATCGCCACCAGCGAGACTTCCGGCATGTCCAGACCTTCTCGCAGCAGGTTGATCCCCACCAGCACGTCAAACTCGCCCAGACGCAGATCGCGAATAATCTCCATGCGCTCCACGGTGTCGATATCCGAATGCAGATAGCGCACCTTCTCGCCGTGCTCTTCGAGATACTCGGTGAGGTCTTCCGCCATACGCTTGGTGAGCGTGGTCACCAGCACGCGCTCGTTGATGGCGGAACGGGCGCGAATTTCAGAGAGCAGATCGTCCACCTGCGTAGCCACTGGACGAACTTCAATAATTGGGTCGAGCAACCCGGTCGGACGCACAACCTGATCGACAACGTCTTCACCGGATTTCTCCAGCTCGTAGTTGCCCGGCGTGGCCGAGACATAAATGGTTTGCGGCGCTAATGCCTCAAACTCTTCAAACTTCATCGGACGGTTATCCAGCGCTGACGGCAGGCGGAAGCCGTACTCCACCAGCGTCTCTTTACGCGCCCGGTCACCGCGGTACATCCCGCCGATCTGCGGGATCGTGACGTGGGATTCGTCGATTACCAGCAAACCGTCTGCCGGAAGGTAATCAAACAGCGTCGGCGGCGGCTCGCCCGGCCCGCGTCCGGAGAGGAAGCGCGAGTAGTTTTCAATGCCGGAGCAGTAGCCGAGCTCGTTCATCATCTCAAGGTCGAACTGGGTACGCTGGCTGAGACGCTGCTCTTCCAGCAGCTTATTGTTCGCCAGCAGCACCTTACGGCGCTCGGCCAGCTCCACTTTGATCTCTTCCATCGCCTGCACGATACGCTCGCGCGGCGTCACGTAGTGCGTTTTCGGGTAGATGGTGAAGCGCTGGATCACTGATTCAATGTGTCCGGTCAGCGGGTCGAAGAGCGACAGGCGTTCAACCTCTTCGTCAAACAGCTCGACGCGCAGCGCCATATCGTCCGATTCCGCCGGGAAGATGTCGATCACTTCACCACGCACCCGGAAAGTCCCGCGCTGGAACGCCTGATCGTTACGGGCGTACTGCAGCTCTGCCAGACGACGGACGATGGCGCGCTGGTCGATGATCATCCCCTGCGTCAGGTGCAGCATCATCTTGAGATAGAGATCCGGATCGCCCAGACCGTAGATCGCGGAAACCGACGCGACGACGACCACATCGCGACGCTCCAGAAGCGCCTTCGTGGCCGACAGACGCATCTGCTCGATGTGTTCGTTCACCGAGGCATCCTTCTCGATGAAGGTGTCAGAGCTCGGCACGTAGGCTTCAGGCTGGTAGTAGTCGTAGTAGGAGACGAAATACTCCACCGCGTTTTCCGGGAAGAACTCTTTCATCTCGCCGTAAAGCTGTGCGGCCAGGGTTTTGTTGGGTGCCAGCACCATCGTTGGACGCTGGAGATCCGCAATCACGTTGGCGATGGTGAACGTTTTACCCGAGCCGGTTACCCCCAGCAGCGTCTGGTGCGCCAGCCCGTCTTCCAGCCCCTCTTCCAGACGACGGATCGCCTCAGGCTGATCGCCAGATGGACGGAAAGCAGAATTCAATTTGAACGGTTTACTCATGGGCGACAACCTGATGACGTTATAAGCGGCAGGTGAGTAATTTTACTCGTTGTTGCCAGGAATGCCAGTAAAAAATACTGGATGAAAAACCAGTGACATGTCAGGATATTTAGCATAGCGCCTGAATGATTAGCGCGATAGCGGCCAAAATTTGGACTGTGACAATATAAAACACCAGTCAGATCAGGTTATCCCCAGAACTTTTTCTTTTTTAACATTTGTCAAGCCAGGTAATGATAGTTTTGTGGCAACGGGTGACACTTTCATGACGGGAATTGCTTTTATCTAAGCATTTAAATAATAAACGATATTTTCTAAAGCCGCGTTTCGCGCCAATTTGGGCGTAAGCCGCGTCTTCTCTCGCTTATCGCGTGTTTTCTAACTCTAATGCACATGGTTATCCACAGGAATAGTGGATAACTGCTTCCAGCCCATACAGACTGGCGCTCGGCAAATTCCCGGTTTTTCCCACGAGACGGCAGTAAAAAATTTTTATAGCTATTTTTTGATGATTAACAGTTGCGTCATTCATAACCAACCGATGGGATCTTGTTCACATTTTCATCATTTCGGGTTCTGCACCACAACTCACCACCTCCAGCACCGTCGGTGTGCAATTCCCTTTTTTCTCAGCCCCTCTCTGGTGACTTATTCCTAAAAAAGCCGTTTTTTTGAACACTTTTCGGTTTCTGGCAGGGGTTTTGCAGATTCAAACACGAGCCTCACCTACACACATTTTTAAGGAGAAAAAGATGTTGAGTCTGCGTGCTGTGAATCAGTTTTACGGAAGCCAACATACGCTATGGAACGTGAATTTGGATTTTCCGCGAGGGATGTGTACAGGCGTCGTTGGCCTGCCGGGGATGGGGAAAACCACCCTTATGAATTGCATCGCCGGGAGAGTGCCCGTTGAAAGCGGCAGCATCATCTGGCACGAGGCGGGCGCGCCGCCGCGAGACTTGCTTAACCTGCCGCCAGAACAGCGCTCAGGACCGGGGATAGGCTATGTCCCTCAGGACAGGCGGATCTTCTCCCAGTTAACGATTGAGGAGAATCTGCATATCGCCATGCGGGCGATGGGGAAACCCAACCCGGAAGCGAAAAGTGACGTTTACGACCTGTTTCCGGCGCTCTACGCATTGCGACAGGCCCGTGCGAACACGCTCTCTCCGGACGACCAGTACCAGCTGGCGCTGGCTAATGCGCTGGTGAACCGTCCGCACCTGCTGATCCTCGATGAGCCTCTGCACGGCGCAGGACACAGCTTCGCCCAGAAGCTGGGGCAGCTGCTGGTGCGCTTAAACCGGGAGTTAGGTATGACGGTGCTATTAGCGGAGCAGCAGCTGTCGTTTATCCGCCGGGTTGCGGACCGTTTCTGCATGCTCTATCGCGGGCGTAACGTGGCGCAGGGCCACGTTAACGAGCTGGATGACGAGCTTATCGCGCACTGGATGTCGCGGGAAGCAAGACGCTGAGATCGAGATAACGCCCGGTGTCGGCATTTTCCACGCCGTCAGCAAGCCAGGGAATTTCCCCGAGGCACGGGGCGGGAAGTACGCGCCTGAGCGTCGCCAGATACTCCTGGTGTCGTTTCCCCGGCGCAACCACGTCGTTGGCTATCCAGCCCGCCAGGGGCAATCCCGCCTGCTGAATGGCCTGTGCGGTCAACATGGCATGGTTAATACAGCCCAGCTTCACGCCAACGACAAGGATAACCGGAAGCTGCTCGGCCTGCACCCAGTCAGCAAACGTCTGCGTGTCCGAAAGCGGCGTAAACCAGCCGCCTGCACCTTCCACCAGCACCCAGTCGGCCTGGCTTTCCAGCGTCCGTAACCCGGCTGACAGCACGGTGAAATCAATCGGACGACCTTCGTCAGCGCTGATGATGTGCGGCGAGGTCGGCTCGGCAAAAGTGTACGGATTGACCGCTGAATAGGCAAGTTCACGCGTGCTGTTACGCTGGAGCGCCAGCGCATCGGTGTTGCGTAACCCTTCCGCCGTCATCTCGCTGCCGGAAGCAACCGGCTTATATCCGGCGGTGTTTTTCCCAAGCTTTCGCGCCGCCTGCAGCAGCGCCGAGCTGGCCACCGTTTTGCCCACTTCCGTATCCGTTCCGGTGACAAAATAACGTTCACTCACGTTCGATAATCCCATGAAAAAGTTGATAAGAGAGCGGGAAATGACCCCGCTGCTGCGGCCAGGCCAGCTCCAGACGCTGCAGCTGGCCGCGGGTCAGCGGTTTTTTTTCCCGCCCGGCATGCAGGTGCGTGGCCCCGATGCCCTTCAGCGAGCGCATCGCGCTGAACGCATCGCTAAAATTGAGGGTGATGGTCTGCACCGTGCTGCGGTAGCGCCAGCCTGACAGCGCCTGCGTCACCTGGTCATGCGATAAAAAGCGGTTAGCGTGCGGCTGCTCATCCACCGCTTTCCACGCCTGATTCAGCTCCGGCAGCGAACTTTCCAGCAGGGTAGTAAAGGCCACCTTCCCGCCCGGTCGCGCCACGCGATAAAGCTCGCGCAAGGCCTGCGGCAGGCTGCTGCACCACTGGACCGCCAGATGACTCCAGACCAGATCGAACTGCGCATCCGCCAGCGGGATCGCCTCGATATCCGCCAGCAGATAGCGATCCGCTGCCTGCCTCTGACGCGCCTCGTCGAGCATCTGCTCTGAGAGGTCGATAGCCGTGACCTGGCTTCCCGCCCCGCGCCAGTAGCGGCTGTTGCTGCCGGGACCACAGCCGGCGTCCAGCACCTGCGGAAAACGGTTCTCGCCAAGCGCGGCCAGAAGCCCCTGCGCGCTCTGACGCTGCAGCTCATCGTGCTGCGAATAGCTCTGCGCGGCCCGGCCAAATGCCGCCGCAACAGCCTGCTTATTCACCGGCGTCATGGAGCGCCTCCAGCAGCGTCTGGATATCCCGAGCCTCATGCGCCGCCGTCAGGGTTAAACGCAGCCGCGCGGTGCCCGGCGGGACCGTTGGCGGGCGAATGGCGGTCACCCACATGCCGCGCTCGCGCAGCGCCTGTGCCAGCGCCAGCGCGCGGCCGTTTTCGCCGACAATCACCGGCTGGATGGCGCTTTGCGAATCGAGGCTGTGGAAGGGCAGCGCCGCTAACCCCTTGCGGAAGCGGGAGATATGCTCTGCCAGCCGCTGACGACGCTCATCCCCTTCCGCGCTGCGGATCACCGCCAGCGACGCAGACAGCGCCACGGCCTGCGCCGGGGGCATGCTGGTGCTGTAGATCAGGTGTCGGGCAAACTGCAGCAGATAGTCGGCGACGGACTCGCTGCACAGCACGGCGGCGCCGCTGACGCCAAAGCCTTTGCCGAATGTGACAATCAGCAGCTCCGGCTTTACGTTCTGCTGATGCGCGCTGCCGCGACCTTCGTCACCCATTACGCCAATGCCGTGGGCATCGTCAACCAGCAGCCAGGCGTTTTGCCGCTTTGCGGCCTCGTGCAGCGCGGCAAGCGGCGCGCTGTCGCCGTCCATGCTGAACACGCCTTCGGTGACCGCCAGCTGCTGTCCGTCGCAGGGTTTATCCAGCAGCGCGGCGAGTTGCCCCGCATCGTTATGGGCAAAGCGGCGCAGCTGTGCCAGGCTTAAATTTGCCGCCTCCAGCAGCGAGGCGTGGCTCAGGCGGTCGGCGACAATACGGTCCTCTTTTCCCATGAGTGCGGTAATGACCGCCTGGTTGGCGGCAAAGCCGGAGATGAACAGCAGCGCGCGCGGGTAGCCGAGCCAGTCGGCAAGCGCCTCTTCCAGCGCCTGATGCGCGGTGGTATATCCGCTGACGTGTCCCGAGCCGCCGCTGCCCACGCCAAACCGCTCCGCACCCTGCTGCCAGGCGCGGATGATGGCAGTATGCTGGCTCAGCCCGAGATAGTCGTTGCTGGAGAAATTACAAAACTGCCGCCCCTCGCGGGTAAGAAAACGGCCCGCGCCGTTTTCCACCACCCTGCGAACGCGAAAAGCCTCTGCCGCCCGGCGTTCGTCCAGCGCGGTATTAATGCGTGCCTGCCAGGTCATACGGCTGCCGCGTTGTAGAACTGGTCGGTGTCGGCGTTGAAAATCTGCTGCTCCAGCTGCTGCTGTTGCTCGTTATCGCCCGTCAGCACTTCGGTCTGATGTGGGTTAAGCCCCAGCTTGCGGAACAGCTGAACGTCTTTGTCCTCTTCCGGGTTCGGTGTGGTCAGCAGCTTGCAGCCGTAGAAGATGGAGTTGGCTCCGGCCATAAAGCACATCGCCTGGGTCTGCTCGTTCATCTGCTCGCGACCAGCAGAGAGGCGCACGAAAGAGGTCGGCATCATGATGCGCGCCACCGCGATGGTGCGGATAAAATCAAACGCATCCACGTCGTCGTTGTCCGCCAGCGGCGTTCCCTTAACCTTCACCAGCATGTTGATCGGCACGCTTTCCGGCGGGGTCGGCAGGTTTGCCAGCTGCAGCAGCAGGCCCGCGCGGTCTTTCACCGTTTCGCCTAAGCCGACAATTCCGCCCGAGCAGACCTTGATCCCCGCGTCGCGCACCTTATCCAGCGTGTCCAGACGCTCCTGATAGGTCCGCGTGGTGATGATGTTGCCGTAAAATTCCGGCGAGGTGTCGAGGTTATGGTTGTAGTAGTCCAGCCCTGCGGCGGAGAGGCGCTGCGCCTGCTCCTCGTTCAGCGTGCCGAGCGTCATACAGGCTTCGAGGCCCATCTCCTTCACGCCCTTCACCATCTGCTCCAGATACGGCATGTCGCGGTCGTGCGGGTTCTTCCACGCTGCGCCCATGCAGAAGCGGGTTGAACCGGCGTTTTTCGCCTTGCGAGCGGAGTCGAGCACCTGCTCCACTTCCATCAGCCGTTCGGACTCCAGGCCGGTTTTGTAGCGCGCGCTCTGCGGGCAATATTTGCAGTCTTCAGGACAGGCACCGGTTTTGATCGACAGCAGCGTGCTGACCTGAACATGGCGCGGATCGAAGTGCTGACGATGCACCTGTTGGGCTTCGAACATCAGCTCAAGGAAAGGTTTATTGAATAATTCAGTGACTTGCGACATCGTCCAGCGTGCGTGGTGAGCCATCGGGCTTCTCCAAAGGGTTTTGTTAATTTTCGGTTCGGTTTATACTCGTAAACCTAAAACTTTTCAAAATGGTTTACAAGTCGATTATGACCCAGGACGATCTCGCCTTCGACAAGCAGCATATCTGGCACCCTTACACCTCCACTACCCGCCCTCTTCCCGTTTATCCGGTGGCCTCGGCCCACGGCTGCGAGCTGCACCTCGCCAGCGGCGAACAGCTCGTTGACGGGATGTCTTCGTGGTGGGCGGCCATTCACGGGTACAACCACCCGCGTCTGAATGCGGCGATGAAGGCCCAGATTGACCAGATGTCGCACGTGATGTTTGGCGGAATCACCCATCAGCCCGCGGTAGATTTATGCCGTCGCCTGGTGGCGATGACGCCTGAATCGCTGGAGTGCGTTTTCCTGGCCGATTCCGGCTCCGTGGCGGTGGAAGTGGCGATGAAAATGGCGCTGCAGTACTGGCACGCGAAGGGTGAAACGCGCCAGCGCTTCCTCACCTTCCGCAACGGCTATCACGGGGATACCTTCGGGGCGATGTCGGTGTGCGATCCGGACAACTCCATGCACAGCCTGTGGAAGGGCTACCTGCCGGAAAACCTGTTCGCCCCGGCCCCGCAGAGCCGTTTCGGCGGCGAGTGGAACGAGATGGACATGATCGGTTTCGCCCGGCTGATGGCGGCGCATCGCCATGAAATCGCCGCCGTGATCCTGGAGCCGATTGTGCAGGGCGCAGGCGGAATGCGGATGTACCATCCGGAATGGCTGAGACGCATTCGCAGGATGTGCGACCGCGAGGGCATTCTGCTGATTGCCGATGAGATCGCCACCGGCTTTGGCCGCACCGGCAGGCTGTTTGCCTGCGAGCATGCGGGTATCGCCCCGGATATTCTGTGTCTGGGTAAAGCGCTGACCGGCGGCACCATGACGCTCTCCGCCACGCTCACGACCCGTCAGGTTGCCGACACCATCAGCGACGGCGAGGCGGGCTGCTTTATGCACGGCCCGACGTTTATGGGCAACCCGCTGGCCTGCGCCGTCGCAAGCGAAAGCCTCGCCATTCTGGAGAGCGGCGAGTGGCAGACGCAGGTTGCGGCGATTGAGGCGCAGCTGAAAGACGAGCTGAGCGCCGCCTCGGGCGCGAATTTCGTGGCGGACGTGCGCGTGCTGGGCGCCATCGGCGTGATTGAAACCACCCATCCGGTGAATATGGCGGCGCTGCAGCGCTTCTTCGTTGAGCAGGGCGTCTGGGTGCGGCCTTTCGGCAAGCTTATCTACCTGATGCCGCCGTACAGTATAACGCCTGAGCAGCTTCGAAAATTAACCGACGCGGTTGTAACAGCCGTTAACATTCCCGCGCATTTCACGATGTAACCCTATGCATTACACTTGCTGAACGAGCGATCAACGAGGGTAAACCGTATGAAAATCATCAGTAAAGATCTGCGCGACGGTGAAAAACTGCCGGAACGCCACGTATTCAACGGCATGGGGTATCAGGGAGACAATATCTCCCCGCACCTGGCGTGGGACGAGGTTCCGGCCGGAACCAAAAGCTTTGTCGTGACCTGCTACGACCCGGATGCGCCTACCGGCTCCGGCTGGTGGCACTGGATTGTGGCGAACCTGCCTGCCGACACGCGCGTCCTGCCGCAGGGCTCCGGTTCAGGCCTGGTTGCCCTGCCTGAAGGTGCCATTCAGACGCGCACCGATTTTGGTAAAGCGGGCTACGGCGGCGCGGCGCCGCCAAAAGGGGAAACCCACCGCTATATCTTCACGGTGCACGCGCTGGATGTGGAGAAGATTGAGGTCGATGAAGGGGCGAGCGGCGCGATGGTGGGCTTTAACGTGCATTTCCATTCGCTTGGCAGCGCGTCGATTACGGCGATGTATTCATAATAGTGCGGGCTGATGCCCTCACCCCGGCCCTCTCCCACAAGGAGAGGGAGAAAACCGGGCAATTCCCTCTCCCTGTGGGAGAGGGTTAGGGCAAAAAATCACAGCACTGAAGGTAGCAGTCCTACAAGGCTTCCCTCTTCCAGAAGCTGCATCGCCTTATCAATATCCGGCGCAAAGAAGCGGTCGTCATCGTAGTGCGATACGTGCTCGCGCAGCGCATGACGCGCCTGCTCCAGCAGCGGGCTGGATTTTAGCCCTTCACGCAGATCGACACCCTGACATGCCGCCAGCCACTCCACAGCCAGCACGCCGCGGGTGTTGGAGGCCATTTCCCAGAGACGACGTCCGGCAGCCGGTGCCATCGAAACGTGATCTTCCTGGTTAGCTGACGTTGGCAGGCTGTCCACGCTGTGCGGGTGCGACAGGGCTTTGTTCTCGCTCGCCAGCGCCGCCGCGGTCACCTGGGCAATCATAAAGCCCGAGTTGACCCCGCCGTTACGCACGAGGAACGGCGGCAGCTGGGACATATGTTTATCCATCATCAGCGCGATGCGGCGCTCGGACAACGCGCCGACTTCGGCAATCGCCAGGGCGATATTATCCGCCGCCATTGCCACCGGCTCGGCGTGGAAGTTGCCTCCGGAAACCACCTCGTTTTCCTGGGCGAACACCAGCGGGTTGTCGGACACCGCGTTGGCCTCCACCAGCAGCACTTCTGCCGCCTGACGCAGCTGCGTCAGACACGCGCCCATCACCTGCGGCTGGCAGCGCAGGGAATAGGGATCCTGCACCTTTTCGCAGTTGTGGTGTGAATCCGCGATCTCGCTGGTGTCGGTAAGCACGTGACGGTACATCGCGGCGGCATCAATCTGCCCGCGCTGACCGCGCACCTCGTGGATGCGGGCATCGAACGGGCGACGCGAGCCCAGCACGGCTTCGGTGGTCAGCGCACCGCACACCACCGCCGAGGCAAACAGATCTTCCGCTTCAAACAGGCCGCGCAGCGCGAAAGCGGTCGATGCCTGCGTGCCGTTCAGCAGCGCCAGCCCCTCTTTCGCCGCCAGGGTGATTGGGTTTAACCCGGCTTTTTTCAGCGCCTCTTTCGCAGGAAACCACTCGCCCTGCCAGCGCGCTTTGCCTTCCCCCAGCAGCAGCAGCGACATGTGCGCCAGCGGCGCAAGATCGCCGGATGCGCCGACGGAACCTTTTGCCGGGATCCACGGATAGACTTCCGCATTGACCAGCGCCATCAGCGCCTGAATCACGCTCAGTCGAATGCCTGAGAAGCCGCGGGCCAGGCTGTTGATTTTGAGCACCATCATCAGACGGACAATCTCATCATCCAGCGGCTGACCCACGCCCGCCGCGTGTGACAGCACCAGCGAACGCTGTAAGTTTTCCAGATCGTGTGTCGCGATGCGGGTCTGCGCCAGCAGGCCAAAGCCGGTGTTAATCCCGTAGGCCGTGCGCCCTTCGGCAACGATGGCTTCGACGCAGGCGACGCTGTCGTTAATGGCGGCGTGGGCACTTGCATCCAGCGAAAGGGTGACCGGTTTACGCCAGACGTTACGCAGCTGCTTGAGCGTCAGCGAGCCGGGAGTGAGTGTTAATGCGTTCATTAATGCTTTCCTTGTGTGGCAGGGATCATCGGCAGGTTAAGGCCCTGCTCTTTGGCACAGTCAATGGCAATTTCGTAACCCGCATCCGCGTGACGCATCACGCCGGTTGCCGGGTCGTTGTGCAGTACGCGAGCGATACGCGCGGCGGCTTCATCGGTTCCGTCGCAGACGATGACCATCCCGGAATGCTGGGAGAAGCCCATCCCCACGCCGCCGCCGTGGTGCAGCGACACCCAGGTCGCGCCGCTGGCGGTATTCAGCAGAGCGTTCAGCAACGGCCAGTCGGAGACCGCATCCGAGCCGTCGCGCATGGCTTCGGTTTCGCGGTTCGGGCTGGCGACGGAGCCGGAGTCCAGGTGGTCGCGGCCGATGACGATCGGCGCGGAGACTTCACCGCTGCGCACCATTTCGTTGAAGGCGAGGCCGAGTTTTTGCCGCCACTCCAGCCCTACCCAGCAGATACGCGCCGGCAGGCCCTGGAAGTTAATGCGCTCGCGAGCCATGTCCAGCCAGCGATGCAGGTGTTCGTCGTCGGCGACGATCTCCTTCACTTTGGCGTCAGTTTTGTAGATGTCCTCCGGGTCGCCGGACAGGGCAACCCAGCGGAACGGACCGATGCCGCGGCAGAACAGCGGGCGAATATAGGCAGGAACGAAGCCCGGGAAGTCAAAGGCGTTATTCACGCCCATCTCTTTCGCCATCTGGCGGATGTTGTTGCCGTAGTCAAAGGTCGGAATGCCCATCTGGCTGAAGGCCAGCATGGCGGAGACGTGCTCGGCCATGGAGCGTTTCGCGGCAAGCACCGTGCCTTCCGGGTCGGTTTCCGCTTTTTGCTGATATTCTTCCCACGTCCAGCCTTTTGGCAGATAACCGTGCAGCGGGTCATGGGCGCTGGTCTGGTCGGTGACCAGATCCGGACGTACGCCGCGGGCGACGAGCTGCGGGAGAATGTCCGCCGCGTTGCCGCACAGGGCAATCGACACCGCTTTGCCTTCGGAGGTGTATTTTTTGATGCGAGCCAGCGCATCGTCCAGATCGGTTGCCTGCTCATCGACGTAGCGGGTACGCAGACGGAAATCAATGCGGCTCTGCTGGCACTCAATGTTCAGCGAGCACGCGCCGGCAAGCGTGGCGGCCAGCGGCTGCGCGCCGCCCATGCCGCCAAGACCCGCGGTCAATACCCAGCGGCCTTTCAGCGAGCCGTTGTAGTGCTGGCGACCGGCTTCCACGAAGGTTTCGTAGGTGCCCTGCACGATCCCCTGGCTGCCGATGTAGATCCAGCTCCCCGCGGTCATCTGGCCATACATCGCCAGCCCTTTCGCGTCCAGTTCGTTGAAGTGTTCCCAGGTAGCCCAGTGCGGCACGAGGTTAGAGTTAGCGATCAGCACGCGCGGCGCGTTTTTGTGCGTTTTGAACACGCCAACCGGCTTGCCGGACTGTACCAGCAGGGTTTCGTCGTTTTCGAGTTCGGTCAGGGATTTTACAATTGCGTCATAGCATTCCCAGTTACGCGCGGCGCGGCCTATGCCGCCGTAGACCACCAGCTCGTGGGGGTTCTCCGCCACCTCAGGGTCGAGGTTGTTCATCAACATGCGCAGCGGGGCTTCGGTGAGCCAGCTTTTGGCGGTAAGCGTGGTGCCGCGCGCGGCGCGGACGTCCTGCTGGCGGTATTTACCTGACGACATTGTGTGCTCCTCATAGGGGACAGATGATGCATTTAGATATACTTGTATAGACAAGCACACACAAGGTCAGATTTAACAAAAAAGATACAATTTTGTTATATTGCGTTAGCGATCACGCTTATAAAACTTATGACATGAAGTGGCCCTGCAGCCGGTAGCGATTCCCCGGGAAAAGCAGTCGGGCATGCGACACAATGTGCGACGAGGACCAGGTTCGGCGGCGGATCAGCAGGCACGGATCGTGCTCTTTAATGCGTAGCCTTTCGCATTCCTGCGGCGTGGCGCGCACGGCCTCCACAATGTGCTCCCCTTCCGTCAGCGGTGCGACGAGCGAGAGATAGGCATGCGGCGTGGTCTGGGTGTAATCCTGGTTCAGATAGTCCGGTATCCGCTCAGCGTTAACGCAGCGATCTTCAATCTGCACCGGAATGTCGTTTTCGAAATGCACCATCACGGAGTGGAAAATGCGGCTTCCCTCCTTGACGTTAAGCTCCGTGGCCTGCTCGGCGCTGGCCTGGGTCTCTTCGAGCACCAGCACCTCACAGCGGTGCTGATGATTACGCGCGGCTATCTCGTCCGCAATGCTGCGGATTTCAAACAGCGCCGACTGTCCTTTCGGTTCCGCCACAAACGTCCCCACGCCCTGCAGGCGCACCAGAAGCCCTTCGTCGGTCAGCTCGCGCAGCGCCCGGTTGACGGTCATCCGGCTAAAACCAAACTGCGCCACCAGCTCGGCCTCCGAAGGAATGCGATCGTGCGGCCGCCAGACGCCGGTAGCGATTTTTTCGCTAATTGCCTGCTTCACCTTTTCATAGAAAGGCGCGGGAGGGCTCGACTGCGGCAGAGGTGAGCGTGAAAACATCGTGACTCCTTGAATAGTGTTATGCCCACCAGTGAGCAATTTGCCAGGCCAGGCGGGCGGCGAGCTTAGCGCCCTGCCCGTCCCGATCGTACTGCGGGTTAAACTCTACCAGATCGGCGGCCTGTAGCTTACCGCTACGGCAGATTTGTTCGATAACCGGGAGAAGATCCAGCGCCGGTATGCCTAACGCAGCCGGTGCGGACACGGCAGGCATTTCGCTGGCGGGCAGGACGTCAAGGTCGATCGTCAGATAGATACGATCGGCCTGCGCCAGCACCCTTTCCAGCGCGGATAGCGCATCGCGCCTGAAATGGAGATCTTCCACCAGCGTGACGTTCAGGCGTTCGGCCTCATCCCACAGCGCCAGCGTGTTCGCCGCCCGGCTCACGCCAAGGCAGGCATAGTGAAATTCCCGCCCGCGCTCATCGCAGTAGCGCGCCAGCTGGCGAAACGGGGTGCCGGATGTGGCCCGGTCAGCCTTGCGCAGATCGAGATGGGCATCAAGGTTGATAATGACAACCCGCTCGTTCGGGAAGGCGTCCAGCACGCCGCGACCGTGCGCCCAGGCGGTTTCGTGCCCGCCGCCAAACACCAGCGTCCGCATCCCGGACTGCTGACAGGCGGTGACGGCATCGCTTAACGCCCGCTGCGCCGCTTCCAGCTCGCCGCCTTCAACGTACACCGAGCCCATATCCGCCAGCCGGTCATGCCCCTGATGGCTTGCCATATTTGCCAGCGCTTTTCGCAGCATATCCGGTGCATGCACTGCGCCGGGCCTGCCCTGATTGCGTTTTACCCCTTCATCACATTCAAAGCCTATCAGCGCGATGCCGGATGAAAGCGGCGTGAACTGGCCCTGCTGCTTTATCGTCTGGAAAATGCGCTTTGCACTGCTGGCCTCGGCGCTGTCGTCGCGCCCCTGCCAGACGGTTTTAGCTACGGGCCGCCATAACCTCATACTGCCTCCCCACGGAAAATACGTTGATACAGCGGATTGCGTCCCGGCTCGTAGACCATCTCAACCGGATGATGAGCATCCCAGACGATAAAATCAGCGACAAACCCTTCCCGCAGCTGCCCGTGGGTTGCGCCACGGCCCAGCGCCTGCGCGGCATTGCGCGTGACGCCAGCCCAGGCTTCTTCCGGGGTCAGGCCAAACTGGACGCAGGCCATGTTCATCGCCAGGTGCAGGCTCGCAAACGGGCTGGTGCCGGGGTTATAGTCGGTGGCGACAGCCATCGGCACACCCTGTTTTCTGAGCTGTTCAACCGGCGGGCGCTGGCGCTCCTGAAGAAAATAGAACGCACCCGGCAACAGGACGGCAACCGTGCCGCTTTCCGCCATTGCCTGAACGCCTGCGTCGTCGAGATACTCAATATGATCGGCGGAAAGGCCCTTATACTGGCTGACCAGCGCCGCGCCGCCCTGATTCGACAGCTGTTCGACATGCCCTTTCACCGGGATACCCAGCGCGGCGGCGGCCTTGAAGAGGCGTTCGGTTTGCGACGGGGTAAAGCCGACGTTTTCACAAAACACGTCGACTGCTTCATATAACTCTTTTTGCCACAGCATGGGCAGTATCTGCTCGCAGACCAGCGTGAGGTAGGCATCCGGATCCTGCCGGTATTCCGGCGGAACCGCATGGGCCGCCAGCAGCGTTGGGCTGATATCGATCGGATTATTGAGGCCCAGCTGGCGGGCAACCTGCAGCATCTTCTCTTCGGCCTCGGCGTTAAGCCCGTATCCCGATTTGATTTCAACGGTCGTTACGCCTTCATTCATGAGACGCTGGAGCCGCTGCTGCGCCAGTTTCAGCAAGGTTTCGGCTGAGCTGCTGCGCGTCGCCGTCACGGTAGCGTTAATCCCGCCCCCCTGGGCGCTGATGGTTTGATAAGAGACGCCGTTCAGACGCTGCTCCCACTCCGCCGCGCGGTCGCCGCCAAATACCAGGTGGGTGTGGCAGTCAATCAGGCCAGGCGTGACCAGACGTCCCTGAAGATCGACACAGTGACGGTGTCCGGAAGGAATTTCAGATTCAGGGATCGCGGCCAGAATAGTGTGGCCGCGCACGACCAGGGCGTGTTGCTCTTTCAGTCCATAAGGCGCAGGTATGTCCGGCGCCATCGTAGCCAGTCGCGCATTTCGCCATATTACATCGTCGGGATGAATCTGCTGCATGGGGCATTCCACTTGTCTTAGGTTGTATAGACATTTATTTGCATCCACCGTCTACTGTCAACCGCCTTGACTGAAAATGTTATTTATTTGTGATCACTTACCTGCCGCTCCGGGGCTAAAAATGCAACTTTTACCCTTTTTATCTTCCCGTTTCGCTCAACTTAGTATAAAAAAGCAGGCTATTTCGTCTATCCCGTTTAAGACTTGCATACCCAGGAGCTCTACCTTGAACATTTCCAGGATTTCCCGTCTGGCGTTAGCACTCGCCTTTGGCGTGACCTTATCCGCATGCAGTTCAACACCACCGGATCAGCGCCCTTCTGAGCAGGTTGCGCCCGGTACCGCCTCCCGCCCGATTTTGTCCGCTGATGAAGCGAAGAACTTCGATCGTGCGCACTACTTCTCGGCGATGGATCCTAACGCTGCGCCGTGGACACCGTCTTCTATCAATCTCCCTAAACAGCCGGACTTCGTGGTTGGCCCGGCGGGTGCGCAGGGCGTAACGCATACCTCTATTCAGGCTGCGGTTGATGCTGCCATCACTAAACACAGCGCGTCTCGCCAGTACATCGCGATCCTGCCGGGTGAATATGAAGGCACCGTGTATGTTCCGGCGGCCCCTGGCAGCATTACGCTTTACGGTCTGGGCGAAAAAGCGATCGACGTAAAAATTGGCCTGGCGATTGATTCCGAAATCGACAGCAACACCTGGCGTCACCTGGTGAACACGGCCGGTAAATATATGCCGGGCAAACCGGCGTGGTATATGTTTGATAACTGCCAGAGCAAGCGTTCCGCCACCATTGGCGTGATGTGCTCGGCGGTGTTCTGGTCTCAGAATAACGGTCTGCAGCTGCAGAACCTGACCATTCAGAATACCCTGGGCGACAGCGTGGATGCCGGAAGCCACCAGGCCGTTGCGCTGCGTAGCGATGGCGATAAGGTGCAGATTAATAACGTCAACATTCTGGGCCGTCAGAACACCTTCTTCGTGACCAACAGCGGTGTGCAGAACACCCTGCAGAATAACCGCCTGACCCGTACCCTGGTGACCAACAGCTACGTTGAAGGTGACGTGGATCTGGTGTCCGGTCGCGGCGCGGTGGTGTTTGATAATACCGATTTCCGCGTGGTGAACTCACGTACTCAGCAGGAAGGTTACGTGTTTGCTCCGGCAACCCAGTCTAACCTCTTCTACGGCTTCCTGGCCGTGAACAGCCGCTTTAATGCTGCCGGTGACGGCGTGGCGCAGCTGGGACGCTCCCTGGACGTGGACTCTGCGACCAACGGTCAGGTCGTGATCCGCGACAGCGTGATCAACGAAGGCTTCAACATGGCGAAGCCGTGGGCTGATGCCGCGATCTCCAAACGTCCATTCTCTGGCAATACCGGCGCGGTGGATGATAAAGGGAACGTGCTGCGCAACCTGAACGACGCTAACTTCAACCGCATGTGGGAATACAACAACCGCGGTCTGGGTAGCAAAGTGGTTGCTGAGCCGAAGCAGTAAGATGTTTTGCCGGGTGGCGGCTTCGCCTTACCCGGCATACATAACCCGTAGGCCCGGTAGACGCACTGCCACCGGGCATAAAAAAACCTCGCATTCGCGAGGTTTTTTGTTTTTAGCCGCTTAGTGAGCGTTGACCACGACCCACATTGGCCCCTGGCCTACGGCGTAACGTCCTTTCTCTTCCAATAACCCCTGCTCGCCTTTAATTTCATACAGCGCGATGTGGTGGGATTTCTGCCCCGCCGCAATCAGGTATTTACCGCTGTGATCGATATTAAAGCCGCGCGGCTGGGTTTCCGTTGGCTGGAACCCTTCAATCGCCAGCACGCTGCCGTCTTCAGATACGCTAAAGACGGTAATCAGGCTGGAGGTACGGTCACAGGCGTACAGATGGCGGCCATTTGGCGTAATGTGGATATCCGCCGCCCAGCGGGTGTCGGAGAAGTCAGACGGCATCATGTCCAGCGTCTGCACGCACTCAATCTGACCGTTTGGATCTTTCAGCTCCCATACGTCCACAGAGCTGTTCAGCTCATTGACCACGTAGGCGTACTGCTGGTTCGGATGGAAGACCATATGGCGCGGGCCGGCACCTTCAACGGTAGTCACTTCGGCAGGATTCTGCGCCACCAGATGACCATCGTCGCTCAGGGTGAACAGGCAGATACGATCCTGCTTCAGGGCAGGCACCCACAGCGTGCGATTATCCGGAGAGATATTCGCCGAGTGGCAGCCTTCAAGCCCTTCCACCACATCCACGGTTTCGACCGGAATACCATCTTCCAGACGCGTTACGCTGACGCAGCCCGCGTTATAAGAGCCGCTGAAGACAAAGTTGCCTTTACGATCGGTCGAGATATGGGTTGGGCTGCCCGGCAACGGTGCTTCGGCAGTGTACGTCAGCGCACCATCGTCCGGAGAAATGCGATAGGCCAGCACGCGGAACTCCGGGCGCACACCCACGTACAAGAAACGTTTATCCGGGCTGATGACCATCGGTTGCACCTGGCCTGGCACATCAACAATCTGAACCAGCGTGAGTGTCCCTTCGGTATTTAAACGCCAGACGTGGATCTGCTGGCTTTCAGGACTGGCGGTATAAACGGTTTGTTTCATGAATATTCACTCCTCACTGCGCATGAAAGTAGTTAACTTTTGACGGTGAATGCTGAATTGTCGACAGGAGTTTTGAAGCGTTCGCCTCTCGGTGTACCATCCCATCAAAACGTAAATTCAATATTAACCCGGGAAAACAGATGACCTCGCGTGTGATTGCTCTGGATTTAGACGGTACCTTACTGACGCCGCAAAAAACCCTTCTCCCCTCCTCCCTTGAGGCGCTAAAACGCGCGCAGGAAGTGGGATATCAACTCCTTATCGTAACGGGTCGACATCACGTTGCCATTCACCCTTTTTATCAGGCACTGGCGTTAGATACACCTGCAATTTGTTGTAATGGCACTTATTTGTATGATTATCAGGCAAAAAAGGTTTTAGAATCCGACCCGCTGCCGGTTCCCCAGGCGCTGCAGCTGATCGATCTTCTGGATGAGCATGCCGTTCACGGCCTGATGTACGTGGATAACGCGATGGTGTACGAGCGCCCTACTGGCCATGTGGTGCGCACCAGCAACTGGGCGTTGTCCCTGCCTGAAGCGCAGCGTCCGGTCTTTACCCAGGTTTCCTCCCTGCGTCAGGCAGCCCAGGAGGTTGAGGCAATCTGGAAATTCGCCCTGACCGATGAAGACACCACCAAACTGAATACCTTCGCAAAACACGTGGAACAAACGCTGGGTCTGGAGTGCGAATGGTCCTGGCATGACCAGGTGGACATTGCCCGCAAAGGCAACAGCAAAGGCAAGCGCCTGACGCAGTATGTGGAATCTCAGGGCGGGTCGATGCGTGACGTGATCGCCTTCGGCGACAACTACAACGACATTAGCATGCTGGAAGCCGCCGGTACCGGCGTGGCGATGGGCAATGCCGACGACGCGGTCAAATCCCGCGCCAACGTGGTGATTGGTGACAACACCACCGACAGCATCGCACAGTACATTTATACCCACCTGCTGTAATCAGGCGGTGATCGAGACGCTCTTAATTTGCGCGTAAAGCCACAGGCCGGGTTTGATCCCTAACTCATCCCTCGCCCAAGGGCTGATGCGCGCCCAGAGCGTCCTGCTGCCGACTTCAAGCTTCACTTCCACCTGCCCGTTATCATCAAAACACTCCGCGACTTTGGCGCGCAGAATATTTCGAATACTGGTTTGCAGCGGCGGCTGCAGCACCAGCGAGACATCCGACGCCTGGATGCGAATTCTCAGCGCGGACTGTAGCGGTTTGTCGATCTTATTGACCCACAGATGCTGGTCGCCCAGCGCCAGGGCGGTCATCGCGTAGTGCGGATGATGTTCCAGAACGCTCACTTTAAGAATGCTGCTCTGCTGTTCCCGGGGTAACCACGGGTGCATGACGCTGCTGCCCCACACCTCTTCCAGGTTGCCGAAGGCCTTCACGCTGCCCTCTTCCAGCACCAGCACCTTGTCGGCCAGATGGAGGATCTCATCCAGCGAATGGCTGACGTAGAGCATAGGAATATTAATTTCCCGCGTCAGGCGCTGTAGATAAGGCAGAAGTTCGCGTTTACGCGGAATATCGAGCGAGGCCAGCGGTTCGTCGAGCAGCAGCAGCTCGGGGGCGGTCAGCAACGCGCGGCCAATGGCCACACGCTGTTTTTCTCCGCCGGAAAGCGAGGATGGCAGCCTGTCGAGCAGAGGTTCAATGCCTAAAAGCGTCACCAGCTTATCAAACTGCCCGGCCATGCTTTTCGCCATGCCGTAACGCAGGTTGCCGCGCACGCTGTAGTGCGGGAACAGGCGCGCGTCCTGGAAAACATAGCCGATGCGGCGTTTATCCGGCGAGAGGTAAATTTTGTTCTCCACGTCATTCAGGACGCGGTCATTCAGGACAATACGGCCAGACTGCGGGCGGGTCAGGCCGCTGATGGCATTAATCAGCGACGTTTTTCCCGCCCCCGACACGCCAAAGATAGCGGTGATTCCGCTTGCCGGCAGCGTCTCGTTAAGCGTCAGGGTATGGTTTCCCAGCGTCTGGGTGAAATGGAGTTCCAGCATGCTTATTTCCCCATCCGCTGGCGGCTGAGCCGCGCCAGCCATTCAGACACCATCAGCGATACCAGCGCCAGCACAATTGAAATAATACACAGCCGCGCCGCCGCGCCTTCACCGCCCGGCGTTTGAATCAGAGTATACATTGCCGACGGGATGGTTCGCGTCTCGCCGGGGATGTTCGACACAAAGGTGATCGTCGCGCCAAACTCTCCCAGCGAGCGGGCGAAGGCCAGCACCGTCCCGACAATAATGCCCGGTAGCGTAAGGGGTAGCGTGATGGTGAAAAAGACGCGCCAGCGCCCTGCGCCCAGCGTGCGGGCTGCCTGTTCGAGCTTCATATCCACGCCTTCCAGCGCGAGGCGTATCGCCCTCACCATCAGCGGGAATGACATCACCGCCGCCGCCAGCACCGCACCGCGCCAGCTAAACGCAAACGTCAGCCCAAACCATTCGTAGAGCTTCTCGCCGATAAAACCGCGTCGCCCCATCGAAATCAGCAGCAGGTAACCGACCACCACGGGCGGCAAAACGAGCGGAAGATGAAGCACGCTGTCGAGCAGCGTTTTGCCGGGAAACTGACAGCGAACCAGTAGCCAGGCAAAGAAGATCCCAAAGGGCAAACTCAGCGCAACCGCCAGGGAAGAGACTTTAAGGCTCAGCAGAACAGCCTGCCATTCAGGATCGGTCAATATCATCAGTGAGTCGTAAATCCATAACGTTTAAAGATTGCGGACGCCTCCGGCCCTTTCAGGTAATCGCGGAAGGCCGTCACGGCCGCATTTTTATGTCCATCAACAATCGCAACAGGATATTCCACTTTCTTATGGGAGTCTTCCGGGAACGTTGCGACCACTTTTACCCCTTTACTGGCAACGGCATCAGAGCCATACACAATGCCCAGCGGGGCTTCATTGCGCTCTACCAGCGCCAGAGCGCCGCGCACGTCTTCCGCCGGGGCCAGTTTCGGTGACAATGTCTCCCATGCGCCCAGCTTTTGCAGCGCTTCTTTGGCATAAATCCCGGCCGGAACGTGCTCCGGGTCGCCCACCGCCAGACGGCCACCGTTCAGCAGGCTCGTCCAGTTGGTCTGTTTGTTGATGGTGATGTCCGCCTGCGCGCTGGCTTTTGGCGCCACGACAACCAGGCTATTCCCCAGCAGCGTTTCGCGGGATGTGGCATCAATCGATTTCTTCTCCGCCGCGTAATCCATCCACTTCTGGTCAGCCGAGATGAACAGATCCGCCGGTGCGCCCGCTTCTATCTGGCGCGCCAGCGTAGAGGAAGAGGCAAAAGAGGAGACCACCTCGACATTTTTATCTTTCTTATATGCCGCCGCGATATCCTGCAGCGCGTTGGTCAGCGACGCCGCCGCAAAGACCGTGATTTTACCTTCGTCCGCCAGCGCGTGTCCGGTAAGTGAAAGCGTCAGCGTTGCCCCTGCAAAAAGGCGTACCCATGAACGTGCCATCTGTAACTCCTGTGAGTAGCGTTATATACATATTAATATAACGATAACGTCAGGGAGATCCCAGCGTTTAATCGTACCGCTGAAGGGGTAAACCGGTGTGATGCGTTAAATAATATCGGCGTAAACGGGAAAATCTTGAGACCAAAACGCCCGGACTCGCCGGGCGTTTTGTGGGGAATCAATGCTGCTTTTTAGCCTGGTCTTTGTGACCAATGTTCGAAAAGACGTTGAACACTTCACCCAGGCCGTAGATGGCACCGAGGATGATGGCCATCACTACTGGTACCATGATCACGGCGAATACCAGACTTTTCAACAACTCTAACATGGTTTTCTCCAGATATTGTGAATGGCTCATTCTACCTTTTCAAGTGAGAAAAACATCCCCTTTTGTGCGGTACCCTTTGCGCCTTGAACCATTTAGGCCACAATACTCTTTTTGCCAGGACACTGTTATGCAGGCCGAAATTCTTCTCACTCTACGACTTCAGCAAAAGCTTTTCGCCGATCCGCGACGTATCGCCCTGCTTAAACAAATAGAACAAACGGGCTCAATTAGCCAGGGGGCGAAAAACGCGGGCATCAGCTACAAAAGCGCCTGGGACGCCATCAACGAAATGAACACCCTGAGTGAACAGCCGCTGGTGGACAGAGCCACAGGCGGCAAAGGCGGCGGCGGTGCAATCGTGACGCGTTACGGCCAGCGCCTTATTCAGCTTTACGATCTGCTGGCCCAGATCCAGCAAAAGGCGTTTGATGTGTTGAGCGACGACGATAACGTTCCGCTGGACAGCTTGCTGGCCGCCATTTCCCGCTTCTCGTTACAAACCAGCGCCCGCAACCAGTGGTTTGGTACGGTGACAGCGCGCGACAATCTCCAGGTACAGCAGCATATTGAGATCCTGCTTGCCGATGGCACCACCCGTCTGAAGGCCGCAATAACGGCGCAGAGCGCAGAGCGCCTTGAGCTCGATGAAGGTAAAGAGGTGCTGGTGCTGCTGAAAGCGCCGTGGGTCAATATCACTCGCGATCCCGACGCCGCAAAGGCGGCCGATAACCAGCTCCAGGGCGCAATTAGCCATATCGAACGCGGCCAGGCGCAGTGCGAAGTGCTGATGACCCTGGCAGACGGACAACCGCTTTGCGCGACGATACCGCTTAGCGAAGCGGACGGTTTAGAAGAAGGTTCTGTCGTTACCGCCTGGTTCAACGCAGACCGGGTGATTATCGCCACATTGTGCTGAGCGCATTGACAATCGCGCCGACAGTGCGTATCCCTGATATCTATTGCTGCAAAAACAGGGATAAATCATGTCATCATTGCATATTTCGCAAGGCACGTTTCGTCTTAGCGATACCCGAACGCTGACGATTGCTGATTTGACGATACGCGCGGGTGAAAGCTGGGCGTTTGTCGGCACTAACGGCAGCGGTAAATCCGCGCTGGCCCGAGCGCTGGCCGGCGAACTCCCTCTCCTCAAGGGCGAATACCATAGCGACTTTACGCGCCTGACGCGCCTGTCATTTGAACAGCTGCAAAAGCTGGTAAGCGAGGAGTGGCAGCGCAATAACACCGATTTGCTCAGCCCAGGCGAAGAAGATACCGGCCGTACGACGGCGGAAATTATTCAGGATGAGGTGAAAGATCCCGCCCGCTGTCAGCGCCTGGCAGAACGGTTCGGCATCACCGCCCTGCTGAACCGGCGCTTTAAATACCTTTCTACCGGCGAGACGCGAAAAACGCTGCTTTGCCAGGCGCTGATGAGCGAGCCCGAGCTGCTTATCCTCGACGAACCGTTTGATGGTCTTGACGTGCAGTCCCGTGCGCAGCTGGCGGCCCTGCTGGAGTCGCTTAATCAGCAGGGATATACCCTGGTTTTGGTGCTTAACCGCTTCGATGAAATTCCGGACTTTATTCAGCACGCGGGCATACTGGCCGACTGTAACCTGACCGAGACCGGTGAAAAAACAGCGCTGCTCAAGCAGGCGCTCATTGCCCAGCTCGCGCACAGTGAACAACTCGACGGAATTACTCTCCCGGAACCTGACGCCCCTTCGGCCCGCCATGCGCTCGATCCCCACCAGCCGCGCATCGTGCTGCAGGATGGGATAGTCTCTTATGACGATCGCCCGATCCTCAACCGTCTAAGCTGGACGGTCAATCCCGGCGAACACTGGCAGATTGTCGGCCCTAACGGCGCGGGGAAATCCACGCTGCTGAGCCTGATCACCGGCGATCACCCGCAGGGCTATAGCAACGATCTGACGCTGTTTGGTCGGCGTCGCGGCAGCGGCGAAACCATCTGGGATATTAAAAAACATATCGGCTACGTCAGCAGCAGCCTGCATCTGGATTACCGGGTCAGTACCACGTTACGCAACGTGATCCTTTCCGGGTATTTTGATTCCATCGGTATTTATCAGGCGGTGTCGGACAAACAGCACAAGCTGGCCCAGCAGTGGCTGGATATCCTGGGCATGGACAACCGGGTCGCTGACGCGCCGTTTCATAGTCTGTCGTGGGGGCAGCAGCGCCTGGCCCTGATCGTTCGCGCGCTGGTGAAACACCCCACGCTTCTGATCCTCGACGAACCGCTGCAGGGACTCGATCCGCTGAATCGACAGCTTATCCGCCGCTTTGTGGACGTGCTGATTAGCGAAGGTGAAACGCAGCTGCTGTTCGTTTCACACCATGCCGAAGATGCCCCCGCCTGCATCACGCATCGCCTGGAGTTTGTGCCGGACGGTGAGGGTTATCGCTACCTTCTCAGCAACGTCGATTAACCGTGGAGGGCTCTGCCCTCCTCTTTTTCAGATAACTTGCATCAATACATCGCTATCTCTTTGATCTAGAATGCTCGGAGTCATTGTAAAAGCGAGTGTGAAAACGAGTGTAAACGATTCCACTATTTTATCCCATGTCACACTTTTCGCGTCTCTGTTATGCTATGGTTATTACATACCATAAGCCCAATGGAGCGAAATATGCGAGTTTTGGTAACAGGTGGTAGCGGTTACATAGGTAGTCATACCTGCGTGCAACTGCTGCAAAACGGTCACGACGTCATCATCCTCGACAACCTGTGCAACAGTAAGCGCAGCGTGCTGCCGGTGATTGAACGCCTTGGCGGTAAACAACCGACTTTCGTGGAAGGCGACATCCGCAACGAAGCGCTGATGACCGAGATCCTTCACGACCACGCCATCGAAGCGGTGATCCACTTCGCGGGTCTGAAAGCGGTCGGTGAATCCGTTGCGAAGCCGCTCGAGTATTACGACAACAACGTCAATGGTACCCTGCGTCTCATCTCCGCCATGCGTGCGGCCAACGTCAAAAACTTTATCTTTAGCTCCTCCGCCACCGTCTACGGCGATCAGCCCAAAATCCCTTATGTTGAAAGCTTCCCGACCGGTACCCCGCAAAGCCCGTACGGCAAAAGCAAGCTGATGGTGGAGCAGATCCTGACCGACCTGCAAAAAGCACAGCCGGAGTGGAGCATCGCGCTGCTGCGCTACTTCAACCCGGTCGGCGCGCATCCGTCTGGCGACATGGGTGAAGATCCGCAGGGCATCCCGAACAACCTGATGCCCTATATCGCCCAGGTTGCCGTGGGTCGCCGCGACTCGCTGGCGATTTTTGGCAAGGACTATCCTACCGAAGACGGCACCGGCGTGCGCGACTACATCCACGTGATGGATCTGGCCGACGGTCACGTTGCGGCCATGCAGCAGCTGGCCAACAAGCCGGGCGTGCATATTTACAACCTCGGCGCCGGGGTCGGCAGCAGCGTGCTGGACGTGGTTAACGCCTTCAGCAAAGCCTGCGGTAAGCCGGTGAACTACCACTTCGCTCCGCGTCGTGATGGCGACCTGCCTGCTTACTGGGCCGATGCCACCAAAGCCGACAAAGAGCTCAACTGGCGTGTGACGCGCACGCTTGATGAAATGGCACAGGATACCTGGCACTGGCAGTCACGCCACCCGCAAGGCTATCCGGACTAAGGATCCGTCATGACGCAATTTAATCCCGTCGATCATCCGCATCGTCGTTTTAACCCGTTAAGCGGGCAATGGATTTTGGTCTCTCCGCATCGCGCCAAGCGCCCCTGGCAGGGGGCTCAGGAGACGCCTGCAAAACAGACGCTGCCACAGCATGACCCGGACTGCTTCCTCTGTCCGGGCAACACGCGCGTCACCGGGGACAAAAACCCTGACTACAAAGGCACCTTCGTGTTCACCAACGATTTTGCCGCCCTGATGACCGACACGCCGGACGCACCGGAAAGCCACGATCCGCTGATGCGCTGCGAAAGCGCGCGCGGAACCAGCCGCGTGATCTGCTTCTCGCCCGATCACAGCAAAACGCTGCCGGAGCTGAGCGTGGACGCGCTGAAAGAGGTCGTCAGCACCTGGCAGGCGCAAACCGCAGAGCTGGGGCAGAGCTATCCGTGGGTGCAGGTGTTCGAAAACAAAGGCGCGGCCATGGGCTGCTCAAACCCGCACCCGCACGGCCAGATCTGGGCGAATAGCTTCCTGCCTAACGAAGCCGAGCGTGAAGACCGTCTGCAGAAAGCGTATTTCGCGGAAAACGGTTCGCCGATGCTGGTGGACTACACCCAGCGTGAGCTGGCCGACGGCAGCCGCACCGTGGTGGAAACCGAACACTGGCTGGCCGTCGTCCCTTACTGGGCCGCCTGGCCGTTTGAAACGCTGCTGCTGCCGAAAGCGCACGTGCAGCGCATCACCGATCTTAGCGACGCGCAGCGCGACGACCTTGCCCTGGCGCTGAAAAAGCTCACCAGCCGTTACGACAACCTGTTCCAGTGCTCCTTCCCTTACTCCATGGGCTGGCACGGCGCCCCGTTTAACGGCGAAGAGAATCAACACTGGCAGCTGCACGCCCATTTCTATCCGCCGCTGCTGCGCTCTGCGACGGTACGTAAATTTATGGTGGGCTATGAAATGCTGGCGGAAACCCAGCGCGACCTGACGGCGGAACAGGCGGCAGAACGTCTGCGTGCCGTTAGCGACGTCCACTATCGCGAATCAGGAGTCTAAAAAATGAGTCTGAAAGATAAAACACAATCCCTGTTTGCTGAGAAATTTGGCTACCCTGCCACCCACGTTATCCAGGCGCCAGGCCGCGTTAACCTGATCGGTGAACACACCGACTATAACGACGGTTTCGTGCTGCCGTGCGCCATCGATTACCAGACCGTCATCAGCTGCGCGAAGCGCGACGACCGTAAAGTTCGCGTGATTGCGGCGGATTACGGTAATGAGACGGACGAGTTTTCCCTCGATGCCCCGATTGTGACGCACGACAGCCAGCAGTGGTCTAACTACGTGCGCGGCGTGGTGAAACACCTTCACAATCGCAACAAGAACGTTGGCGGTGCGGATTTAGTCATCAGCGGCAACGTGCCGCAGGGTGCGGGCTTAAGCTCCTCTGCGTCTCTGGAAGTCGCCGTGGGCACCGTGTTCCAGCAGCTTTATCATCTGCCGCTGGACGGCGCGCAAATCGCCCTGAACGGTCAGGAAGCAGAAAACCAGTTCGTGGGCTGTAACTGCGGCATTATGGACCAGCTGATCTCCGCGCTGGGCAAAAAAGAGCATGCCCTGTTAATTGACTGCCGTTCGCTGGGAACCAAAGCCGTTCCCCTGCCGAAAGGCGCGGCTGTGGTGATCGTCAACAGCAACTTTAAGCGCACGCTGGTGGGCAGCGAATACAACACCCGCCGCCAGCAGTGCGAAACCGGCGCCCGCTTCTTCCAGCAGCCAGCCCTGCGCGACGTAACGCTCAATGAATTTAACAAAGTGGCGCACGAGCTGGATCCGGTTGTCGCTAAACGCGTTCGTCACGTGCTGACGGAAAATGCCCGAACCGTTGAAGCCGCGTCCGCGCTGGCGAAAGGCGATCTGAAACGCATGGGTGAGCTGATGGCGGAGTCTCACGCCTCCATGCGCGATGATTTTGAAATCACCGTTCCGCAGATCGACACCCTGGTGGACATCGTTAAAGCAACCATTGGTGACAAGGGCGGGGTGCGCATGACGGGCGGTGGTTTTGGCGGCTGCATCGTTGCGCTGGTGCCAGAAGAGCTGGTCCCTGCCGTGCAGGATGCCGTGGCGAAGCAGTACGAAGTAAAAACGGGTATCAAAGAAACCTTCTATGTTTGTAAAGCATCACAAGGAGCCGGACAGTGCTAAACGAAACACCTACCCTTGCACCGGATGGTCTGCCGTATCGCCTGTTGACCCTGCGCAACAGCGCGGGGATGGTCGTTACGGTGATGGACTGGGGGGCAACCCTTCTTTCTGCCCGCGTACCGATGCCGGACGGCAGCGTGCGCGAGACCTTGCTCGGCTGCGCCTCGCCTGAGCAGTACGTCAATCAGTCCGCCTATCTGGGCGCGTCCGTTGGGCGCTATGCTAACCGCATCGCGAAGAGCCGTTTTGAACTCGACGGCGTGCAGTACACCCTGCTTCCAAGCCAGGGTGAGAACCAGCTGCACGGCGGTCCGGACGGGTTCGATAAACGCCGCTGGAAGATTGTTCGTCAAAACGATGGCGAAGTGCTGTTCTCGCTGGATTCGCCTGAAGGCGATCAGGGCTTCCCGGGGAACCTTGTCGCATCCGCGCGCTTTACGCTGACCGACGACAACCGTATCGCCATTGAATACCGTGCGACGGTCGATAAGCCGTGTCCGGTCAACCTGACCAATCACGCGTATTTCAACCTGGACGGTAGCCAGTGCGACGTTCGCAACCACAAGCTGCAGATCCTGGCGGATGCGTATCTACCGGTTGACGAGATGGGCATTCCGTATAAGGGCCTCAAAGACGTGAGCGGCACCAGCTTTGACTTCCGCAGCGCGAAGACCATCGCCCAGGATTTCATGAGTGATGACGATCAGCGCAAGGTGAAAGGCTACGATCACGCTTTCCTGCTGCAGGCCAAAGGCGATGTGAAACAGCCTGCCGCGCAGGTCTGGTCTGCGGATGAGAAACTGCAGATGACGGTTTATACCTCCGCCCCTGCCCTGCAGTTTTACTCAGGCAACTACCTCGGAGGCACGACGGCGCGCGAACACGATGAGTACAGTGACTGGCAAGGCCTGGCGCTGGAGAGCGAGTTCCTGCCGGACAGCCCGAACCATCCTGAATGGCCACAGCCGGACTGCGTGTTGCGCCCGGGTGAAGAGTACGTGAGCGTGACGGAATATCATTTTATTCCACATTAATATCCAGCCCTCCCTCCGGAGGGCTTTTTTCTGCGTGCCTTGCTGAAAATAGCGCCGATCGCAGACAAAATCATAACCCTGGATTCACAAGCATCTTACACTCAGAGACTATTTTCGCTATGGTTAGGGTTAAGCGTTGCTGGTGGCACGGCCACGGCAATATAATGAGAATTGTTATCATTCTAAAAATGCTTGAGGAGTAAGAGATGGCTATTACTAAGCTGGTCCTGGTGCGTCACGGCGAAAGCCAGTGGAACAACGAAAACCGCTTTACCGGTTGGTACGACGTTGATCTGTCTGAGAAAGGCGTAAGCGAAGCAAAAGCAGCAGGTAAACTGCTGAAGGAAGAAGGCTTCAGCTTTGATTTTGCTTACACCTCTGTGCTGAAACGTGCCATCCACACCCTGTGGAACGTGCTGGACGAACTGGATCAGGCCTGGCTGCCGGTTGAGAAGTCCTGGAAACTAAACGAACGTCACTACGGTGCGCTGCAGGGCCTGAACAAAGCGGAAACCGCTGAGAAATACGGTGACGAGCAGGTTAAACAGTGGCGTCGCGGCTTCGCGGTCACCCCACCAGAGCTGACCAAAGATGACGAGCGCTACCCTGGTCACGACCCGCGTTACGCGAAACTGACCGACGCTGAGCTGCCAACCACCGAGAGCCTGGCGCTGACCATCGACCGCGTTGTGCCTTACTGGAACGAAACCATTCTGCCACGCCTGAAAAGCGGCGAGCGCGTGATCATCGCTGCTCACGGTAACTCCCTGCGTGCGCTGGTGAAATACCTGGACAACATGGGTGAAGACGAAATCCTCGAACTGAACATCCCAACTGGCGTACCGCTGGTGTATGAGTTCGACGAAAACTTCAAGCCAATCAAACACTACTATCTGGGTAACGCAGATGAGATCGCGGCGAAAGCAGCGGCTGTCGCAAACCAGGGTAAAGCGAAGTAATTTTCGCCAGACATAAAAAAAGCGCGGAGCCTTCCGCGCTTTTTTATTTGTGCCTGAGAATTCAGCCGCGACGCGCTTTTACCGCATTCGCCAGTTGACGCAGGATGGTATCGGTATCGTCCCAGCCAATGCAGGCATCGGTCACGCTTTTGCCATACACCAGCGGTTCACTGCCTTCCAGGTTCTGGTTACCTTCAACCAGATGGCTTTCGATCATTACCCCAATCACCGATTTCTCACCGCCGGCAATCTGCTGGCAGACGTCTGCACCCACTTCCATCTGCTTTTTAAACTGCTTGCTGGAGTTGGCATGGCTAAAATCGATCATGACCTGCGGTGGCAGCCCGGCTTTTTCCAGCCCGACCTTCACTTCCGCGACATGTTTTGCGCTATAGTTCGGCTCTTTGCCGCCGCGCAGAATGATATGGCAGTCGCCGTTACCGCTGGTGTTAACGATGGCGGAATGACCCCATTTGGTCACGGACAGGAAGCAGTGCGGCGCGCCCGCTGCGTTGATAGCGTCGATAGCCACCTTAATGGTGCCGTCAGTGCCGTTTTTGAAACCCACCGGGCAAGAAAGACCGGACGCCAGCTCGCGGTGAACCTGAGATTCTGTAGTGCGGGCACCAATTGCGCCCCAGCTCATCAGGTCTGCCAGGTATTGGGGAGTAATCATGTCCAGGAATTCACCGGCCGCAGGCAGGCCGCTGTCGTTGATCTCCAGCAGCAGCTTGCGCGCAATGCGCAGACCGTCGTTGATCTGGAAGCTGTTATCCATGTGCGGATCGTTAATCAGCCCTTTCCAGCCCACGGTGGTGCGCGGTTTTTCAAAATAGACGCGCATCACGATTTCCAGCTCGTCCTTCAGCTCTTCACGGAGGGTGAGCAGACGGGCTGCGTACTCTTTCGCGGCTGCAGGATCGTGAATGGAGCACGGGCCAATTACCACCAGAAGACGATCGTCATTACCTTTCAGGATCTTATGGATCGCTTTACGAGCATGAGAAACCGTGTTTGCGGCATTTTCAGTGGCGGGGAATTTCTCAAGGAGCGCTACAGGAGGTAATAACTCATTGATCTCTTTAATGCGTAAATCGTCGTTCTGATAATTCATTTTCTTTCCAGCTCTGCCATATCTTTAGTAATGAAAGCAATCCTTTCAATCTATCTTGTCGACCAGGAAGTGTAAACACGGTTTTACACTTCACGCAGATAATTCCTGGAATTCGCCTAAAAATCGCCACAAAATAGCGAAAAATGAGATCTAACCTAAGCTTTTTAACTGTAACAGCCAATTTTACACGCTTAAACGCGATTCCCTACTGACGTAAGTCCGTAAGGCGGAATCTTTCGCCTCTAAAACAGATGCACTGTTGGAGACTGTTATCCAGCTTAACGACAAGAACAGGAGCACCATGATGAAAATGACAAAACTGGCAACCCTCTTCCTGACCGCCACACTCACTCTGGCCAGCGGTAGCGTCCTGGCCGCGGAAACGGGCACATCAGACAGCAACGGGGATGCGAATGCGGCAGCAGCAGCAGGCCAGCCCGCCCCCGATGCGAAACAGAATATTGCCCCGAATAATGTCGACAACAGCCAGATCAATACCGGCAACAGCAACACCGGCGGCACCATGCTGCATCCCAACGGTACTGACTCCGGCACCATGAATCATGACAGCATGAGCAAAGATGAAGTTCATAAGAACTCCATGTGTAAAGATGGCAAATGTCCCGACACGAATGACAAAGTGGGAGATGATGCCAATACTAAAACAGATGGTACTACTCAGTAACCGGCTGTGAAATTAATGATAAAAGGAGAGCTAAGGCTCTCCTTTCTTTTTGAGTAACCTATTAAAAACGCTACACTAAAAACGATAACGAATCAGGAAAGATAACATGGCACACACACATTCCCACGCCGCCGGCGACGACAACGCTAAACGATTGCTGCTGGCCTTCGGCGTCACCGCAACCTTCATGATTATTGAGGTCATCGGCGGTCTGGTCTCCGGCTCTCTGGCGCTACTGGCTGACGCCGGGCATATGCTTACCGATGCAGCGGCGCTACTTTTCGCCCTTCTGGCCGTACAGTTTGCCCGTCGTCCCCCCAATACACGCCATACCTTCGGCTGGCTGAGGCTGACGACCCTTGCCGCCTTTGTTAACGCGATTGCCCTGGTGATCATTACCATTCTTATCGTCTGGGAGGCCATTCAGCGCTTCAGACATCCTCAGCCGATTGCCGGGGCGACCATGATGGTGATTGCCGTGGCAGGGCTGGTGGCGAATATCCTGGCCTTCTGGATTCTGCACCGCGGCAGCGGGGAAAAGAACCTTAACGTGCGCGCGGCGGCTCTGCATGTGCTGGGGGATCTGCTCGGTTCAGTCGGGGCGATTGTCGCCGCGCTGGTGATCCTCTATACCGGCTGGACGCCTGTCGATCCGATTCTGTCCGTGCTGGTGTCGTTTCTGGTCTTGCGCAGCGCCTGGCGGCTGCTGAAGGAGAGCGTGAATGAACTGCTTGAAGGGGCTCCGGCATCCATGGACATCGACGAGCTGAAGCGCAACCTGCGCCGTACTGTTCCGGAAGTCCGTAATGTCCACCACGTGCACGTCTGGCTGGTGGGGGAGAAACCGGTCATGACGCTTCATGTCCAGGTGATCCCGCCTCACGACCACGATGCGCTGCTAGATCGCATCCAGCACTTCCTGGAACATCACTACGACATTAGCCATGCCACCGTTCAGATGGAGTATCAGCCCTGTAGCGGACCGGACTGCCACCTTAACGAGGCGCAGTCCGGTCATTCACATCATCATGACCACTAGCTGGAAAGCGCGCGAGAGCCTCGCTCACGCGCGCTGTTAATCCACATCCGGCTACCGTTCAGCGCGATGAAGGTCAGCAACAGATATTCCAGCGACATGGCATAGACGCCCTGCAGGGCGAAGATCGCTACGCTGATAACGTTGATGATGACCCACAGCAGCCAGTTCTCAACGTATTTACGGGTCATCAGAATCATCGCCGCAATCGACAGCACCATCATGCAGGAATCCCAGAACGGGAAAGCATCCGGCTGGAGCTCTGGCATCGTCACGTTCAGGCCGATGCCGGACATGACCGAAACGGCAATGCGGGTCAGGAACGCAAACACCGGATTGATGTAGACGGTCATTAAGCCAATGGCCAGCACGCAGGCGACAAACCAGGCGATGGCTTTCGGCAAGGGCAGCCAGCGAATCTGCAGCTCTGCCTCCTGCTGGCTGTTCTGACGCGACCACGCATACCAGCCGTAAATATTGGCCGCAAAGAAGAACAGCTGCAAAAGCAGGCTGGCGTACAGCTGGATCTGGAAGAAGATAATCGCAAACAGCGTGACGTTAATCAGCCCGAACGCATAGTTGCTGATCTTCTCAAGGCTTGCCAGCCAGATACACAATAATCCCGCCAGCGTACCAACGGCCTCAATCCATGACAGGTCATAGCCACCTGCACCAATCGGTATATGAACCAGAATGTTCTGTGTGCTAAAAAAATCCATCTTTTCCCCGGGGCGTAGTGAATTAAGTACGTAGTGTAGCTGCAAAATCCAGCATGCGGTTAAGCGGAATTAACGCGCCCTCACGCAGGGCAGCATCCACGTGGATTTCATGCGCCGCACCACCGGTTTCTAACCCTTCGGCAATCGCTTTCAGGCCGTTCATCGCCATCCACGGGCAATGCGCACAGCTGCGGCACGTTGCCCCCTCTCCTGCCGTAGGCGCTTCGAGAAGCTCTTTCTCCGGCACGGCCTGCTGCATCTTGTAGAAGATACCGCGATCGGTCGCGACGATAAGCTGCTTGTGAGGTAAAGTCCTGGCCGCGTTAATAAGCTGGCTGGTTGAACCCACGGCATCCGCCATGTCGACAATCGACTGCGGAGATTCAGGGTGCACAAGAATGGCGGCGTCAGGGTAAAGCGCCTTCATGCGCGCCAGCGCCTGCGTCTTGAACTCGTCATGAACGATACAGGCGCCCTGCCAGCAGAGTACGTCAGCCCCCGTCTGCTTCTGAACATAGTTGCCGAGATGGCGATCAGGCGCCCAGATAATTTTCTCCCCCAGACTATCCAGATGTTCAATCAGCTCAACGGCAATGCTTGACGTGACCACCCAGTCTGCCCGCGCTTTCACTGCTGCCGACGTGTTCGCGTAAACCACCACGGTCCGTTCAGGGTGGGCATCACAGAAGGCCGTGAATTCCTCAATCGGACAGCCGAGATCCAGGGAACACTCCGCGTTAAGCGTGGGCATCAGAATGGTTTTTTCCGGACTCAGGATCTTTGCCGTTTCGCCCATAAAACGCACGCCGGCAACCAGCAGCGTGGAAGCGGGATGTCGTGCACCGAAGCGCGCCATCTCCAGTGAGTCAGAAATGCAGCCCCCGGTCTCTTCCGCCAGCTGCTGAATTTCCGGGTCGGTGTAGTAATGGGCCACCATCACCGCGTCGCGCTCTTTAAGAAGACGTTTAATCTTCTCGCGGTAGAACTGCTTTTCGTCCTGGCTCAGTGGGACAGGTTTAGGCGGAAACGGATAGATTGCGGCTTCAGGATCAAACATCACACTCATTATGGCTTCTCGTTTTACGGGCTTAACAATATTGCCTTTCATTTGCCTGACATAGCAAAACGCGTGGCAATTGTGTTTTGTATACTAAACAAGATAGCGAATCTGGCGTGAAAAGTCACCGGGAATAGATGGGCGGAGCATTTGTTGTACTGCAGATAGCAAAAAAGCGCCTTTAGGGCGCCTTTCTACACTGGTGGGTCGTGCAGGATTCGAACCTGCGACCAATTGATTAAAAGTCAACTGCTCTACCAACTGAGCTAACGACCCCTTGCGGGATTTTTTTCTTCGAAGTGGTGGGTCGTGCAGGATTCGAACCTGCGACCAATTGATTAAAAGTCAACTGCTCTACCAACTGAGCTAACGACCCATTCGGGTGCTGACTTCGAAGATTTTTACTCGGTACCACTTTAAAGTGGTGGGTCGTGCAGGAT
>NZ_JAWNFK010000014.1:190648-190792 GCF_034107965.1 Enterobacter sp. 61D5
TACCAACTGAGCTAACGACCCGAGTGGTGGGCGATGACGGGCTCGAACCGCCGACCCCCTCCGTGTAAAGGAGATGCTCTACCAACTGAGCTAATCACCCACTCTATACTGCTGGTGTGCGTTAAGTGGTGGGTCGTGCAGGAT
>NZ_JAWNFK010000014.1:190850-260641 GCF_034107965.1 Enterobacter sp. 61D5
ACCAACTGAGCTAACGACCCACTTTTACGCTGTTTTCACGTTGTTTGATATCCCGTGGCAACGGCGGCATATATTACTGATTTAAGAATTCAGCGCAACAAAAATTTCGATGAAGATCACTTAACTGCTTACGAATCATGCTGCACGACCAGAAATAACGCGATTTCTGGTCATGCGATAATCATCCCATCGAATTCAGACGTTTTTGCGCCTGCTTGGCACCTTCGGTACCTGGGAATTTAGAGACCACCTGCTGATAAACCGCTTTGGCTTTCGCAGTGTCGCCTTTGTCCTGCATGATGACGCCCACTTTATACATCGCATCAGGCGCTTTTGGCGATTTCGGGTAATTTTTTACCACGGAGGCAAAATAAAACGCCGCATCGTCCTTTTTACCCTTGTTGTAATTCAGCTGACCGAGCCAGTAATTCGCATTTGGCTGATAAGTGGAATCAGGGTATTTCTTAACAAAATTCTGAAACGCAGCAAGCGCGTCATCCTGACGAGATTGATCCTGCACCAGGGCAATGGCCGCGTTGTAGTCCGTATTCGCGTCACCGCTCTGTACAGGCGCCCCTGTTGAAGCAGAAGCATCCGCAGCCGGAGCTGATGTCGCCGCACCGGTCTGATCGCCCGCGGCTGGCTGTGCTTGTGCTGCTGCACCACCGCTACTCAGGCTATCTATCTGCAGCAAAATCTGCTTCTGACGTTCCACAACCTGGTTCAACTGATACTGGCTTTCCTGAATCTGGCCGCGGAGAGAGTCAATATCGTTTTGGTTATCAGAAAGTTGTTGCTGGAGTTGGGTTAAAAGCTGGCTGTGAGCGTTAGAAATACGCTCGAGTTGAGTGACCCGGTCTTCTACCGAGCCTGAGCCGACACTACTGATTGGTGCCTGAGCAAAAGCGGCCCAGGGGGCCGCTATTCCAACCAGTAACGACAGACTCAACAGATGATGTCTGAAGTTACTGCTCATGCAATTCTCTTAGTAAACCAGTACGGCACGACGGTTTTTGGAGTAAGCCGCTTCGTCGTGACCCAGTACTGCAGGTTTTTCTTTACCGTAAGAAACGATGGAGATCTGGTCAGCAGAAACGCCTTTACCCTGCAGGTACATTTTAACAGCGTTAGCACGACGTTCACCCAGGGAGATGTTGTACTCTGGAGTACCACGTTCGTCCGCGTGACCTTCTACGGTGACTTTGTAAGATGGGTTGCTACGCAGGAAGTTAGCGTGCGCATCCAGCATCGCAGCGAAGTCAGAACGGATGTCGTATTTATCCAGATCGAAATAAACGATGTTGTTCTGCTGCAGCTGCTGCATCTGAAGACGCGCTTGCTCTTCAGAAGACATGTTGCCATTGCCGTTCGCGTCCATACCGGTGCCGGCACCCATCATGCCTTCGCCGCTCTGGTCATTGCTTGCGTTCTTGTTGGAAGAACACGCTGCGATTGCCATTACAGGCAGAGCGATCATCAGCCCCTTCAGCACTTTGTTCAGTTGCATTTCTATGATTCCTTTAGTAATCAATTAATTATTATTTACAGATACGGCGACCAGGCAGGTGATTTTACCTGTCCATCAGTTGCCGGAATACGCGCTTTGAAACGCCCATCTGTAGAAACCAGATTCAGCACAGATCCCATCCCCTGAGAAGAGCTGTAGATTACCATAGTGCCGTTAGGTGCCAGACTCGGCGTTTCATCCAGGAACGTTGACGACAGAACTTGCACGCCACCCGCTACCAGATCCTGTTTGGCAATGTGCTGCTGCCCACCATTGGAGCTCACCATTACCATAAACTTACCGTCGCTGCTCACGTCTGCGTTCTGGTTCTGTGTACCTTCCCAGGAAATACGCTGCGGAGCACCGCCGTTGACATTCACTTTATAGATTTGCGGACGGCCTGCCTGGTCAGAGGTAAATGCCAGATTTTGGCTGTCCGGGAACCATGAAGGTTCGGTATTGTTGCTACGTCCGTCGGTCACCTGACGGATCTGGCCAGAGCCAATATCCATCACGTACAGGTTCAGGCTACCGGTTTTTGAAAGCGCAAACGCCAGTTTAGACCCGTCCGGAGAGAATGAAGGTGCACCGTTGTGACGAGGGAACGACGCCACCTGACGAACAGCACCGTTTGCCAGCGTCTGGATAACCAGCGCTGAACGGCCGCTTTCGAAGGTTACATACGCCAGCTTAGAACCGTCCGGAGACCATGCTGGAGACATCAGAGGCTGGGAAGAACGTTTCACCAGGAACTGGTTGTAGCCGTCATAGTCAGATACACGCAGTTCGTAAGGGAACTGACCACCGTTGGTCTGAACCACATAGGCAATACGGGTACGGAACGCCCCTTTAATGCCGGTCAGTTTTTCAAATACCGCATCGCTGGCAGCGTGTGCCGCGTAGCGCAGGTACTGCTTAGTGACCTTGTAAGAGTTCTGTGCCAGAACGGTACCCGGTGCACCGCCGGTGTCCACCAGCTGCCAGGCCACATTGTAAGAGCCGTCCGGGTTAGGCGTAACCTGACCCACAACCACGGCATCAATACCCAGTGCAGACCATGCTGCAGGCTGTACTTCCTGCGCGCTACCCGGCTGCTGAGGCAGACGAGAACGATCTAACGGGTTGAATTTACCGCTGTTACGCAGGTCAGCCGCCACGATGCCGCCGGCATCCTCAGGTGCAGCGCCAGGACCGGCCCACTGGAACGGAACAACACCGATTGGGCGTGCCGAGTCCACCCCCTGGGTGATCTCGATACGTACTTCTGCGTGCAGTACTGCTGCCCACAGCATTAAAAAACTAAATGCTACACGTAATGCCTGCTTCATCATATCTCCCTTATCCGGGTAACCTTACCCACGATAATTTAGCAGAATGTTAACAAACTCAAATAGACAAAACTACCAGAACCCTGTGACTAAACCTGGTCTATTTTTCCCCGTTTGCACGGGGAAAATGTAACTTAAGGTTTGAAGTCCAGCGGCGCATTTTTGAAGACTTCGTAAACGGCCTGAGACGGCGGTTTAGGCATCTTCGCCTGACGCGCTGCAGCCAGGGCCGCAGTACATAAAGCCGGGTCGCCACCTTCAGACTTAATATCCAGCAGCATGCCGTCCGGAGCCAGTTTTATACGCAACGTACACGTTTTACCGGTATAGGAAGACGCATCATAGAATCGGCTTTCAATAGCGGATTTAATCTGCGCGGCATAACCGTTGATTTCAGCCCCTGTCGCACCGTTACTCTTAGTGTTACCACTTCCCGTCGGCGCTGCGTTGTTTCCTTTCGCCCCACCGCCCGTTTTCGGTGCATTCTTACCGGAGCTCAAATCGCCCAGCAGATCGTCAACCCCTGCGGCGGCAGCAGCTTTTTCGGCGGCTGCGGCCTTTTTGGCAGCCGCTTTATCAGCAGCAGCTTTCTTATCGGCAGCGGCCTTCTCAGCTGCAGCTTTCTTATCGGCGGCAGCCTTCTCAGCTGCAGCTTTTTTATCGGCAGCGGCTTTTTCAGCAGCGGCAGCTTTTTCAGCAGCCGCTTTCTCAGCAGCAGCAGCTTTCTTCGCTGCCTCGGCAGCAGCTTTCTTCTCTGCTTCCTGAGCGGCTTTTTTCGCGGCTTCCGCTTCGGCTTTCTTCTGAGCATCAGCGGCGGCTTTCTTCGCGGCTTCCGCTTCAGCTTTCTTCTGGGCATCAGCAGCGGCTTTCTTCGCGGCTTCCGCTTCAGCTTTCTTCTGAGCATCAGCAGCGGCTTTCTTCGCCGCTTCTGCCGCTAATTTTGCCTGGGCATCAGCCTGTGCTTTCGCGTCCGCCGCGGCTTTTGCTGCCGCCTCTTCCGCCTGCTTTTGCTGTTCCTGTGCTTTTTTCGCGGCCTCTTCGGCTTGCTTCTGCTGTTCCGCCTGCTCTTTCGCAGCTTCCTGCGCCTGCAAACGCTCCTTCTCAAGCTGCTTCAGACGCTCCTGCTCTGCGGCCTGCTTTTCACGCAGTTCTTCCGCCTGCTGTTGCGACTGTTTTTCACGCTGCTCTTCAGCCCGTTTGGCACTCGCCTTCTGCTGTTGTTCGCGATTATAGTTCTGTACTACCGCACCGGGATCCACCATCACGGCGTCAATGGAAGACCCTCCACCGCCGCCGGCTGATGCATCAATATGCTCGTCGAACGAACTCCAGATCAGCGCTGCAAAGAGAATCACGTGCAGCACTGCGGAGACGATTATCGCTCGCTTAAGCTTGTCGTTCTGTTCGGTTGCCTTTGACACTATCGGTTCCCAAAAACTACGCGGATGATCAAATAGGTTGGGTCATTAAGCCAACTGACTTAACACCCGCACTATGTAGCAAGTTCAGCGCTTTAATAATTTCATCGTAGGGTACGTCTTTCGCGCCACCGATTAAGAAGACCGTTTTCGGATTTGACTCGAGGCGACGCTGCGCTTCAGCAATCACCTGCTCAGGCGGCAGCTGATCCATACGATCTTTCTCAACCACGACGCTGTATTGCCCTACGCCGGAAACCTCAATGATAACCGGAGGATCGTCATTGGTGCTCACCGCCTGTGATTCTGTCGCATCCGGCAGATCCACTTCCACGCTCTGGGTAATGATTGGCGCTGTCGCCATGAAGATCAGCAGCAGTACCAGCAGGACGTCCAGCAGTGGAACGATATTGATTTCGGACTTGAGCTCGCGACGACCTCGTCCACGCGATCTGGCCATGGTTTACCCCTTGTTGCTCTCGGTGCTGGTAAACGCCTGACGGTGCAGAATCGCAGTGAACTCTTCCATAAAGTTGTCGTAGTTCAGTTCCAGTTTGTTCACGCGCTGGTTCAGACGGTTGTAAGCCATAACCGCCGGAATTGCCGCAAACAGACCGATAGCGGTCGCAATCAGTGCTTCAGCGATACCCGGTGCAACCATCTGCAACGTCGCCTGCTTCACCGCGCCCAGCGCGATAAAGGCGTGCATGATCCCCCACACGGTACCAAACAGGCCGATATACGGGCTGATGGAACCGACAGTGCCGAGGAATGGAATGTGCGTTTCGAGATTTTCCAGCTCGCGGTTCATAGAGATGCGCATCGCACGCGAGGCACCTTCCACTACCGCTTCCGGCGCATGATTGTTTGCACGATGCAGACGGGCAAACTCTTTGAAACCGCTATAAAAAATTTGCTCGGAGCCTGTAAGGTTTTCACGGCGTCCCTGGCTTTCCTGATACAGACGAGAAAGCTCAATACCCGACCAGAACTTATCTTCAAAGGCTTCGGCTTCACGGCCAGCGGCATTGAGGATACGCGTTCTCTGGATAATGATGGCCCAGGATGCGATTGAAAAACCAATCAAAATCAACATGATAAGTTTCACCAGAAGGCTTGCCTTCAGGAACAAATCAAGGATATTCATGTCAGTCACTGCTTAAACTCCGCGACAATAGACTTAGGAAGCGCACGAGGCTTCATTATGGTTGGATCAACACAAACAATCAGCACTTCAGCTGAGTTCAGTACGGTATTCTCTGCGTTGACTATCCGCTGCGTGAAAACCAGTGAGGTCCCGCGCATTGATGTAATTTCAGTTTGGACTTCGAGCATATCGTCGAGTCTGGCAGGCGCAAAATACTCAAGCGTCATCTTGCGAACCACGAAGGCAACTCGCTCAGCCAACAGTACCTGTTGACTAAAGTGATGATGGCGCAGCATCTCTGTGCGTGCCCGTTCATAAAAAGCAACGTAGCTGGCGTGGTAAACCACACCACCGGCATCGGTATCTTCGTAATAGACACGAACCGGCCATCGAAACAGCGTTGTATTCACTTTACATCCCGGTAATGCAACAAAAGTTAATGCTTTTAAACTTCGCTACTATACGCGCGGGAAAGAGGGTTGGGAATGGGAGAAAGTAAACGGAGAGTAAATTTTTATGGGCTCGGGTAAGCCCATAACGTTAACGGACATTTCTTATTCAGAAGAAGAAGAAAATCAAACCGGCGAGAAGCACCAGATCGGCAATCAGCGGGCAAAAAATTCCCTGCCAGTGAACGGCTTTCGGACGAAAGCCCACGCCATGGATCACACCTGCGCACACCGCCCACATAATGAGAAAGCCGTGCCAGATTTCAAGCTCGCTGGTTTTCGCTGCAAAGCGCGAAGGGTCCCAGAAGATACAACCTGCCAGCAGTAATGCCATCACTAAAGAAAGCGCCCGTAACGGGCGCTTGTCCATTACCGCGTAAAGCGTCGCGATAATATTCATCAGTGTTTTTCTTCACCCGCTTTGGTCGCTTCGACGTGCTCAAGCGCCAGGGCAGTGATGACACCAAATGCACAGGCTAGAAGCGTCCCTAAAATCCATGCGAAATACCACATATTCAGCTCCTTACTTAGTACATAGAGTGGGTGTTGCTTTCGATATGTTCTTTCGTGATGCGACCGAACATTTTCCAGTAACACCAGATGGTGTAGGCCAGAACAATCGGAACGAACACACAAGCAACATACGTCATCAGGTTCAGCGTCATATGGCTGGACGTTGCATCCCACATGGTCAGGCTAGCATTCAGCATGGTGCTGGATGGCATGACGAATGGGAACATCGCGATACCCGATGTCAGGATGATGCACGCCAGGGTCAGTGATGAGAACACGAACGCCAGAGCGCCTTTCTCCAGACGAGACGTCAACACGGTCAGCAGCGGCAGCAATACGCCCAGAGCCGGGATAGCCCACAGCGCAGGGGTATTGTTAAAGTTCACCAGCCATGCACCTGCCTGACGCGCCACTTCTTTGGTCAGCGGATTAGACGGCGCAGTATGGTTGATTGCAGACGTCACCACGTAGCCATCGATACCGTACACCACCCACACGCCGGCCAGTGCAAAGCAGACCAGCGTGACCAGCGCAGCGACCTGAGCCGTCGCGCGAGAACGCAGGTGCAGTTCACCAACCGTACGCATCTGCAGATAGGTTGCGCCCTGAGTGATGATCATCGCCACGCTCACCACGCCGGCCAGCAGACCAAACGGATTCAGCAGCTGGAAGAAGTTACCGGTGTAATAAAGACGCATGTACTCGTCCAGGTGGAACGGTACGCCCTGCAGCAGGTTACCGAACGCCACGCCGATCACTAGCGGTGGAACGAAGCTACCGATGAAGATGCCCCAGTCCCACATGTTGCGCCAGCGGGTGTCTTCAATCTTGGAACGGTAGTCGAAACCGACCGGACGGAAGAATAAAGAGGCCAGCACCAGAATCATCGCCACGTAGAAGCCGGAGAACGCAGCCGCGTAGACCATCGGCCAGGCAGCGAACAGCGCGCCGCCAGCGGTGATCAGCCACACCTGGTTACCGTCCCAGTGAGGGGCGATGGAGTTGATCATGATTCGACGCTCGGTGTCATTACGACCGAGGAAACGGGTGAGCATCCCCACCCCCATGTCGAAACCATCCGTGACGGCGAAACCGATCAGCAGAACGCCGATCAACAGCCACCAGATAAAACGCAATACTTCATAATCGATCATTTGATGACTCCTGTCTTAGCGTGCCGGCTGAGTAGTCGCAGTGGACTGCTCGTAGTGATAGCGACCGGTTTTCAGGCTGCTTGGGCCAAGGCGCGCGAACTTGAACATCAGGAACAGTTCAGCCACCAGGAACAGGGTGTACAGACCACAGATCAGCAGCATGGAGAAGATCAGGTCGCCCGCTGTCAGGGACGAGTTCGCTACCGCCGTTGGCAGTACCTCACCAATCGCCCATGGCTGACGGCCGTACTCCGCAACAAACCAGCCGGATTCGATAGCGATCCACGGCAGTGGAATACCGTACAGCGCGGTGCGCAGCAGCCATTTTTTCTCGCCGATGCGGTTGCGAATCACGGACCAGAAGGACGCCGCAATGATCAGCAGCATGATGATGCCGCAGCCCACCATAATACGGAATGCGAAGTACAGTGGCGCAACGCGTGGAATCGAATCTTTGGTTGCCATCTGGATCTGCGCTTCTGTCGCATCAGAAACGTTCGGGGTATAACGCTTCAGCAGCAAACCGTAACCCAGATCTTTCTTCACGTTGTTGAACTGGTCGCGAACGGCCTGGTCAGTAGAACCGGCACGCAGCTGTTCCAGCAGCGAGTAGGCTTTCATACCGTTACGGATACGCTCTTCGTGCTGAACCATCAGTTCTTTCAGACCGGTCACCTGCTTATCAACAGAACGGGTGGCGATGATACCCAGCGCGTAAGGGATCTGAATAGCGAAGCGGTTTTCCTGCGCATCCTGATCGGGGATACCGAACAGCGTAAAGGCAGCAGGCGCCGGTTGGGTTTCCCATTCGGCTTCGATGGCAGCCAGTTTGGTTTTCTGCACGTCACCCATTTCGTAACCGGATTCATCACCCAGAACGATAACAGAGAGGATTGCAGCCATACCGAAGCTTGCAGCGATAGCAAAGGAGCGCTTAGCAAACGCGAAGTCACGACCGCGCAGCATGTAGTAAGAGCTGATGCCCAGTACAAACATCGCGCCGCACACGTAGCCAGAAGCGACGGTGTGAACGAATTTAACCTGCGCAACCGGGTTCAGGACCAGCTCGGCAAAGCTGACCATCTCCATACGCATGGTTTCGAAGTTGAAATCAGACGCGATAGGGTTCTGCATCCAGCCGTTCGCCACCAGGATCCACAGTGCGGACAGGTTCGAACCTAATGCCACCAGCCAGGTCACCGCCATATGCTGGACTTTACCCAGACGATCCCAGCCGAAGAAGAACAGACCTACAAAGGTGGATTCGAGGAAGAATGCCATCAGACCTTCAATGGCCAGCGGCGCACCGAAGATATCCCCTACATAGTGGGAATAGTAAGACCAGTTAGTCCCGAACTGGAACTCCATGGTCAAACCGGTTGCCACGCCCAGCGCGAAGTTGATACCAAACAACTTGCCCCAGAACTTGGTCATATCTTTATAAATCTGTTTGCCGGAGAGAACGTATACCGTTTCCATAATGGCCAGCAGGAACGCCATACCGAGCGTCAGTGGCACAAACAGGAAGTGGTACATCGCGGTCAAGGCAAACTGTAAGCGCGACAGTTCGACTATATCTAACATCATGACTCCTTGCTCATCGCATGAAGACTCCGAGAGTGAACCCCGTCAGAGAGAGATCCACACGCATGCCCCAATACAAATTATTCGCATCCTTGTCGTCGTTATTACCCTGAAGGAGGATAAAAACGATGACGTGAGGTTACAAATACGTTAATAAAAAACTCAAATTGATCCCGCAAATATAATACGCTGCAAAACCCTTACAATAAACAGGTTTTTATTGAATCACATTTACGTTTTTCGACGTCGATCAATTTATAGCAAAATTACCACTTTTCGGCCATTTTGATCGGGGACAATTTAGCGCCTTTTGGTGTGTTTTTCCAAACATTAAACATTGATTTAAATCAAAAACAATCCGTTGTGTTAAATGTGTTTTGATGCGGTGAACATAGTAAAAACCATGTTAAAGATATGTATATAAAATACAATTAAGGTTATCAAGTCGATTGATGAATATAAACAGAAGTGATTTTTATTAACTCAGAAGCCCGAATGCCTAATTTATTCAGGACATAAATTTTAGTGCGTTTTTCGTTTTTTTCCATCCGCTCTCTTTAAGGTAAATAAATAACAATTATTTTACTTTTATCCCCCTCTCTAATTAACACCATTTAGTGACTATTGCATGACGCCCGGCAGGCAATAAAAAAGGCCGCTTTACAGCGGCCAACCATGTCGAAACGGACATTTTTATACTGCAACGCCCCCCTTCCGGGGAGCAGAGAGGACTTACTTAATGATGGATTTCAGTGCTTCGCCGATATCCGCCAGGCTGCGAACGGTCTTCACGCCTGCGGCTTCCAGCGCTGCGAATTTCTCATCAGCAGTACCTTTACCACCGGCGATGATCGCGCCTGCGTGACCCATACGCTTGCCTTTCGGCGCGGTCACACCCGCGATATAACCGACAACTGGCTTGGTCACGTGTTCTTTGATGTAAGCAGCCGCTTCTTCTTCCGCGCTACCACCGATCTCACCGATCATCACGATCGCTTCGGTCTGTGGATCTTCCTGGAACAGTTTCAGGATGTCGATGAAGTTAGAGCCCGGGATCGGGTCACCGCCGATGCCCACGCAGGTGGACTGGCCGAAGCCGTAATCGGTGGTCTGCTTAACGGCTTCATAGGTCAGCGTACCGGAACGGGACACGATGCCCACTTTACCTGGCTTGTGAATGTGGCCCGGCATAATGCCGATTTTGCATTCGCCCGGGGTGATAACGCCTGGGCAGTTCGGGCCGATCATGCGCACGCCTGCTTCATCCAGCTTCACCTTCACGGTCAGCATATCCAGGGTCGGGATGCCTTCGGTGATGGTGATGATCAGCTTGATGCCTGCATCGATCGCTTCCAGAATTGAGTCTTTGCAGAATGGTGCCGGAACGTAGATCACGGTCGCGGTTGCGCCCGTCGCTTCGACGGCTTCACGCACGGTGTTGAATACCGGCAGGCCCAGATGCGTGGTGCCGCCTTTACCTGGCGTTACGCCGCCAACCATCTGCGTGCCGTAGGCAATCGCCTGTTCGGAGTGGAAAGTCCCCTGGCTACCGGTGAAGCCCTGGCAGATAACCTTGGTATCTTTATTAATTAAAACTGACATTATTTCCCCTCCACTGCGGCAACAACCTGCTGAGCTGCATCCGTCAGACTTTTCGCTGCAATAATATTCAGGCCGCTGTCAGCCAGTTTTTTCGCGCCGAGTTCAGCGTTGTTACCTTCCAGACGCACAACCACCGGAACGTTCACGCCCACTTCTTCTACCGCACCGATGATACCGTCGGCGATCAGGTCGCAACGAACGATGCCGCCGAAGATGTTTACCAGAACGGCCTTCACGTTGTCGTCAGAGAGAATGATTTTGAACGCTTCGGTTACGCGCTCTTTAGTTGCGCCACCGCCTACGTCGAGGAAGTTTGCTGGCTCACCGCCGTGCAGCTTAACGATGTCCATGGTGCCCATTGCCAGGCCCGCACCGTTAACCATGCAGCCGATGTTGCCGTCCAGCGCTACGTAGTTCAGCTCCCACTGTGCAGCCTGTGCTTCACGCGGATCTTCCTGAGACTGGTCGCGCATTTCGCGCAGATCGGACTGGCGGAACAGCGCGTTACCGTCAGCGCCCAGCTTGCCATCGAGGCAGATCAGGTCGCCCTGAGTGGTGATCACCAGCGGGTTGATCTCGATCAGCGCCAGGTCGCGCTCCAGGAAGATGTTCGCCAGACCCATGAAGATCTTGGTGAACTGCTGAACCAGCTTGCCTTCCAGGCCCAGTTTGAACGCCAGCTCGCGACCCTGGTAAGGCATCGGGCCCGCCAGCGGATCGATTGCCACTTTGTGGATCAGGTGCGGGGTTTCTTCCGCCACTTTTTCGATTTCCACGCCGCCTTCGGTAGACGCCATGAAGACCACGCGACGGGAGCTACGGTCAACAACCGCGCCTAGGTACAGTTCTTTTGCGATGTCGGTCGCCGCTTCAACCAGGATCTGGTTAACCGGCTGGCCGTTCGCATCTGTCTGGTACGTTACCAGACGCTTGCCGAGCCAATGTTCAGCAAACGCACGAATCTCTTCTTTGCTCTTAACAACCTTCACACCGCCCGCTTTACCACGGCCACCAGCGTGAACCTGACACTTAACTACCCAAGGGCCGGAACCGATTTTAGATGCGGCTTCTTCTGCTTCACGCGGGGTAGTACAGGCATAACCCACCGGAGCCGGTAAGCCATACCGGGCAAACAGCTGTTTGGCCTGATATTCATGTAAGTTCATGTGTTCTATCCATCCTTCAGGTAATCGTTAGGTCGTGCTTTTATTGGCCCGGCAGCCATACGCCGCCGGGCAAGACTGCAAAACTAGACGTCCAGCAGCAGACGGGTTGGATCTTCCAGCAGCTCTTTAATCGCGACCAGGAAGCCCACGGACTCGCGGCCGTCGATCAGGCGGTGATCGTAAGAGAGCGCCAGGTACATCATTGGCAGGATCTCAACTTTACCGTCTACCGCCATCGGGCGATCTTTAATGGCATGCATCCCCAGGATCGCGCTCTGCGGCGGGTTAATGATCGGGGTAGACATCAGCGAGCCGAATACGCCGCCGTTGGTAATGGTGAAGTTACCGCCGGTCAGGTCGTCTACGGTCAGCTTGCCGTCGCGGCCTTTAACAGCCAGCTCTTTAATGTTTTTCTCGATGTCAGCCATACCCAGGGTATCCACATCACGCAGAACCGGCGTTACCAGGCCACGTGGTGTAGAAACCGCCATGCTGACGTCGAAATAGTTGTGGTAAACCACGTCATCGCCATCGATGGACGCGTTCACTTCCGGGTAGCGTTTCAGCGCTTCAACTACCGCTTTCACGTAGAAGGACATAAAGCCCAGACGGATACCGTGACGTTTTTCAAACGCGTCACCGTACTGCTTGCGCAGGTCCATGATTGGCTTCATGTTCACTTCGTTGAAGGTGGTCAGCATCGCGGTGGAGTTTTTCGCTTCCAGCAGACGCTCGGCCACGCGCTTGCGCAGGCGGGTCATCGGCACGCGTTTTTCGCTGCGGGCACCCAGAGCAGGCTGTGCTGCTGGTGCTGTCGCAGGGGCTTTCGCTTCTGCCTGAGCAGGCGCTTTCGCCAGGTGTTTGTCGATGTCTTCGCGGGTCAGACGACCGCCCACACCGGTGCCTTTGATGGCTGCCGGGTCAAGGCTGTGTTCAGCCAGCAGGCGACGGATCGCCGGGCTGAGGGCGTCGTTAGACTGTTCTTCCAGAGAAGCCTGCTGGCGCTGAGCCGGCGTAGAGGCTTTCTCTTCAGATTTCGCGCTGGACTCTTTGCCCGCGCTGTTGCCTTCACGCAGGCGACCCAGGATCTGACGAGAGGTTACGGTGGTACCTTCATCTTCCAGCACCGCGTCCAGAACGCCATCCGCCGAAGCCGGTACTTCCAGTACCACTTTGTCAGTTTCGATTTCTACCAGCACTTCATCGCGCTTAACGGCATCGCCTGGTTTTTTGTGCCAGGTAGCGACGGTCGCATCTGCTACGGATTCAGGCAGGTCGGGAACAAGAATATCTACGCTACTCATTTTGTATCCTTTAATTAATCGACGTTCAGCGCGTCATTGACCAGATCTTGTTGCTGCTTCTGGTGAACGGACATATACCCTACCGCCGGAGAGGCGGAGGCCGGGCGACCTGCATAACGCAGGGCTGACCCAAATGGAATCACTTCACGGAAATGATGCTGGCTGCAGTACCATGCGCCCTGGTTAAGCGGCTCTTCCTGGCACCAGACAAAATCATGTACGTGAGCATATTGTTTCAGCACTTCCTGCATCGCCTGATGCGGGAACGGATAAAGCTGTTCGATACGCACGATGGCGACATCTTTCTGATCGTTCTTGCGGCGCTGTTCCAGCAGGTCGTAATAAACCTTACCAGAACACATTACGACACGCTTCACGCCCTGCGGATCCAGCTCGTCAATTTCACCGATGGCTGGCAGGAAGGTTCCGTTCGCCAGTTCTTCCAGGCTTGACACCGCCAGCGGGTGACGCAGCAGGGATTTCGGCGACATCACCACCAGCGGACGGCGCATACCGCGCAGCGCCTGGCGACGCAGCATGTGGTAGACCTGAGCCGGGGTAGACGGCACGCAGACCTGCATATTCTGCTCGGCGCAGAGCTGCAGATAACGCTCCAGACGCGCGGAGGAGTGCTCCGGACCCTGACCTTCATAACCGTGCGGCAGCAGCATTACCAGGCCACACATGCGGCCCCACTTCTGCTCGCCGGAGGAGATGAACTGGTCGATAACCACCTGCGCACCGTTGGCGAAGTCACCGAACTGCGCTTCCCAGATGGTCAGGGTGCGTGGTTCAGCGGTGGCATAACCGTATTCGAAGGCCAGAACCGCTTCTTCAGACAGCACGGAGTCCCAGACCTTGAACTGGCCCTGACCGTTGTGCACGTGCTGCAGCGGGGTGTAGGTTGAACCGTTGGACTGGTTGTGAACAACCGCGTGACGGTGGAAGAAGGTCCCACGGCCCGCATCTTCACCGGACAGACGAACAGGAATACCTTCGTCAACCAGCGTTGCGTAAGCCAGCGTTTCCGCGCCGCCCCAGTCGAACAGCTTCTCACCTGCCGCCATGGACTGACGGTCAGCGTAGATTTTCGCCACGCGAGACTGCATCTCGATAGCGTCCGGTACGGTGCTGATGCGTTTAGCCAGCTCCTGCAGGCGCTTCATCTCAACCTTGTTCGGGTAGCTCTCATCCCACTCGTGGTTGAGGTACGGCGACCAGGTAAAGGAGTGCATGTTCATCGGACGCAGCTCTTTGACCACGCATTCACCCGCATCCAGCGCGTCGCGGTAGAGGTTGACCATTTCGGTCGCATCTTCCAGCGTCGTCACTTTGTCGCTCTCCAGCTTGTCAGCATAGATTTTGCGCGGGGTCGGGTGTTTTTTGATTTTCTGATACATCAACGGCTGGGTTGCACTTGGCTCATCCGCTTCGTTGTGGCCGTGACGGCGGTAGCAGAAGAGGTCAATGAACACATCGCGTTTAAAGGTATTACGGAAATCCAGCGCCAGGCGGGTAACGAAAGCAACGGCTTCCGGGTCATCCGCGTTAACGTGGAAGATTGGCGCCTGTACCATCTTACCGATGTCGGTGCAGTACGGGGTAGAACGCGCATCCAGCGGGTTAGAGGTGGTGAAGCCCACCTGGTTGTTGATCACGATGCGAACGGTACCGCCCACTTCGTAACCACGCGCTTTCGACATGTTCAGGGTTTCCTGAACCACGCCCTGCCCTGTTACCGCCGCATCACCATGGATGGTAATTGGCAGTACTTTATTGCTGCTCGGCTCGTCCAGACGATCCAGACGCGCACGCACGGAACCGATAACCACCGGGCTGACGATTTCCAGGTGTGACGGGTTAAACGCCAGCGCCAGGTGAACCAGACCGCCTTCGGTTTCGATATCCGACGAGAAGCCCATGTGGTACTTCACGTCGCCGGTGCCGAGGTGTTCTTTATGTTTGCCCGCGAATTCGTCGAACAGGTCCTGTGGTTTTTTACCCAGCACGTTGACCAGTACGTTCAGACGACCGCGGTGCGCCATACCCAGTACCACTTCACGGGTGCCGCTCTTGCCTGCGTGACGAATCAACTCTTTCAGCATCGGCACCAGCGCGTCGCCGCCTTCCAGCGAGAAGCGTTTTGCGCCCGGGAATTTCGCGCCCAGATAGCGCTCAAGTCCTTCCGCTGCAGTCAGTTCGTTCAGGAAGCGTTTTTTCTCGTCAGCCGAGAAGGTCGCGTGGCCCGCTACGGATTCGATGCGCTGCTGGATCCAGCGTTTCTCTTCGGTAGAGGTAATGTGCATGTATTCCGCGCCGATGGAGCCGCAGTAGGTTTGCTTGAGCGCGTCAATCAGATCGCCCAGCTTCATCGTGTCTTTGCCGATGGCAAAGGAACCTACGTTAAAGCTTTCCTGGAAATCGGCCTCGGTCAGATCGTGATACGCCGGATCGAGATCGGCCACACGGTCTTGTTTCCACAGTCCCAGCGGATCGAGATTCGCATGCTGGTGACCGCGGAAGCGATAAGCGTTGATAAGCTGCAGGACTTTGACCTGCTTCGCATTGATGTCAGGGTCGGAAATCGCAGAAGAGTAACGTGAGGCATCCTTCGCCAGACGACGGAAATAATCACGTGTTTTGGAATGGAATTGATCCGGTTTGACCCCTGTGCCAGGCAACTGCTGGAACATGGAACGCCAGTTTGCGTCCACTGAGTCAGGATCGGTTAAGAAGTCTTCATAGAGCTGTTCTATCCAGCTCTGGTTCGCACCAGAGAGGTAAGAAGAGTCCAGCCAGGCTTTCATTGCGCCGTTCTGCATCGTGATCCCTTAAGCATTTTTATGCTTACTTTCGCCGTAGAAACTACCACGCACACCACGTGTACGTGCCGGGGTTCACCTGCGAGCTCTTTTCATTTGGCCCGCGAAGGAACCTTTAGAAACTGTCTGGACTTCAGGGTAGTACAGGGCAGTTTTTAAAGGTTTCTGCAATCTGTTCCCTCTCCCTTTGGGAGAGGGTCAGGGTGAGGGGAACAGCGCTCCCCTCTCACTACTTACGCACTGCGCTGCAGCAGCATCGACTTAATATGGCCGATGGCGCGCGTCGGGTTCAGCCCCTTAGGACACACACTGACGCAGTTCATGATGCTATGGCAGCGGAATACGCTGAAAGCGTCACTCAGCCCTTCCAGACGGCTGTCGGTTTCGGTGTCGCGGCTATCGATCAGAAAGCGATAGGCAGCCAGCAGACCGGCCGGGCCGATAAACTTGTCCGGGTTCCACCAGAACGACGGGCAGGACGTTGAACAACATGCGCAGAGAATACACTCGTACAGACCATCGAGTTTTTCACGCTGCTCAGGAGACTGTAAGTGCTCGCGAGCGGGTGGATTTTGCCCATTATTCAATAAGTAAGGCTTAATCTTCTCATATTGTGCATAGAATTGCCCCATGTCTACCACCAAATCACGCACGACCGGCAGGCCTGGCAGAGGACGGATAACAATTTTCTGACCAGGACGCTGCAGCGCTGAAATTGGCGTGATGCAGGCCAGGCCATTTTTGCCGTTCATGTTCACACCGTCAGAGCCACAAACCCCTTCACGACAGGAGCGGCGGAACGACAGCGTAGGATCTTTTTCTTTCAGCTGGATTAAGGCATCCAGCAGCATCATGTCGCGACCTTCTTCCGCTTCCAGGGTGTAGTCCTGCATACGCGGAGCGTCATCAACATCCGGGTTATAACGATAAACTGAGAATTCGAGTTTCATTATCCTGTCTCCGCATTAGTAAGTACGAATCTTCGGCGGGAACGCCGGACGCAGTTTCGGTTCCATGTTGACGCTACGACGCGTCATGGATTCCGACTCTGGCAGATACAGGGAATGGCACAGCCAGTTTTCGTCATCACGATCCGGGAAGTCGAAGCGGCTATGCGCGCCACGGCTTTCGGTACGGAAGTTTGCCGACATCGCCGTCGCGAACGCGGTTTCCATCAGGTTATCCAGCTCCAGGCACTCAACGCGCTGGGTGTTGAATTCGCTGGAGGTGTCGTCCAGACGGGCATTTTTCAGACGCTCGCGGATCGCTTTCAGCTGCTCAAGACCTTTGGCCATCGCGTCGCCTTCGCGGAACACCGAGAAGTTGTGCTGCATGCATTCCTGAAGCGCTTTACGGATTTCCACCGGATCTTCGCCGTTGCGGTTACCGTTCCAGCGGTTGAGGCGCTCAAGAGAGGCATCAATTTCATCGTCGGTTGCGTCACGCAGCGCGCCCTGCTCGGCAATGGATTCCTGCAGATGCAGACCGACTGCACGACCAAACACCACCAGGTCCAGCAGGGAGTTGCCGCCCAGACGGTTTGCACCGTGTACGGATACGCAGGCAATTTCGCCTACCGCGAACAGGCCAGGAATAACCACGTCTTCGCCCTGCTCGTTTACGGTCAGCGCCTGACCGGTCACTTTGGTCGGAATACCGCCCATCATGTAGTGGCAGGTTGGGATAACCGGAATTGGCTCTTTCACCGGGTCGACGTGTGCGAAGGTGCGGGACAGTTCCAGGATGCCCGGCAGACGGGATTCCAGAACTTCTTTACCCAGATGGTCCAGCTTCAGCTTCGCGTGTGGACCCCATGGGCCGTCACAGCCGCGGCCTTCACGGATTTCGATCATGATGGAACGCGCCACCACGTCACGACCCGCCAGGTCTTTCGCATTCGGGGCATAACGCTCCATGAAGCGCTCGCCGTGCTTGTTCAGCAGGTAGCCACCTTCACCGCGGCAGCCTTCTGTTACCAGAACGCCCGCACCGGCGATACCGGTTGGGTGGAACTGCCACATTTCCATATCCTGCACCGGCACGCCCGCGCGGATAGCCATACCGACACCGTCACCGGTGTTGATGTGGGCGTTGGTGGTGGACTGATAGATACGGCCTGCGCCGCCGGTAGCCAGCACGGTAGCGCGAGCTTTGAAGTAAACCACTTCGCCGGTTTCGATGCACAACGCGGTACAGCCGACGATTGCGCCATCGGCGTTTTTCACCAGATCCAGCGCGTACCACTCGGAGAAGATGGTGGTATGGTTTTTCAGGTTCTGCTGATACAGGGTGTGCAGCAGTGCGTGACCGGTACGGTCAGCCGCCGCCGCGGTACGTGCCGCCTGCTCGCCGCCGAAGTTTTTCGACTGGCCGCCAAACGGACGCTGATAGATGGTGCCATTTTCCAGACGGGAGAACGGCAGCCCCATATGGTCCAGCTCCAGAATCGCTTCCGGGCCGGTTTTACACATATATTCGATGGCATCCTGGTCGCCGATGTAGTCGGAACCTTTTACCGTGTCGTACATGTGCCATTCCCAGTTATCTTCATGGGAGTTACCCAGCGCAACGGTGATACCGCCCTGCGCAGACACAGTGTGGGAACGGGTCGGGAAAACTTTAGAAAGCAGCGCACAGGTCTGGCCGCTCTGGGAAATTTGCAGTGCGGCACGCATACCTGCGCCACCGGCACCAATTACAACAGCATCAAATTCTCTGACTGGCAGTTTCATTACACACCCCACACCACAACGAATCCATAAATAACGTAAACCACCAGTGCAACAACAATGGCCAGCTGCAGTGGGAGGCGAATCGCCAGCGGTTTAACGTAATCGGTCAACACCTGCCACATGCCAATCCACGCATGAATAAGGATGGAGAACAGAGCCAGCAGGGTGAACACTTTGGTGAAGGCGGATCCGAAGAACCCACTCCAGATTTCCCACGTCAGCGTGCCGCTGGTCGCGAAGAAACCGATCATATAGATGATGTAAAGAGTGAGAACGATGGCGGTAGCACGGACCAGAATGAAGTCATGTACGCCGTTGCGTCCTAATGCGGAGGCGTTGCTTACCATACGAGAACTCCTGCGAGAAGTGAAAGCACGACAGTAATCACAAATGAAATGTTAGCGGAGCGTTTCCCGGCTTCGAAAGTCTCTTCCAGGTAGCCAAAGTCCATCAGCATATGGCGAACACCCACAACGACGTGGTACGCCAGCGCGGTCAGAATGCCCCACATGATGAATTTCACGAAGAAGCTGTTCATGATGGCAGAGACCTGGAGGAATCCTTCAGGGGAAGAGAGGCTAGTGCCCAGTAACCACAGTAAAATACCGACCGCCACAAACGTAATCACACCAGAAACACGGTGCAGAATGGACGCTATTGCTGTTACAGGGAACCGGATCGTTTTGAGATCCAGATTGACAGGTCTTTGTTTTTTCACATTTCTTATCATGAATAACGCCCACATGCTGTTCTTATTGTTTCCTTCCTCCGGACTGCGATGCGGGTCAAGCAGCGTTCCTTTTCTATAACTGCGCGTCATGCAAAACACTGCTTCCAGATGCTTAAACGACACGTTACAACGCTGGGTGGCTCGGGATTGCAGGGTGTTCCGGAGACCTGGCGGCAGTATAGGCCGTTCACAAAATCATTACAATTAACCTACATACAGTTTGTCGGGTTTTCTCTGGAACAGTGATCAGGGTCACGATAACAACATCTTTTTAATTTTTAATCATCTGATTTGACAAATGTTAAACAATATTGTTACAAACGTCATCAGAAAAGGCATATAATGCGCAAAAGTTATGAGGTCTCTCTTTCACCTGACAAATAGTTATGTAACAGTGTGATGGTATTGACCGAAGTTATCAGGACAGTTATTAGTGATATACAGGTTTGAATAATTCGGACTGCAAAAACGCTGATTTGCTGTTGTTTCACTGATATTTCATTCGTTTACCTGCAAGGCGCCATAGCTCTGTACCCTGGTTTGTCCTCGTGAGCTGAGCGGTAAGCCAAATAACAATCTGGTAACGGTGATTAACAGCTGAAAGCAAATCCGGTAAAGCGCAGTCTTAAGCATAAGGCGCTAAGGAGACCGTAAATGGCTGATACAAAGGCAACGCTCACCCTAAATGGTGACACTGCTATTGAACTGGATGTGCTAAAAGGCACGCTCGGTCAGGATGTTATTGATATCCGTACGCTGGGCTCTAAAGGTGTATTCACCTTTGACCCTGGATTTACCTCTACCGCATCTTGCGAATCCAAAATCACCTACATTGACGGTGACGAAGGTATCCTGCTCCATCGCGGCTTCCCCATCGATCAGTTAGCCACCGAATCCAACTATCTGGAAGTGTGCTACATCCTGCTGAACGGCGAAAAACCGACGCAGGCACAGTACGATGAATTCAAAACCACCGTGACCCGTCACACCATGATCCATGAGCAGATTACCCGTCTGTTCCATGCGTTCCGCCGTGACTCTCACCCGATGGCGGTGATGTGCGGTATCACCGGTGCGCTGGCGGCGTTCTACCACGACTCCCTTGACGTGAATAACCCGCGTCACCGTGATATCGCGGCGTTCCGCCTGCTGTCCAAAATGCCTACCATGGCGGCGATGTGCTACAAATACTCCATCGGCCAGCCGTTTGTGTATCCGCGCAACGACCTCTCCTACGCGGGTAACTTCCTGCGCATGATGTTCTCCACGCCGTGCGAAGAGTACGAAGTGAACCCGGTGCTGGAACGCGCGATGGACCGTATTCTGATCCTGCACGCTGACCACGAACAGAACGCCTCTACCTCTACCGTCCGTACCGCGGGCTCTTCAGGCGCCAACCCGTTCGCCTGTATCGCTGCGGGCATCGCCTCCCTGTGGGGACCGGCGCACGGCGGCGCGAACGAAGCGGCGCTGAAGATGCTGGAAGAGATCAGCACCGTTGAACACATTCCTGAGTTCGTGCGTCGCGCGAAAGACAAGAATGACTCCTTCCGCCTGATGGGCTTCGGTCACCGTGTTTACAAAAACTACGACCCGCGCGCCACCGTCATGCGTGAGACCTGCCACGAAGTGCTGAAAGAGCTGGGTACCAAAGATGATCTGCTGGAAGTGGCGATGGAGCTGGAACACATCGCGCTGAACGATCCGTACTTCATCGAGAAGAAACTCTACCCGAACGTCGATTTCTACTCTGGCATTATTCTGAAAGCGATGGGCATTCCGTCTTCCATGTTCACCGTGATCTTCGCTATGGCCCGTACCGTAGGCTGGATTGCGCACTGGAACGAAATGCACAGCGAAGGCATGAAAATCGCCCGTCCTCGTCAGCTGTATACCGGCTACGAGCAGCGTGATTTTAAGTCTGACCTGAAGCGCTAAAAGACGTTGGGTGCGGCCTGATGCCCTCACCCCGGCCCTCTGCCACATGAGAGGGTGAAAACATTAAAACGGTAACCCAAGGGTTACCGTTTTACTTTTATTTCTGGCAGTGCGGGCACCAGTAAAAGGGTCTGGAAGAAAGCATCATCCTGTCGATAATCCCGCCGCACCGTTCGCACTTTTTCCCCGCCCGATGAAACACCTTAAAGCGGAACAGCGCCCCGTGATGCTTGTTTTCATCTACGACGCCGCGCGTGTTGTACGACAGCCGCGGAATATCCAGCAGTGCGTGGGACAGCGCGTCCAGCCGTTCATCGCTCAGCTGCGAGGCCTTGTGCTGCGGTGCAAGCCCGGCTTCCCAGAGGATCTCTACCCGCAGGTAGTTACCCAGCCCGGCCAGAAAGGCCTGGTCGAGGAACAGGCCGGAAAACTGCCGGTTGCGGAATTTGGGTGATAACAGACGGGCCTTCACGTCGCTGGCCGACAGGCGCATGTCCAGCACGTCTGGCCCGACCCGCTGCAGAAACGGGTGCGTCAGCAGCTGCTCCGGCGTAAGCATTTCGATATCCGACGCGCTATAGAGCAGGATCGCCTTATCCGCCGTTTGCAACCTGACGCGCAGCACGCGGGTGGTTTGCGGCTGCTCGTCGGCCTCCACCACGCGCCAGACGCCGTAAAGCTGGTTATGGCTATATAACGTCAGGTTATGGGAAAAGTGCGTGAGCAAAGCCTTGCCGCGCGTTTCAATATGGGTCACCGTCTGGCCCACCAGCTGTGATTCAAACGGTTTTAGCTGAGGAAAAGCAAACCAGACATCCGTCAGGGGTTTGCCCTTTATCGCCGCCTCCAGGCTATCCGCCGCGCGGCGGATCTCCGGACCTTCAGGCATTTTTGTGTCCTTATCGTCATTATTCGGCGCTGACGAGGATACCCTCTTCAGAAAACGCTGCCCGCAAGCGGCGCGCGAACTGGTGCGCATGCTCGCCATCGCCGTGTAAACATACCGTATCGGCCTGAACGTTTGCCGGTGTTCCATCCACGGCGGTCACCCGCCCGGCGCGCACCATCTCCAGCGTCTGCGCCAGCGCTTTAGCTTCGTCGGTAATCAGCGCCCCGGCCTGCGTTCGTGGAACCAGACTGCCGTCCGGCAGGTATCCTCGATCGGCAAACACTTCCTGACGGGTGGTCAGGCCCAGCCGTTGTCCGGCGCGAATCAGCTCGCTGCCCGCCAGACCCACAAGGATCAGCTGCGGGCTGCAGTCCCACACAGCGCGGGCAATGGCGTCCGCCAGATCCGCATCTTTCGCCGCCTGGTTGTAGAGCATGCCGTGCGGCTTCACATGGCGCATCACGCCGTTCTGGGCGCGCACCATCGCCTCCAGCGCGCCGATCTGGTAGAGCACCTGAGCGTAGACCGTCTCAGGGGGCAGATCCATCGCCGTACGGCCAAAGTTTTCCCGATCGGGAAAGCTGGGGTGAGCCCCAATCGCGACGCCGTTTTTAATGGCATTACGCACGCTCTCCAGCATGGTTTGGGCATCACCCGCGTGAAAGCCGCAGGCGATATTGACCGAGGTGACCAGAGTCATCAGTTCCGAATCAGCGCTGCTTCCCTCCCCGAGATCGGCGTTCAAATCAATCTTTACCATCAAGCCTCCACGCCAGCTGTTCAAGATAACGCTGCTGATCCTGCCGCGCCTTAAGCGCCTCCTCCAGCGAACACTGCACGAAGTGAATCGGCTGGCCGAGGGGAATTTGCGCCAGATGGTAGCGATCCGCTTCAATGATGCAGGCAATGCGCGGATAGCCGCCGGTAGTTTGCGCATCGTTCATTAATACGATGGGCTGACCGTTTCCCGGCACCTGAATAACCCCAGGCAATAAACCGTGGGAGAGCAGCTCCCGGTCCGTCGTACGGGTCAGCGGCTGCCCCTGAAGGCGGTAGCCCATGCGGTTACTCTGCGGACTAATCTTCCACGGCGCACGCCAGAAGGACTCTTTAGAAGCCTCGTCAAACTCATGATATTCCGGCCCCGGTAAGGCGCGGATCTGGTTTCCCCACAGCAGCTGTTTTACGCCCTGCGTGGTCGAGAAATGGCGCGCGGAGGCTTTGATTGCCAGCCGATCGCCATCGCGCAACAAACGTCCTTCGTGACCGCCGATCCCGGCCTTCTGATCGGTACTGGATGAACCCAGCACCTGCGGCACGTCAATGCCGCCAGCCACCGCGAGATAGCTACGCACGCCGTGCAGCGGACGTTTGAGCGTCAGGCGCTGCCCGGCTTTCGCACGCAGCCGCCAGCCGGTCCACACCGCTTTGCCATCCAGCGTCGCCTCACACCCTGCGCCGGTTAAGGCAAACCAGGTTTCCTGACCAAACTCAATCACACACTGACCCAGCGTAATTTCTAGCGCCGCCGTGCTGCCAGGGTTGCCCACAAGCAGGTTGGCAATCTCCAGCGAAGGACGGTCAAGCGCACCGCAGTAGCTTACGCCCGACTGGCGCAGACCAAAGCGACCAGCATCCTGTACGGAGGTGTAAAGCCCGGCGCGAATAAGCGTTAACATACCCCCTCCTTCTGCGGGATAAAGCGAAGGGTATCCCCGGGACGCAAGAGTATTGGCGTCTCCAGCCCGGGTTCAAATAACGGTGTAGCGGTATGTCCAATAAGCTGCCAGCCGCCAGGCGATGTCAGCGGATAAACGCCGGTCTGCTCACCGCCGATAGCCACCGTCCCCGCCGGCACGCTCACGCGCGGCTCGGCACGGCGTGGCGTATGCAGCCGGGGAGATAATCCGCCCAGATACGGGAATCCGGGCTGAAACCCCAGGAACCAGACCACGTAGTCAGCCGAGCTGTGCAGCTCAACAACCTGCTTTTCGGTTAATCCGCAGTGGTCTGCCACCACGCCAAGATCTGGCCCACCCGTACCGCCATAAACGACCGGGATCTGAATGGCGCGCGATTCCGGTTCCAGCGCCTCGCTCTCTTCCCACCAGCGCTGCAAACGTTCAATGGCATCCAGCGCCAGGGTATGCGGGCTACGCAGCACGACGGTTATGTTATTCATACCCGGAATGGTCTCAACCACTTCAGGCATGTCGGCCAGACGCTGGGTCAGCCGCCAGATACGCTTTTGCGTGGCAAGCGTCACCGGTGGTTCAAGCTCCAGAACCACTGCGGTTTCACCCAGAAGATAACAACGCGCTCGCTGCACTTAACTACCTCTCGTCAGGCTGGGTTAGGGATATCAATAAAGGTCACATCCAGATCGGTATTTTCCGTCAGCCACTCGCTGAGGGCGCGAATGCCGCCGCGCTCGGTGGCATGATGGCCAGCCGCGTAAAAATGCAGCCCCTGTTCACGCGCCGAATGAATGGTCTGCTCGGAAACCTCGCCGGTGATAAAAGCATCGACGCCGAAACGCGCGGCGCTGTCGATAAAGCCCTGACCGCCACCGGTACACCATGCGACACGCTTCACCGTATCCGGACCGGTATCACCGCTCCACAGCGGACGACGACCCAGGCGCGCTTCAATCCACGAGGCCAGCTCCAGTCCTGGTACCGGCATCGCCAGCTCGCCCCACGGCACCAGCGGCTCAATTTCACCCATCACGGTAATCCCCAGTAGCTGCGCCAGCTGGACGTTGTTGCCGAGCTCCGGGTGCGCATCCAGCGGCAGGTGGTAGCCGTACAGGTTGATGTCATTAGCCAGCAGCGTTTTCAGACGATTGCGCTTCATCCCGCGAATAATCGGCGATTCGTTTTTCCAGAAGTAACCGTGATGAACAATCACCGCGTCGGCGTTCTGACGAACGGCCTCGTCCAGCAGCGCCTGACTTGCCGTCACGCCGGTGATAATTTTTTGCACCGTCTCACGGCCTTCAACCTGGAGCCCGTTCGGGCCGTAATCGCTGAAGGAGGTACTGTTCAGTTTTTCGTTAATCAGGCTTTCCAGTTCGCTGTTTTTCATCATCACTCTCTTATGCTTTGCGGGCCGCTTCGTACGCCGCCAGCGTGGCGACACGCGCCTGTTTATGGTCGACAATCGGACGAGGGTAATCCAGCTTTACACGCTGTTTATCCGCCCATGCCCACGGTTCGTGGATCGCTTTAGCAGGTATACCGTTAAGTTCAGGAACCCAGCGGCGGATAAAATCGCCGTCCGCATCAAATTTTTGCCCCTGCGTGGTCGGATTGAAAATCCGGAAATAGGGTGCGGCATCGGTGCCGGTAGAGGCCGCCCACTGCCAGCCGCCGTTATTCGCCGCGAGATCGCCATCGATCAGCTGAGAGATAAAATAGCGCTCTCCGATACGCCAGTCGATAAGCAGATCCTTCACCAGAAAGCTGGCGGTAATCATCCGCAGGCGGTTGTGCATCCACCCCGTCTCATTAAGCTGACGCATGGCGGCATCGACTATCGGATAGCCCGTCTGCCCGCTTTGCCAGGCTTTCAGCTGCTTATCATTCGATTGCCACTTTACATTATCGGTCCAGCCGATGAAGGGCCGATGCTTACACAAACCAGGATGAAAGGTCATCAGATTGCGGTAGAACTCGCGCCAGATAAGTTCATTCAGCCAGACAGACCCTGCGCCCCCCTCCAGCGCCTGCGGCTGCTCCGCCAGCAGACGATGCAAACACTGGCGCGGTGAGATCGCGCCCAGCGCCAGACAGGCCGACAGGCGGCTGGTACCCTCGATGGCGGGAAAATCCCGACGCGCGTCGTAACTGGCCGCGTCCTGCTTGCAGAACTGGCGCAGTTGGGCGATGGCCGCTTTCTCATCGGCGGGGAACAGCGTTTCATCAAACGGCTGCTGAGGGTAATCAAACGTCAGCTCAGGCAGCTCTTTTATGGCTTCGCCTCGCACGGCAGGCGCGGCAACGCACTCCGGCAGCGCCTCTTTCAGACGTTTGATAAAGGCATTTTTGAAATGCGTAAAAACTTTATACATCTCGTGGTTGCCGGTCATCACGCTGCCCGGTGCCAGCATCACGCTGTCATCAAACCCTTCGCAGACCACCCCTTCCAGCATCTTCTCCAGCTGACGGTCGCGCTGCTGCTCGTTGAATTCGTACTGATAGTTGTAAAAAAGATGCGTGACCTTGTGCTGCTTACAGATCTCCTGCACCGTCTGAAGCTGTGCGGCAAAATCACCCACCTCTTTATAGAGAAGCGGTATGCCTTTTCCAGCAAGCGAGTGCTGCAGATCGTTCAGATACGCCCGGAGCAAGGCCGCCTGCCGGGGGGCCATATCGTGCTGCCGCCACTGCTCGGGCGTGGCCATAAACAGTGCCAATACGTTAGCGTCTTTGGCGCGGCAGGCTGCCGCAAGGGCGATGTTGTCATGTACGCGCAGGTCCGCGCGAAACCAAACCAGATGGGTGGGCATAAAACTCCAGGCAATTATCCATTATGTCCGTAAGGGCATGCCGTAAAAGGAAAAAGCATGCATTGAACTACTTTGCCATGAAGTGTAGACGGGATGAAATAAAAAAGGCCGCCAGGGCGGCCTTACAGACTGCTAACAAAGTACTCGATGTGCGCTTCGTCCGGTGGCGCTACGCTTGCACGGGCCTGCAATGAAACATGCAATACTTGATATCTTTGCACTGTGTAGGCCGGGTAAGCGCAGCGTCACCCGGCAAGAAAGAGGGCTAAATATATGTCTGTAACCTCTGACGAGGGCCTGAAGCCACCCAACGGACCGCGAATCCCGAGGGACAAAAAAACCGCCACATTGCTGTTGGCGGTTTTTTTTTATTGCTATGTGTAGTCTTAGTATCAGTAGAAATCGCAGGTCGCTTTCTCGGCCTGATCCATCCACACCGGCTTCTCGCTGGTTTTCGCCCAGACGCGGTGCAGATAGCTGTAAAAACGTGCACGATCTTTCCAGAACAGCATCACCGGCAGAGCCAGCACGCCAGCCACTACGGCGAAAGCGCGGCGCAAGAACACGATATGAGCCGGATACTCTTTATAAAGATCCATATTTTTCTCCCCTATAGTTGGCCGGAAACGTCATCCGGAAAATTCAAAATCTGTGACCTGGCTAAAATAATATCGCTTTGTTTGTAATTTTACTACTCATCCGACCACTTATTTTTGCCCATTTAGGGAATATTTACATTCTCTCCGTAATTAAGTTACAAAAAAGTTAACGATTTACTTATCAATAGTTAAATTGTGGGCTTTGCCATTTTTATACTTTTTTTACACCCGCCCTCCCCATTTTTGCGAAATCTTTGCGCCGGAAATCCTACCGTTAGTACAACAACGAAAGTCACCCGGAGGTGGATTGTGAGTGCAGGTCTTATTGCCGGCATCGTGCTGGTGTTCCTGTTATTGGGTTATCTGGTCTATGCCCTGATAAATGCGGAGGCCTTCTGATGGCTGCTCAGGCGTTTCTGCTTATTGCCAGCTTCTTAGTGGTACTGTTCATTCTGGCAAGGCCACTGGGATCGGGACTGGCACGATTAATCAACAACGTCCCTTTGCCCGGCACGGGAAGCGTTGAAAAAGGGATCTGGCGCGTACTGGGAATAGACGATCGGGAGATGAACTGGCGTCAGTATCTGATCGCCATTCTGCTGCTGAATATCGTTGGGCTCATTGCGCTTTTTGCCATGCTGATGTTGCAGGGCATCCTGCCGCTGAATCCGCAACGGTTACCGGGCCTGTCCTGGCATCTTGCGCTGAACACGGCGGTGAGCTTTGTCACTAACACCAACTGGCAGTCCTACGCCGGTGAAACCACGCTGAGCTACTTCAGCCAGATGGTCGGGCTAACCGTGCAAAACTTCCTCTCTGCCGCCAGCGGTATCGCGGTAATCTTCGCGCTGACGCGTGCGTTTGCGCGTCAGAAAATCAATACCCTGGGTAACGCGTGGGTGGATCTGACCCGCATTACGCTGTGGATCCTGCTGCCAATTGCGCTGCTGATCGCGCTGTTCTTCATCCAGCAGGGCACCCTGCAAAACCTGATGCCTTACGCGTCCTATACCTCGCTGGAAGGTGCAAAACAGCTCCTGCCGATGGGGCCAGTGGCGTCACAGGAAGCCATCAAAATGCTCGGAACGAACGGAGGTGGTTTCTTCAACGCCAACTCGTCGCATCCGTTTGAAAACCCTACCGCATTGACCAATTTTGTGCAGATGCTGGCGATTTTCCTGATCCCCGCCGCGCTCTGCTTTGCCTTTGGTGATGTGGTTAACGATCGCCGTCAGGGCCGCACCTTGCTCTGGACCATGTCGCTGATCTTTGTGGTCTGCGTGGCGCTGGTGATGTGGGCTGAATGGAGCGGCAACAGCCATTTCATGCAGCTGGGGGCCAACAGCAATATCAACATGGAAGGTAAAGAGAGTCGCTTTGGCATTCTCGCCAGCAGCCTGTATGCGGTGGTCACCACGGCGGCTTCGTGCGGGGCAGTCAATGCCATGCACGATTCCTTTACGGCGCTGGGTGGCATGATCCCGATGTGGCTGATGCAGATTGGCGAAGTCGTCTTTGGCGGCGTGGGCTCGGGTCTTTACGGCATGCTGCTGTTCGTGCTGCTGGCGGTGTTTATTGCCGGTTTGATGATTGGCCGCACCCCGGAATACCTCGGTAAAAAAATCGACGTTCGCGAGATGAAATTAACCGCGCTGGCGATTCTGGTCACCCCTGCGCTTGTGCTTCTAGGCACCGCGCTTGCGCTGATGACCGAGGCCGGACGCAGCGGCATCTTTAACCCCGGCATTCACGGTTTTAGTGAAGTGCTGTATGCCGTCTCTTCTGCCGCCAACAACAACGGTAGCGCCTTTGCGGGCTTAAGCGCCAACTCACCGTTCTGGAACTGCCTGCTGGCGTTCTGCATGTTTGTGGGTCGCTTTGGGATCATTGTGCCGGTGTTGGCGATTGCCGGATCGCTGGTGAATAAAAAAATCCAACCGACCACCACCGGGACATTGCCGACCCACGGCGCGCTGTTTATCGGCCTGCTGACGGGTACCGTGTTACTGGTCGGCGCCCTGACCTTTATCCCCGCCCTCGCGTTAGGCCCGGTCGCGGAATACCTCTCTTTACGCTGATTTTGCGGAGAAATTGTCATGAGTCGTAAACAACTGGCCCTGTTCGAACCGTCATTAGTTCGCCAGGCGCTCATGGATGCGGTGAAAAAGCTGAGCCCGCGCGTGCAGTGGCACAACCCGGTGATGTTTATTGTCTGGGCGGGAAGCGTGCTGACCACCGCCCTGGCGATTGCCATGGGAACGGGCCACATGCCGGGAAATGCGATGTTTACCGGCGCAATCAGCCTGTGGCTGTGGTTTACCGTGCTGTTCGCTAACTTTGCGGAAGCGCTGGCGGAAGGCCGGAGTAAAGCCCAGGCCAACAGCCTGAAAGGGGTGAAGAAAACCGCCTTCGCGCGCAAGCTACGTGAACCGAAATACGGCGCGCAGATGGACCACGTTCCGGCGGATGAACTGCGCAAAGGCGATGTGGTGCTGGTGGAAGCCGGGGATATTATCCCTTGCGACGGTGAAGTCATCGAAGGGGGCGCCTCGGTGGATGAAAGCGCCATTACCGGGGAATCCGCGCCGGTTATCCGTGAATCCGGCGGCGATTTCGCCTCCGTGACGGGCGGGACGCGCATTCTCTCCGACTGGCTGGTGATCCAGTGTAGCGTTAACCCGGGGGAAACCTTCCTCGACCGGATGATCGCCATGGTGGAAGGCGCCCAGCGTCGTAAAACGCCGAACGAGATTGCCCTGACCATCCTGCTGGTGGCCCTGACCATCGTCTTCCTGCTGGCAACCGCGACGCTGTGGCCGTTCTCCGCCTACGGGGGCACCGCGGTCACCATCACGGTGCTGGTGGCGCTGCTGGTCTGCCTGATCCCCACCACCATTGGTGGCCTGCTGTCAGCCATCGGCGTAGCCGGCATGAGCCGTATGCTCGGTGCCAACGTCATCGCCACCAGCGGGCGCGCAGTGGAAGCCGCCGGTGACGTGGACGTCTTACTGCTGGATAAAACCGGGACCATTACCCTCGGTAATCGCCAGGCGTCAGATTTCCTGCCCGCCCCGGGCGTGGATGAAAAAACGCTGGCGGATGCCGCACAGCTCTCTTCGCTTGCCGATGAAACCCCGGAAGGCCGCAGCATCGTGATCCTCGCCAAGCAGCGCTTTAACCTGCGCCAGCGCGACGTTCAGAGCCTGCACGCCACTTTCGTGCCCTTCACGGCGCAAACCCGCATGAGCGGCATTAACATTCAGGATCGCATGATCCGTAAAGGCTCTGTTGACGCTATCCGTCGCCACATTGAGGCCAACAGCGGCCACTTCCCACCGGAAGTGGACAGCCTGGTCGAAAGCGTGGCCCGTCAGGGGGCGACACCGCTGGTGGTGGCCGAAGGGGCACATGTGCTGGGGGTCATTGCGCTGAAGGATATCGTCAAAGGCGGCATCAAGGAACGCTTTGCCCAGCTGCGTAAAATGGGGATCAAAACGGTGATGATCACCGGGGATAACCGTCTTACCGCCGCGGCGATTGCCGCCGAAGCGGGCGTGGATGATTTTCTTTCCGAAGCCACACCGGAAGCGAAACTGGCGTTGATTCGTCAGTATCAGGCGGAAGGCCGTCTGGTGGCGATGACCGGCGACGGTACCAACGATGCCCCAGCCCTGGCGCAGGCCGACGTGGCGGTGGCGATGAACTCCGGTACCCAGGCGGCAAAAGAGGCGGGCAACATGGTCGACCTCGACTCTAATCCGACCAAGCTGATTGAAGTGGTGCACATCGGCAAGCAGATGCTGATGACGCGCGGGTCGCTGACCACGTTCAGTATCGCCAACGATGTGGCGAAATATTTCGCCATCATTCCGGCGGCGTTTGCTGCGACCTACCCGCAATTAAACGCGTTGAACGTGATGCACCTGCACTCTCCGGCATCGGCCATTCTGAGCGCAGTGATCTTTAACGCCCTGATTATTGTCTTCCTGATCCCGCTGGCGCTGAAAGGCGTGAGCTATAAGCCGCTCACCGCCGCCGCCATGCTGCGCCGCAACCTGTGGATTTACGGTCTGGGCGGGCTGGTGGTGCCTTTCATCGGTATCAAGGTTATCGACCTGCTGTTGACGCTGTTCGGCCTGGTTTAAAAGGTGAATCAAATGACGATGTTACGCCCCGCTATACTTCTGTTTATTCTGCTGTCTCTCATTACCGGCGGGCTGTACCCGCTGGTGACCACCGCGCTGGGCCAGTGGTGGTTTAAGGATCGGGCCAACGGCTCGCTGATTATGCAAAACGGTGAAAACCGCGGTTCGCGCCTGATTGGTCAGAACTTTACGGATGCCCGTTACTTCCAGGGACGCCCTTCCGCCACTGCCGAAAGCCCGTATAATCCGATGGCATCCGGCGGCAGCAACCTGGCGGGCAGCAACCCTGAGCTGGACAAAGCCGTTGCTGAGCGCGTCGCAGCCCTGCGCGCCGCCAATCCGCAGGCCAGCCGTGAGGTGCCCGTAGAGCTGGTGACCGCCTCGGCCAGCGGGCTGGACTACAGCCTGACGCCAGCAGCAGCGGCCTGGCAAATCCCGCGCGTCGCCGCGGCCCGTCAGCTGACCGTCGAACAGGTTAGCCAGCTGGTTGCAGAGCACACGCAAAAGCCGCTGGTCAGCTTCATCGGCATGCCCGTGGTGAATATTGTTGAGCTGAATCTGGCGCTGGACGCGCTAAGGAAAAACTAAATGACCGACGAGCCCATGCGCCCGGATCCGGACAGGCTGCTTGAACAGACGGCTGAAGCCCATCGCGGCAAACTGAAAATTTTCTTTGGCGCCTGCGCAGGCGTCGGGAAAACCTTCGCCATGCTGACGGAAGCCCAGCGGCTTCGGGCGCAGGGGCTCGATATTTTGATCGGCGTGGTAGAAACCCACGGACGCAAAGAGACGGCATCGCTGCTGAAGGGGCTGGCTACCCAGCCGCCCCGCCGCATCAGCCACCGCGGTCGGTTAGTTACCGAATTCGATCTTGATGCCGCCCTCGCCCGCCGCCCCGCCCTTATCCTGATGGACGAGCTGGCGCACAGCAATGCGCCTGGTTCACGCCATCCAAAGCGCTGGCAGGATGTAGAAGAGCTGCTCGAAGCCGGCATCGATGTATTCACCACGGTTAACGTTCAGCATCTCGAAAGCCTGAACGACGTGGTGAGCGGCGTGACCGGCATTCAGGTGCGCGAGACGGTGCCCGATCCGTTCTTTGATTCTGCCGATGAAGTGGTGCTGGTCGACCTGCCCCCCGATGATTTGCGCCAGCGCCTGCATGAAGGCAAAGTCTATATCGCCGGCCAGGCCGAGCGCGCCATCGAACATTTCTTCCGTAAAGGTAACCTGATTGCCCTGCGCGAGCTGGCCCTGCGTCGTACTGCCGATCGCGTCGACGATCAGATGCGCGCCTGGCGTGACCTGCAGGGCCAGGAACGCGTCTGGCATACGCGGGATGCCATTCTGCTGTGCGTCGGCCACGGCAGCGGCAATGAAAAGCTTGTCCGCACCGCCGCTCGCCTGGCGGCCAAATTTGGCAGCGTCTGGCATGCGGTGTATGTCGAAACGCCGCAGCTGCACGCGCTGCCCGAAAACCAGCGCCGCGCTATTCTGAGTTCGCTGCGCCTGGCGCAGGAGCTGGGTGCGGAAACCGCCACCCTTTCCGATCCGCAGGAAGATAAAGCCATTCTGCGCTACGCCCGTGAGCACAACCTGGGGAAAATCGTCATTGGCCGTCGCCAGCACCGCCGCTGGTTTAGCCGCGAATCCTTTGCCGACAAGCTGGCCCGCCGCGCACCGGATCTGGACCTGGTGATAGTGGCGCTGGATGATAAGCCCACGCCGTTACCCAGCCGCGCGCCGGACAGCCGTGCCTTCAGCGATAAATGGCGCATTCAGCTGCGCGGCTGTCTTGTCGCCGTCGTGCTCTGCGCCCTGATTACCGTGATTGCCAGCCAGTGGCTGATCGCGTTTGATGCCGCCAACCTGGTGATGATCTACCTGCTTGGCGTAGTGGTGGTGGCGCTCTTTTACGGTCGCTGGCCGTCGGTCCTGGCGACGGTGATCAACGTCATCAGCTTCGATCTGTTCTTTATTGCTCCGCGAGGGACGCTCGCGGTGTCGGACGTACAGTACATTCTTACCTTCGCGGTGATGCTCACCGTCGGGCTGGTGATCGGGAATCTGACGGCGGGCGTGCGCTATCAGGCGCGTATTGCCCGCTATCGCGAGCAGCGCACGCGCCATCTCTATGAGATGTCGAAATCGCTGGCGGTGGGACGCACGCCGCTGGATATCGTGCAGACCAGCGAGCAGTTCATTCGCTCGACGTTTCATGCCAGCAACCTGATTTTGCTCCCGGACGAACACGGCAAGCTGCGCCCGCTGACGTCGGCCTCAGGCATGACGCCCTGGGACGAAGCCATCGCGCGCTGGAGCTTTGATAAAGGGTTACCTGCGGGCGCAGGGACCGACACCCTGCCCGGCGTGCCCTACCAAATTCTGCCGCTGCGCAGCGCCGATAAAAATCAGGGGCTGGTGATTGTTGAGCCCTCAAACCTGCGCCAGCTGATGATCCCCGAACAGCAGCGGCTGCTGGAGACCTTTACGCTGCTGGTTGCCAGCGCGCTGGAGCGGCTGGCCCTCACCGCCAGCGAAGAACAGGCCCGGCTGGCGAGCGAGCGAGAAAGCATTCGTAACTCGCTGCTGGCGGCGCTCTCTCACGATCTGCGAACCCCGCTCACCGTCCTGTTTGGTCAGTCAGAAATCCTGACGCTGGACCTGGCGGCCGAAGGCTCTAAACACGCGCTTCAGGCCAGCGAGATCCGCCAGCATGTGCTGAATACCACGCGTCTGGTGAATAACCTGCTCGATATGGCGCGTATCCAGTCAGGCGGTTTTAACCTCAAAAAAGAGTGGCTAACGCTTGAAGAGGTGGTGGGCAGCGCCCTGAAAATGCTCGAACCCGGCCTGGGCGGGCGGCATATTGCGCTGAACATGCCCGAGCCCCTGACCTTAATTCACGTTGATGGTCCGCTGTTTGAGCGGGTGCTGATCAACCTGCTGGAAAATGCCGGCAAATATGCGGGCGCCAGCGCGCAAATTGGCGTGGATGCGACGGTGGACGACGGCACGCTTCACCTTGACGTCTGGGATACCGGACCCGGCATTCCCGCCGGGCAGGAGTTGGCTATTTTCGAAAAATTCGCGCGCGGCAATAAGGAGTCGGCCATTCCGGGCGTGGGGCTGGGGCTGGCGATTTGCCAGGCGATCATTGACGTCCATGGCGGGTCCATCTCCGCAGAGAATCGTCCCGAAGGCGGCGCGCGGTTTTGTGTTACACTTCCTCTGGAAACCCCGCCAGAACTTAATGAATTACCAGAGGATTTGTGATCAACGTTCTGATTGTTGAAGATGAGATCGCCATTAGCCGTTTTCTGCGCGCTGCGCTGGAAGGAGACGGTCTGCGCGTTCATGATGCGGGTACGCTTCAGCGGGGTTTAATTGAAGCCGCCACCCGCAAGCCGGACCTGGTGATCCTCGATCTTGGTTTGCCTGACGGCGACGGCATCGATTTTATCCGGGAAGTTCGTCAGTGGAGCCAGATGCCGATCCTCGTGCTCTCCGCGCGTACGGAAGAGACGGATAAAATCGCGGCGCTGGATGCCGGGGCGGATGACTATCTGATTAAACCTTTTGGTATCGGCGAATTACAGGCTCGCCTTCGCGTGGCGCTGCGTCGCCACAGTGCAACCACGCCTGCTGACCCAACCTACACGTTTGGGGATATCCGGGTTGACCTGGCCGCGCGACGCATTGTGAGCGGTGAAGAAGAAATCCATCTGACGCCAATAGAATTTCGCCTGCTCGCCGTTCTGCTCAACAACCACGGCAAGGTTCTCACCCAACGCCAGCTGTTAAGTCAGGTGTGGGGGCCCAACGCGGTGGAACATAGTCATTATTTACGCATATATATGGGACATCTTCGTCAGAAACTCGAAGTTGACCCCGCTCGCCCTCGCCATTTATTAACTGAAACCGGTATCGGTTATCGGTTTATGCTTTGAATAACTATTCATTTTATTTTTAAATAAAATCAAAACACCTCAGACATTATTTCATAAATAACTCATACATTATTTTTACGGGTTATTCTTGCTCATTTAAAACATTGATAACACAATCTGTTAACGTAACATCAACAAATCAGAATTTTGATCTGCAATATTCATCTAAAACGAATATTTATTTCTGATTTTATCGTTTAACGGTGATCTACCTCACGGTTAATCGCCTTTCCCTGGATAAAATGACCATGCTTTCAATTACTGAAAGGAAAATGAAACATGGAAAACAACAATCGCTTAATGCCCCATATAAGGCGGACAACACATATCATGATGTTTGCCCACCGAAACTGCTTTGACTTTCATCTCTTTAATGCCCGGTAGTCCTTCGACTTCTGGCGCACTCGCTTACAGGTTATCCTGAAAAACCTTATTTTACAGGCTATTGCCTGTGAACTCGTGCGCTCATTCATTTTAATTCAGACGCATCCGCACCGGGCGGACTGAATTTCAATCATCAAAAAAGCAATTCACTGATTTTAATCAGCGGCCACCCTTTGCTTTTTTTCCGGTAAATTATCGATTTCTTTCTTGCAAGAAATCGAGGGACGCTCATTACCTAAAATAAAGAGAGAAAGATGAAAAGTTTAAAAATCGCAGCCAGCCGTGCATGTCCGGATTGCTTTACTACCCAGCGTGAACTGGTAGATGTCCGTGCCTCTGATTATATTGATGTTGCCGCCATTGTTCTGGCGGTCACGGATATTGCCAGCGGTATCCTGGATGAAATAGAAGCCACCGGTTTTGGCATTCCTGTTTTTGTCGCGACGCACAAAGAGGAATTCATTCCGGCAGACTATTTATCGCGCATTCACGGCGTATTTGAGTATTCAGACACCAGCAACGACTTTTTTGGACGCCAGCTGGAAGCGGCAGCCCAGAAGTATGAAACCCAGCTGCGCCCGCCGTTTTTCCGCGCCCTTGTCGACTATGTGAAGCAGGGCAACAGCGCATTTGACTGCCCGGGGCATCAGGGTGGCCAGTTCTTCCGCCGTCATCCTGCCGGTAATCAGTTTGTCGATTTCTTTGGTGAGACGCTTTTCCGCTCCGACCTGTGTAACGCCGACGTGGCGATGGGCGATCTGCTGATCCACGAAGGCGCGCCGTGCATCGCCCAGCAGCATGCGGCAAAGGTCTTTAATGCCGATAAGACCTACTTCGTGCTGAATGGCACCTCGTCATCCAACAAAGTGGTGCTTAACGCCCTGCTCACCCCGGGTGACCTGGTGCTGTTTGACCGTAACAACCACAAATCTAACCATCACGGTGCTCTCCTCCAGGCTGGCGCAACGCCGGTCTATCTGGAAACCGCGCGCAACCCGTACGGCTTTATTGGCGGCATTGACGCCCACTGCTTTGAAGAAAGTTATCTGCGCGAGCTGGTGGCGGAGGTGGCGCCTGGCCGTGCACGCGATGCGCGTCCGTTCCGTCTGGCGGTGATCCAGCTGGGCACCTACGATGGCACCATCTATAACGCCCGTCAGGTGGTGGATAAGATTGGGCATCTGTGTGATTACATCCTGTTTGACTCCGCTTGGGTGGGTTACGAGCAGTTTATTCCAATGATGGCCGACTGCTCTCCGCTGCTGCTGGAGCTGAACGAAAACGATCCGGGGATCCTGGTCACCCAGTCCGTGCATAAACAGCAGGCCGGCTTCTCGCAGACCTCGCAAATCCATAAGAAAGACAGCCATATCAAAGGGCAACAGCGCTATGTCCCGCACAAGCGGCTGAACAATGCCTTTATGATGCACGCCTCCACCAGCCCGTTTTATCCGCTGTTCGCTGCGCTGGACATTAACGCCCGTATGCATGAAGGCCAGAGCGGCCGCAACATGTGGATGGATTGCGTGGTGAACGGTATCGAAGCGCGCAAGCTGATCCTGGAGAACTGCCGGTATCTGCGCCCCTTCGTGCCGGAAACGGTAGATGGCCGCCCGTGGGAAAGCTGGGACACGGCGGAAATTGCGACCGATCTGCGCTTCTTCCACTTCGTACCGGGTGAAAACTGGCACGCCTTTGAAGGCTACGCTGAGCATCAGTATTTTATCGACCCGTGCAAGCTCCTGCTGACCACGCCGGGCATCAACGCCCGCACCGGGGAGTATGACGACTTCGGCGTGCCCGCTACTATTCTTGCCAACTTCCTGCGTGAAAACGGCATCGTGCCGGAAAAATGCGATCTTAACTCGATCCTGTTCCTGCTCACGCCTGCGGAAGATATGGGCAAACTGCAGCAGCTGGTGGCGCAGCTGGTGCGCTTCGAAAAACTGCTCGAGAGCGATGTTCCGCTGAAAGACGTCCTGCCATCTCTCTACAAACAACATACGGAACGTTACGCGGATTACACCCTGCGCCAGATCTGCCAGGAAATGCATGATCTGTACGCCCGCCACAACGTGAAACAGCTGCAGAAAGAGATGTTCCGCAAGTCTCACTTCCCGCGCGTGATGATGAACCCACAGGAAGCAAACTACGCCTATCTGCGCGGTGAGGTTGAACTGGTCTCCCTGCGCGACGCGGAAGGCCGCATTGCCGCCGAAGGCGCGCTCCCTTATCCACCGGGGGTACTGTGCGTGGTTCCGGGGGAAGTCTGGGGTGGTTCCGTGCTGCGCTATTTTGCCGCACTGGAAGAAGGCATCAACCTTCTGCCTGGCTTCGCGCCGGAGCTGCAGGGTGTGTACGTCGAGGAGTGCGAGGGTCGCAAACAGGTTCGCTGTAACGTCATCAAACAACCCGCCGCTCAGCCCGCGCTGCTGAAAGGAGAGAAATTATGAGTAAGTCCAATAAGATGGGCGTGGTGCAGCTGACCATCCTCACCATGGTGAACATGATGGGCTCCGGGATTATCATGCTGCCAACCAAACTGGCTGAGGTGGGTACCATCTCTATCATCTCCTGGCTGGTGACGGCAGTCGGTTCAATGGCGCTGGCTTGGGCGTTTGCCAAGTGCGGGATGTTCAGCCGTAAGTCAGGCGGCATGGGCGGCTATGCCGAATACGCCTTTGGCAAGTCGGGCAACTTTATGGCCAACTACACCTACGGCGTGTCGCTGCTGATCGCCAACGTGGCGATTGCCATCTCCGCCGTGGGCTACGGTACGGAGCTGTTTGGCGCGACGCTCAGTCCGGTGCAAATTGGGCTGGCGACCATCGGCGTGCTGTGGATCTGCACCGTGGCTAACTTTGGCGGCGCGCGTATCACCGGACAGCTCTCAAGCATCACCGTCTGGGGCGTGATTATCCCGGTTGTCGGCCTGTGCATCATCGGCTGGTTCTGGTTTAGCCCGACGCTCTACGCCAACTCCTGGAACCCGCACCATGTGCCGTTCTTTACCGCGGTCGGCTCTTCTATCGCCATGACGCTCTGGGCCTTCCTGGGTCTGGAATCCGCCTGCGCGAACGCGGAAGTGGTAGAGAATCCGGAAAAGAACGTGCCGATTGCGGTCCTCGGCGGCACGCTGGGCGCGGCGGTGATCTATATCGTCTCGACTAACGTGATTGCGGGCATCGTACCGAATATGGATCTGGCTAACTCCACGGCGCCGTTTGGGCTGGCCTTCGCGCAGATGTTCACACCGGAAGTCGGGAAGGTGATTATGGGTCTGATGGTGATGTCCTGCTGCGGTTCACTCCTCGGCTGGCAGTTCACCATCGCACAGGTGTTTAAATCCTCGGCTGATGAAGGTTACTTCCCAAAAATCTTCTCCCGCGTGACCAAAGCGGATGCGCCGGTGCAGGGCATGCTGGCGATTGTCATCTTCCAGAGTGGATTGTCGTTGATGACCATTAGCCCGTCGCTGAACAGCCAGTTCAACGTGCTGGTCAACCTGGCGGTGGTGACGAACATCATTCCGTATATTCTGTCGATGGCAGCGCTGGTGATCATCCAGAAGGTGGCGAAGGTGGATCCACGCAAAGCAAGAGTGGCGAATATTGTGGCGCTGATTGGGGCAATCTACAGCTTCTATGCGCTCTACTCATCCGGCCAGGAAGCGATGCTCTACGGGGCAATGGTGACCTTTATGGGCTGGACGCTGTACGGTCTGGTGTCACCGCGGTTTGAATTGAAGAACAAGCACAGTTAAGTAAAAGCAAAACGGCAACCCATGGGTTGCCGTTTTTAGTGTTTTCTCCCTCTCCCTATGGGAGAGGGCCGGGGTGCGGGCTGATGCCCTCACCCATACCGCACTTACGCGTTTTTCAGCACTTCGCTGACAATCTCTACCGCTTCTTTCTCAATCTGCTGACGGTGCTCAGCGCCGAGGAAGCTTTCGCAATAGATTTTGTACGCATCTTCCGTACCGGACGGACGCGCGGCGAACCAGCCATTCTCGGTCATCACTTTCAGACCACCAATGGATGCGCCGTTGCCCGGTGCCGCCGTCAGACGAGCGGTGATCGGATCGCCCGCCAGGGTGCTTGCGCTGACCATCTCAGGAGAGAGTTTGGACAGGGCCGCTTTCTGGGCTGACGTCGCGCCAGCCTGAATACGGTTATAGCTTGGTGCACCAAAGCGTGCTGCCAGGTCGTTATAATGTTCCTGCGGGTTCTTACCGGTGACAGCGGTGATTTCCGCCGCCAGCAGGCACATGATGATGCCGTCTTTATCGGTTGACCATGGCGTGCCGTCGAAACGCAGGAAAGATGCGCCCGCGCTCTCTTCACCGCCGAAGCCGAAGCTGCCGTCGTGCAGACCGTCAACGAACCATTTGAAGCCCACCGGCACTTCCACCAGCTTGCGGCCCAGCGCCTCGACCACGCGGTCGATCATCGCGGAGGAAACCAGCGTTTTACCGACAGCCACCTCTTTGCCCCACTGCGGGCGGTGCTGGAACAGATAGTTAATTGCGACGGCCAGATAGTGGTTCGGGTTCATCAGCCCGGCAGGGGTTACGATACCGTGACGGTCATAATCCGGGTCGTTAGCAAACGCCAGATCGAATTTATCACGCAGCGCCAGCAGGCCCGCCATCGCGCACTCGGAGGAGCAGTCCATACGGATCGCGCCGTCTTTGTCCAGGTGCATAAAGCGGAAGGTCTGATCGACGTGATCGTTCACGATGGTCAGATCCAGCTTGTAATGCTCGGCGATACGTTTCCAGTATTCGATACCGGAGCCGCCCAGCGGATCCACGCCCAGCTTCAGGCCGGCTTTCTGGATGGCCGCCATATCGACGATATCCGCCAGCCCTTCCACGAACGGCTGAACCAGATCCTGCTCTTTCACGTGACCGGACGCCATGGCAGCATCCAGAGAAATGCGCTTCACGCCTTTCAGACCGTCAGCCAGCAGCGCGTTCGCACGATCTTCCACCACTTTGGTGACGTTAGTGTCGGCCGGGCCACCGTTAGGCGGGTTGTATTTGATACCACCGTCTTCCGGCGGGTTGTGGGATGGCGTGATAACGATACCGTCTGCCAGCGCACCACCTTTTTTGTTGTGTACCAGGATGGCGTTAGAGACCGCAGGCGTCGGGGTGAAGCCATTGTTCTCCTGAACAATCACATCGACGCCGTTTGCCGCCAGCACTTCCACCACAGAGATGAATGCCGGTTCAGACAGGGCATGGGTATCTTTCCCCACATAGCACGGACCGGTAACGCCGTTTTTAGCGCGCTCTTCCGCAATGGCCTGAGCAATGGCCAGAATGTGCGGTTCGTTAAAGCTGTGGCGCGCCGCGCTGCCGCGGTGACCAGATGTACCAAACTTCACTGCGTGTTCTGCGTTGCCCACGACCGGTTTCAGCACATAATACTGCGCGGTCAGCTGAGCGACGTTAATCAAATCGCTTTGTTGTGCAGGTTGGCCTGCACGGCTGTGATTTGCCATTACCGGGTCCTTCTGATGCAAGGGTTAAATTGTACCGCAAACCTTTTCAATCAATTCCGCCGGGAACTGCATGGACTGCATGATGTGTTCAATCATGCTGCACTTGCGGCCCGTATTGGTATTGGTGATCACCCAGTACGGGGTGCCAGGAACATGTTTGGGTTTGGTTTGATTGCCATTTTGCAGCAGCGTCTGCTCGTCGCCCGCGAAATAGACGCGAGTACGGCCGTGAAGCGACTCGGTCGCTTCAGCAAACGCTTTGTTATCCAGTGAGTAAAGTGTAGACAGCACCAGCATAAAGCGGTTAACCGCCTTTTTCTGCTCCGCGTATTCATCGGAGAGCAGCAGCTCGCGCATCGCGCGCACTTTATCTTTTGCAGGCGTCACGGCAGGTTTTGCTTGTGCAACAACGCTCGGCTGAGACACGACATCTTTGGTGACTGGGGTAGCAGGCTGTGAAGCGGCGGAAATTTTAAGCATGCGCCGTAAAATGTCGGACGCGCTCTCCCCGATATGCCGCGTCTGGCTGGCAATATACTGATAGAGTTCGTCATCAACTTCGATTGTTTTCATCTTAATCCAGTGCGATATCTTATCTGAATACAAGTCATTGGGATTATAAGGTCAAATCCCAACAGCGGATAGCGTCAAACCAGGTTGGCAGCAAAAGTCAGATTAAACTGGAACCTTGCAGCCGGGCGGCAGAATGGTCAACATGATACCCTAACCTGACATACGTAAAAAAAGAACTTTGCCATGAAATTGAATACCCGAGCGCAAACTGCACAATCGCCGAACAATAATTCTCCCATCGTACTGGTTCACGGGCTTTTTGGTAGTCTGGATAACCTGGGCGTGCTGGCGCGCGATCTGGTTACCGACCACGATATTTTACAGGTCGATATGCGCAATCATGGTCTTTCCGGGCGTTCCGACGAGATGACCTACGCGGCGATGGCGCAGGATCTGCTGGATACGCTGGATGCCCACGACCTGCAAAAGGTGACCCTCATCGGGCATTCAATGGGTGGCAAAGCGGTGATGGCCCTGACGGCACTGGCCCCGCACCGTATTAGCGGCCTGGTGGTGATTGACGTCGCGCCCGTGGATTACGACATCCGTCGTCACGACGAGATTTTTGCCGCCATTAATGCAGTCACAGAAGCGGGTGTTGCGACGCGCCAACAGGCGGCCGCCGTCATGCGTGAGCATCTAGATGAAGAAGGCGTCGTGCAGTTCCTGCTGAAGTCGTTTGTTGATGGGCAATGGCGTTTCAACGTGCCGGTGCTCTGGGACCAGTACAATAACATCGTCGGCTGGGAAACCGTCCCCGCCTGGCCACACCCTACTCTCTTTATTCGCGGCGGCAACTCGCCTTACGTTACCGACGCGTACCGCGACACGCTGCTGGCCCAATTCCCGCAGGCTCGCGCCCACGTGATTGCCGGTGCAGGGCACTGGGTGCATGCGGAAAAACCGGATGCCGTACTGCGCGCTATCCGCCGCTATCTCGCTGATACTGCAAATTGATTAAAAAGAAAGCGACTGGAAGGCTGCGGGCTTCCAGTCGTTGGCGTGCCGTTTTTGGTGATGTATGATGGCGCGCTTATCGCCCGGGCATTAGCAGGGCGGCGTGTTTCCCCCGAAGTCTCAGAATCATGGCCAAAGAACAAACGGACCGTACGACACTAGATCTGTTCGCGAATGAGCGTCGCCCGGGACGACCCAAGACGAATCCGCTTTCGCGCGATGAACAGCTGCGTATCAATAAGCGCAACCAGCTTAAACGCGATAAAAATCGTGGGCTTAAGCGTGTCGAACTGAAGCTTAATGCCGACGCCGTCGATGCACTTAACGAGCTGGCTGACGCGCGAAATATCAGCCGCAGCGAGCTCATTGAAGAAATGTTGATCGCACAGCTTGAGACATTACGCAGCCAGGCATAAGTCTGAAAATCCCCTTTATCGCCCTTTTCATGTAGCACAGAGTGCAGTCCTGCGCGATAGCTGTTTCCGCAGGGTTGCCAGTTCTGCTATTATTGCCCTTATCCGTGGCCAAATTGCGCCACCATACTATTAAGTTTCAAGAGGTTATTTTACTCATGGCAATCATCGGCATTTTCTTTGGCAGTGATACCGGCAATACCGAAAATATCGCAAAAAACATTCAAAAACAGCTCGGTAAAGACGTTGCTGATGTGCATGACATCGCCAAGAGCAGCAAAGAAGATCTGGAAGGCTATGACATTCTGCTGCTGGGTATCCCAACCTGGTACTACGGTGAAGCCCAGTGCGACTGGGATGATTTCTTCCCGACTCTGGAAGAAGTGGACTTCAACGGTAAGCTGGTCGCCCTGTTTGGCTGTGGCGATCAGGAAGACTACGCCGAATACTTCTGTGACGCGCTGGGCACCATCCGCGATATCATTGAGCCGAACGGCGCGGTTATCGTCGGCCACTGGCCGACCGCCGGTTACCACTTTGAAGCGTCTAAAGGCCTGGCCGATGACGATCATTTCGTAGGCCTGGCCATCGACGAAGACCGTCAGCCAGAGCTGACCGCAGAGCGCGTTGAGAAGTGGGTGAAGCAGATCCGTGAGGAACTGCACCTGGACGATATTCTGAACGCCTGATTTTTATCGCGGCGCAGCGGCGGCTGCGCCCGTGCTCCAGGTCAAACCGATTAAATTAATCGCTACAATCTTTTAACTTTTTCGCCCAGACCTGTACAATGTCTCCCTGATAAAATGTGGTTTTCCATTGAGCAAGTTTGTTGGTGATACCCCATTTTTATAAGCATATTTTGCCTGAGACTTGCAGTTTTCATTTAGCCATGGCAGTTCTATAATGAGACGCATTATCCCAGGTGCATTTTCTGTCACTTCCTACAGAAGTGAATCGTTTAGCAACAGGACAGATTCCGCATGACTGACAACAATACCGCATTAAAGAAGGCTGGCCTGAAAGTTACGCTTCCTCGGTTAAAAATCCTTGAAGTGCTTCAGGGTCCAGACAATCACCATGTCAGTGCGGAAGACCTCTATAAACGTCTTATCGACATGGGTGAAGAGATTGGGCTGGCTACCGTCTATCGCGTGCTGAACCAGTTTGATGACGCGGGCATTGTTACCCGTCATAATTTCGAAGGCGGTAAATCTGTTTTCGAACTGACCCAGCAGCAGCACCACGATCACCTGATCTGCCTCGATTGCGGCAAGGTCATTGAATTCAGCGATGATTCCATTGAATCACGCCAGCGTGAAATCGCGGCGCGTCATGGCATCCGCCTGACGAACCACAGCCTGTACCTTTACGGTCACTGCGCTGAAGGCGACTGCCGCGAAGACGACCACGCGCACGACGCGAAATAATCAGTATTCATACTCTGAGCCAGCCGCGAGGTTGGCTTTTTTTTTGCCAAAAAAAAGCCCGGTGGCGCACAGCCACCGGGCATGATAACAGCGAATTAGTTACTGTTATTGCTTCGTATTTCTTTCCAAATCTGGTCGCAACGCTTCGCCACTTCCTGGTCGTTACCGGTTTTACGCGCCTGGATACAGGCCTGGTAATCCATCACGCGGACGTTTTCCTGCGTCGCGAACTGCTCATGCGCTTTCTCTTTCTTCAGCACGTTCAGCACGCTCTGACAGGCTTGAATTTTCTCCGGCGATCCTTCCGCAGTATTTATGCAGGCGCTATACGCCTCCTTCAGACGGGAGTCCTCTTTCGGCGCCTGATTCTGAGCACACGCCACCAGCCCTGATGCCAGCAACGCGACGATTACGATTTTTTTCATCATGTGCAGTCTCCATACCGGCGGGACTCAGCCCGCCGGTGCGTTCATCAGAAGATGGTGAATGGGGCAATAACCATGAATTTCACGTCACGTTCATCCTGGAAGATGTTGCCGTAACCGCCCGCATAGCTCGGGATATCGGAGTGGTTGTCATACTGAGTGAAGTGCAGTTTGAACATCGTGCCTTTCGCGCGGCCATCCTGCAGGGTATAGATAGCATCGAGGCTGTAGGAAGACTCTTTCAGGCGATAGTTGGGATCGTAGTATGCGTCCGGTGTTGCCATATCGGCAGGTTTTGCGTCCCAGGCGTAAGCGTAAGAGGCACCCACGGCCCAGCCCGGCAGATTCCAGTTTTTCAGGTCATACATTGCGCCGAAGAAGACCGCCTTCTCGCCGTCGGCGTTGAAGTCAGAGCGGTTATCCCACCAGATATCAAGACGACCGTTGGAGGAGGCGTAGGTCGGGGTCATACGCTGCAGGAAGTAGCCCTGCTGCCCTTCCGCCTTTACCCATGTGCCTTCCAGACGTAAATCAACCTGACCGACCTTGTAGCCGAAGGTTAACGCCTGCAGCCACGCGGTGCCGTCATAAATGTCGTTGACGTCACCGTTGCTGACTTTATCGCGCGTACCGTAGAACTGGTAGCTGGTGCTCAGCGGGCTACCCGCGACATCGAATTTGTAGCTGGCCTTAGCAAAGTACTGATCGACATAGCCTTGTGCCTGACCAAATGCCGCTTCCAGCACCAGATCGTTTTTAAAGTCGTACTTCGCGCCCAGCGAGTGCAGGTAATCAACTTTGGTTTTTTTATCGTTCTGGTAGAACTTGTCCATCTCGATGTGCCACGGCGCTTTGTACTCGTTGGTCCACATATAGGAGAAGCTCAACGCCCCCGCATCACCGTAGTCAAAATTCGCCCCGGCTTCCGCACCCTGATAGGTACCCGGCATAAAGCTCCAGTGCGGTGCTAACAGAGTCTGACCGGTTGGCTGAATATAACCGCCGCGCGCCCAAACCGGACCGTATTTAAATTTTGCAGCGGCTTTGTAAAGGCTGATACCGCTCTTATCCCCGGACCAGTCTTCTTTATAGGCTTTGTTGCTGGAGGAGAAGGCTATTTCGTTCGGGTGGGCGCTGTCGCCGTTTTCCGCCATTTCAATCGCGGTGAACGCAGCAATATCCAGACCGAACATATCGGCTGCATAGCCTGACTGGAAGTCCAGGTTGGCGTTCCAGGTGGAGTGTGAAAGGTTGGTTTTATATTTGTCTTCAGTGACGTCTTTACGGTCACGCTCACGCTGCCAATAATAAATACCGCCCGTGAGGGTCGAATCGTCGATGAAGCCCGCCGCTTTCGCCTCTGGTGTCACCACCAGGCCCGACATTGCTGTCACACCGGCGATAGCCAGCGCCAGCGCACTACGTTTGCCACTGAACGTACGCATAGATTATTCCTCTTTGACGAATTAAAACGCCTGAAACGGCGTAAATAAAAAAGACCAAATGGTCAGGGATAGTTTTAAATACCCTCGAATTAACTACCGTCTTTAGGTTATTTTTCGCGACGCGAATTATCAATGCTTTTTAGCGGACAAAAGTCAGGATTATGACGAAGTGCACATAATTGGTATTGCTTTGTAACATTTGCGGGGAGGCGAGGTATGGCGGGTAATTATCAGGAATTTCAGTGAGTAGACGTGGAACATTCTCCTTTTTTTATAACCTTTTTAATTTCCGCAATGACACAAACTTTTTTTAAAAAAATAAGTAGCACCTCATTGACCTGATATTTTCATGACGCCTCTTTAGGCTCTGGCTTAATACCCTGATCGTTAAATAAAAAAACGCCGCATAGTGCGGCGTTTGTTTCTCATTGACCAGAGCAGCAATATTATTCGCCGATCTTCGTCCAGGTATCACGCAGACCTACGGTACGGTTAAATACCGGTTTTTCCGCCGTGCTGTAACGACTGTCCTGGCAGAAATAACCTTCACGTTCAAACTGGAACGCTTTGCCCGCTTCAGCAGCTTTCAGAGAAGGCTCCGCATAACCCTGTTTGATCACCAGAGATTCCGGGTTGATGGTCGCCAGGAAATCTTCAGCAGCACCTGGGTTAGGCACGCTGAACAGACGATCGTACAGACGAATTTCTACCGGCAGCGCGTGGGAAGCGCTCACCCAGTGAATAACGCCTTTCACCTTGCGGCCATCCGCCGGATCTTTGCTCAGCGTTTCAGCATCATAAGAACAGAAGATAGTGGTGATATTACCTTCCGCATCTTTCTCTACGCGCTCGGCTTTGATGACGTAGGCATTACGCAGACGCACTTCTTTACCCAGCACCAGACGCTTGTACTGCTTGTTGGCTTCTTCGCGGAAGTCAGCACGATCAATCCAGATCTCACCGCTGAACGGGACGTCGCGGCTACCCATTTCCGGTTTGTTCGGGTGGTTAGGCATGGAGACAAGCTCGCTTTCACCCTGCGGATAGTTTTCGATAACCAGTTTCACCGGGTCGATAACCGCCATCGCGCGGGGGGCGTTTTCGTTGAGATCTTCGCGAATGCAGGATTCCAGAGACGCCATTTCGATGGTGTTATCCTGCTTGGTCACGCCGATACGTTTGCAGAACTCACGAATAGAAGCGGCAGTGTAACCACGACGACGCAGACCGGAGATGGTCGGCATACGCGGGTCATCCCAACCTTCAACGTGCTTGTCGGTCACCAGAAGGTTCAGCTTACGCTTGGACATCACGGTGTATTCCAGATTCAGACGAGAGAACTCGTACTGGCGCGGATGCACAGGAATGGTGATGTTATCCAGAACCCAGTCGTACAGACGACGGTTGTCCTGGAACTCCAGCGTACATAGGGAGTGTGTAATGCCTTCCAGCGCATCGCTGATGCAGTGGGTAAAGTCGTACATCGGGTAGATGCACCACTTGTTGCCGGTCTGGTGGTGTTCTGCGAACTTGATGCGGTACAGCACCGGATCGCGCATTACGATGAACGGAGACGCCATGTCGATTTTAGCACGCAGGCACGCTTTGCCTTCTTCGAAGCCACCGGCACGCATTTTTTCAAACAGCGCCAGGTTCTCTTCCACGCTGCGATCGCGAAACGGGCTATTTTTTCCCGGCGCAGTCAGCGTACCGCGGTACTCACGGATCTCATCAGCAGACAGTTCGTCAACATACGCCAAACCCTTGTTGATCAGTTCAACCGCGTAGGCGTACAGCTGATCAAAATAGTCAGAGGAGTAGCAGATATCGCCAGACCAGTTGAAGCCCAGCCATTGCACGTCATTCTTGATGGACTCAACGTATTCGATGTCTTCTTTTACTGGGTTGGTGTCATCGAAACGCAGGTTGCACTGTCCCTGATAGTCTTGCGCAATGCCAAAGTTCAGGCAGATGGACTTCGCATGCCCAATATGCAGGTAGCCGTTCGGCTCCGGCGGGAAGCGGGTATGAACTGTGGTGTGCTTACCACTGGCCAGATCTTCATCGATGATCTGACGAATAAAGTTACTCGGGCGGGCTTCTGCCTCACTCATCGTGGATTCCTCAAAGCGTAAACAACGTATAACGGCATATGATCTTATAAGCCGGACGTAGTGACAACCCTTAAAACGTCTCTGAGGAAAATAATGGGGGCTTTTGCTGCAAAAAAAAGCGGCGGAGGATATCCCCCGCCGCTTAAGGCATGACTCTACTCAGGAGCGATTACTTGCCTTTAATCTCATACAGCGGCGTTTGCCCCGCAACAACCTGACCTTTCGCCTGAATGACCAGGCCACTGAAGTCATCGATGTTGCTGCAAACGACCGGGCTAATCATTGAGCGCGCGTTGGCGTTCAGGAAGTCCAGATCCATCTCCAGAATCGGCTGTCCTGCCACTACTTCAGCGCCCTCTTCCACCAGGCGAGTAAAGCCCTGGCCGTTCAGCGCAACGGTATCAATACCCATGTGGACAACGATCTCCGCGCCATTTTCGGTTTCGAGGCAGAATGCGTGGTTTGTGTTGAAGATTTTCACGATGGTACCGGCAGCAGGAGACACAACGGTTTTATCCGTTGGTTTCACCGCCACACCGTCACCGACCGCTTTACTGGCGAAGGCTTCGTCAGGCACCTGCTCAATCGCAACGACTTCACCGGTTACCGGTGAAACCAGCGCGGCTACCGTTTTGGCGTTGGGTACCGCCTGCGGTTTTGCAGCCGCTGGCGCGGCGACAGGTGCGGCAGAAGCTTCTGCTGCGGCTACCGGACCAGTGGTTTTCATGGCATTAGCAATTTTCTCTGCTACGAAGCCAACGATAATCTGCACGCTGGTTTTGTTCAGGCGGATAACACCGGAAGCACCCAGACGTTTGGCCAGCGCTTCGTTCACCAGGGAAGAGTCTTTAACGTTCAGACGCAGGCGAGTGATACAGGCGTCGATGCCGGTCAGGTTGTCAGAACCGCCGACAGCGGCGATGTACTGACGCGCCAGACCTGATACGTCCTGATCCTGAGCACCGCTCACGTTCATATCCTGACCGTCCGCTTCGCTACCGGCCACAGCCAGTTCACGACCCGGCGTCATCAGGTTGAATTTGGTGATAGTGAAACGGAACACCACGTAGTAGATCGCAAAGAACACCAGACCCTGCGGGATTAGCATCCACCAGTGGGTCGCCAGCGGGTTACGGGACGACAGCACCATATCCACCAGACCGGCGCTGAAGCCGAAACCGGCAATCCATTGCATGCTGGCAGCAATGAACACGGAGATACCGGTCAGAACGGCGTGGATCACATACAGAACCGGCGCCACGAACATGAAGGAGAACTCCAGCGGCTCGGTGATACCGGTGAAGAAGGCCGCGAACGCCCCCGCCATCATGATACCCAGCACTTTCGCTTTATTCTCTGGACGCGCGCAGTGGTAGATAGCCAGCGCAGCACCCGGCAGACCAAACATCATGATCGGGAAGAAGCCCGCCTGATAACGACCGGTGATACCGACAACCGCTTTACCTGCTTCGATGGACTGTGCGCCACCCAGGAAGTTAGGGATATCGTTAATACCGGCAACGTCGAACCAGAACACGGAGTTCAGCGCGTGGTGCAGACCGACCGGGATCAGCAGACGGTTGAAGAACGCGTACACGCCCGCACCGACAGATCCCAGTTTCTGGATGTGCTCACCGAAGTTAACCAGACCGTCGAAGATCATCGGCCAGACGTACATCATGATGAACGCAACAACGATCATCACAAACGAGGTCAGGATGGGGACCAGACGGCGACCACTAAAGAAGGAGAGCGCTTTTGGCAGCTCTACGCTGCTGAAGCGGTTATACAGTTCAGCGGAGATGATACCCACAAGGATACCGACAAACTGGTTGCTGATCTTACCGAACGCCGCCGGAACCTGGTCCGCCGGAATTTTTTGGATCATGGCCACCGCTGCAGGCGAGCAGAGGGTGGTTAACACGAGGAAACCGACAAAACCGGTCAGCGCAGCGGCACCGTCTTTGTCTTTGGACATACCGTAAGCCACACCAATCGCGAACAACACGGACATATTGTCGATAATGGCGGAACCTGACTTGATAAAGAACGCCGCCAGCGCGCTGGTATTACCCCAGCCGTTGGGGTCGATCCAGTAGCCGACACCCATCAGGATGGCTGCGGCAGGCAGCGTGGCGACCGGCACCATAAGTGCGCGACCAACCTTTTGTAAATAACCTAGAATACTCACTTTCTTCCCCCTATGAGACCCCGTTTAAGGCATGTTCTCAGCTCTGTTTTTTATTGTGTCACGAACTATAGATACAGTTGATGCTTCACTGGCATTGTGAGTGTGTGAAAAATTAATTCGTATCGCAAATTAAACGCGTACTTTTTGTGATTTTTGTCACCAAATATCGTTATTTACCCTCCCTTATACTGGCTAACAGCGAAAACTTATTTTATCATTCAAAAAATCAAGACGGATTGATCCGGCCTGAAAGTTTCCAGGTTACGCTTAAGTATCAGGTTCCGATAGCCATCCGCCCACTCTTCTACTTTAACTCTTGAGGTGAACAATGAGACTGATTCCCCTGGCAACTGCTGAACAAGTCGGTAAATGGGCCGCTCGCCATATCGTTAACCGTATTAACGCCTTTAAACCGACCGCCGATCGTCCTTTCGTTCTTGGACTTCCGACAGGCGGCACGCCGCTGACCGCCTATAAGGCGCTGGTTGAGATGCATAAAGCAGGCCAGGTTAGCTTCAAACATGTTGTGACCTTCAATATGGATGAATACGTTGGCTTACCGAAAGACCACCCGGAAAGCTACCATAGCTTTATGCACCGCAATTTCTTTGATCACGTTGATATTCCGTCTGAAAATATTAACCTGCTTAATGGAAACGCGCCTGATATTGACGCAGAATGCCGTCAGTATGAAGAAAAAATCCGTTCTTACGGTAAGATCCACCTGTTCATGGGTGGTGTAGGTAATGATGGTCACATCGCGTTTAACGAACCGGCGTCTTCTCTGGCTTCCCGCACACGTATTAAAACGCTGACCCATGACACGCGCGTGGCAAACTCCCGCTTCTTTGACGGCGATGTTAACCAGGTTCCAAAATACGCCCTGACCGTAGGCGTAGGCACCCTGCTGGATGCCGAAGAAGTGATGATTCTGGTGCTGGGCGGCGTGAAAGCCCAAGCGCTCCAGGCTGCCGTTGAAGGCAACGTTAACCATATGTGGACCATCAGCTGCCTGCAGCTGCATCCTAAATCAGTCATCGTTTGCGACGAACCGTCCACGATGGAGCTGAAGGTTAAAACGCTGAAATACTTCAACGAGTTAGAAGCTGAGAACATCAAAGGTCTGTAATTGAATAACCGCCTCTTCATCAAGAGGCGGCCGCTTTTTTTAACCGGGGGTCGTTATGTACGCTTTAACCCACGGTCGGATTTATACCGGCCATGAAATTCTGGATGACCATGCGATTGTTATCGCTGATGGCCTGATTGAACGTGTTTGCCCGCTGGCAGAACTGCCGCCGGAGATTGAACAGCGCTCACTCAATGGAGCAGTAATCTCCCCCGGTTTCATCGACGTACAGCTCAACGGCTGCGGCGGTGTGCAATTCAATGACACCGCGGATGCGGTGACGGTCGAAACCCTGGAGATCATGCAGAAAGCCAATGAGAAATCGGGCTGCACCAGCTATCTGCCAACGCTCATCACCAGCAGTGATGATCTCATGAAGCAGGGTATCAGCGTGATGCGTGAATACCTGGCCAAACACCCTAATCAGGCGCTGGGCCTGCATCTTGAAGGGCCATGGCTGAATATGGTCAAGAAAGGGACGCATAACCCGAATTACGTTCGTAAACCTGATGCGGAACTGGTTGACTACCTGTGTGCGAACGCCGATGTGATCACCAAAGTGACGCTGGCGCCTGAAATGACGGGTACGGATGTCATCAGCAAACTGGCTGGTGCCGGGATTATCGTTTCAGCAGGCCACTCTAACGCGACGCTGAAAGAAGCGAAAGCCGGTTTCCGCGCGGGCATTACCTTCGCAACGCACCTTTACAACGCTATGCCGTATATCACAGGCCGTGAACCGGGTCTGGTCGGGGCGATTCTGGATGAGCCAGACGTCTACTGCGGCATTATTGCTGACGGCTTACACGTCGATTACACCAACATCCGCAACGCTAAGCGGCTGAAAGGTGACAAGCTTTGTCTGGTGACGGATGCCACCGCACCAGCAGGTGCAAATATTGAGCAGTTCATTTTTGCCGGTAAAACAATATACTACCGCAATGGACTGTGTGTGGATGAAAACGGTACGCTGAGCGGTTCCTCTTTGACCATGATTGAAGGGGTGCGTAACCTGGTTGAACATTGCGGGATTGCGCTTGATGAAGTCCTGCGTATGGCAACCCTTTATCCGGCGCGCGCAATGGGCGTGGATAAACAGCTTGGCGGAATTGCACCAGGTATGGTTGCAAACCTGACGGCATTCACACACGATTATAAAATTATTAAGACCATCGTTAATGGTAACGAGGTCGTCACTGAGTAAGTAAAAGTATGACACCTGGCGGACAAGCTCAAATCGGTAATGTCGATCTCGTTAAACAACTTAACAGTGCGGCGGTATACCGCCTGATTGACCAGCACGGACCTATCTCGCGAATTCAGATAGCCGAACAAAGCCAGCTTGCTCCCGCCAGCGTGACAAAAATTACCCGCCAGCTCATTGAGCGCGGTCTGATCAAAGAAGTCGATCAACAGGCCTCCACCGGGGGCCGCCGCGCCATCTCCATTATTACCGAAACCCGCAATTTTCAGGCCATTGGCGTCCGTCTGGGCCGTCATGACACCACACTCACACTGTACGATCTGAGCAGTAAAGCCATTGCGGAAGAGCACTACCCTCTTCCGGAGCGCACCCAGGAGACGCTGGAGCATGCGCTGCTGAATACCATCGCGCAGTTTATTGAAAGCTGTCAGCGCAAGATCCGCGAACTCATCGCCATCTCCGTGATTCTGCCCGGTCTGGTCGACCCGGAAAGCGGCGTTATCCGCTATATGCCGCACATTCAGGTTGAAAACTGGGGGCTGGTCGACGCGCTGGAAAAGCGTTTTAAAGTGACCTGCTTTGTGGGCCATGACATTCGCTCGCTGGCGCTGGCAGAGCACTACTTTGGTGCGAGCCAGGACTGCGAAGACTCTATTCTGGTGCGCGTTCACCGCGGAACGGGCGCCGGTATTATCTCTAACGGCCGTATTTTTATTGGTCGCAACGGTAACGTCGGCGAGATTGGCCACATTCAGGTTGAGCCCCTCGGGGAGCGCTGCCACTGCGGCAACTTCGGCTGTCTTGAGACCATTGCCGCCAATACGGCCATCGAGCAGCGCGTTCGCCATCTCCTTGAACAGGGTTACCAAAGCCGCGTCACGCTGGACGATTGCAAAATTGGCACTATCTGCAAAGCCGCCAATAAGGGCGACGCGCTGGCCTGCGAAGTGATTGAGCAGGTAGGACGCCATCTGGGGAAAACCATCGCCATCGCCATTAACCTCTTTAACCCACAAAAAGTGGTGATCGCCGGTGAAATTGTGGAAGCGGAAAAGGTGCTGCTCCCCGCCATTGAAGGCTGTATTAACACCCAGGCGCTGAAAGCATTCCGCCAGAACCTCCCGGTGGTTCGTTCAAAGCTTGACCATCGCTCGGCGATCGGCGCGTTCGCGCTGGTCAAACGCGCCATGCTCAACGGAATTCTGCTGCAGCATTTGCTGGAAAGTTGATCGGACCTTATAGTAACGCCTTCTTTTTTTGATGTCGGACTGTCCATGACCATTAAGAATGTAATTTGTGATATCGACGGCGTGCTGATGCACGACAACGTTGCCGTGCCGGGTGCTGCGGAGTTTCTTCACCGCATCATCGACAAAGGAATGCCTCTGGTTCTGCTCACGAACTACCCTTCCCAAACCGGTCAGGATCTGGCTAACCGCTTTGCCACGGCGGGCGTCGACGTGCCGGACAGCGTGTTTTATACCTCGGCAATGGCCACGGCGGATTTTCTTAAGCGTCAGGAAGGGAAAAAAGCCTACGTGGTGGGTGAAGGTGCGCTGATACACGAGCTGTACAAAGTTGGCTTTACCATCACTGACGTGAACCCGGACTTTGTGATTGTCGGCGAAACGCGCTCTTTTAACTGGGAGATGATGCATAAGGCTGCATACTTTGTCGCCAGCGGCGCGCGCTTTATCGCTACCAACCCAGATACGCACGGCCGTGGTTTTTATCCGGCCTGCGGCGCGCTGTGCGCAGGTATCGAAAAAATCTCAGGCCGTCAGCCGTTTGTGGTCGGTAAACCGAGCCCGTGGATCATTCGTGCCGCGCTCAACAAGATGCAGGCCCACTCTGAAGAGACCGTTATTGTCGGCGACAACCTGCGCACCGATATTCTGGCCGGATTCCAGGCGGGTCTGGAGACGATTCTGGTCCTCTCGGGTGTCTCTCAACTTGATGACATTGATTCGATGCCGTTCCGGCCAAGCTGGATTTACCCCTCCGTCGATGAAATCGACATCATCTGATACCGAACCACGCCACAGGGCGTGGTTTTTCATTTATAGCCTACACAAAAAGAACACCATCTAACAAAAAACACGTTTTATTGAATAATCATCAATAAAAGAACTCATGACGTACTCTTTTTTCACTATTCCGCAATCACTATTGCACTATTTCCGTTTTCACCCGTAAAACGCTTGCGCGCCCTGCCCCTTTGCGGCATTTTCATAAGCAAGCAACATTACAAAGCAACAGGGTTAACGGAGAAGGTTATGTGTTCAATTTTTGGCGTACTGGATATTAAAACTGACGCGGGCGAACTGCGTAAAAAGGCACTCGAACTGTCCCGCCTGATGCGCCATCGCGGCCCGGACTGGTCAGGCGTTTACGCCAGTGACAAAGCGATTCTGGCTCACGAACGTCTGTCTATTGTTGACGTCAACGCCGGTGCACAGCCGCTGTATAACGAGAAAAAAACGCACGCGCTGGCTGTCAACGGTGAGATCTACAACCACCAGGCGCTGCGCGCCGAATATGGCGACCGCTACGCGTTCCAGACCGGTTCTGACTGTGAAGTGATCCTGGCGCTGTATCAGGGGAAAGGGCCCGAGTTCCTGGACGATCTGCAGGGCATGTTTGCCTTCGCCCTGTACGACAGCGAAAAAGACGCTTACCTGATTGGCCGTGACCACATCGGCATTATCCCGCTGTACATGGGTCACGATGAGCACGGCAACTTCTACGTTGCCTCTGAAATGAAAGCCCTGGTGCCTGTCTGCCGCACCATTAAAGAGTTCCCGGCTGGCAGCTATCTGTGGAGCAAAGACGGCGAGATCCGTCAGTATTATCAGCGTGACTGGTTCGATTTCGACGCGGTAAAAGACAACGTCACGGACAAAGCCGAGCTGCGTCAGGCCCTGGAAGATTCCGTGAAAAGCCACCTGATGTCCGACGTGCCGTACGGCGTGCTGCTCTCCGGCGGTCTGGACTCCTCCGTGATCTCCGCGATCACCAAGAAATTCGCAGCCCGTCGCGTGGAAGATCAGGAGCGCTCGGAAGCCTGGTGGCCACAGCTGCACTCTTTTGCCGTTGGCCTGGAAGGCGCACCTGACCTGAAAGCCGCGCAGGAAGTGGCGAACCACCTCGGCACCGTGCACCATGAGATTCACTTCACCGTGCAGGAAGGTCTGGATGCGATCCGCGATGTGATCTATCACATTGAAACCTATGACGTGACCACCATCCGCGCCTCAACGCCGATGTACCTGATGTCGCGTAAGATCAAAGCGATGGGTATCAAGATGGTGCTCTCCGGCGAAGGTTCTGACGAAGTGTTTGGCGGCTACCTGTACTTCCACAAGGCGCCGAACGCCAAAGAGCTGCACGAAGAGACCGTGCGCAAGCTGCAGGCGCTGCATATGTTCGACTGTGCGCGTGCCAACAAAGCGATGTCGGCCTGGGGCGTGGAAGCGCGCGTGCCGTTCCTCGATAAGAAATTCCTCGACGTGGCGATGCGCATCAACCCGCAGGACAAGATGTGCGGCAACGGCAAAATGGAAAAACATATCCTGCGTGAGTGTTTTGAATCCTACCTGCCGGCGAGCGTGGCATGGCGTCAGAAAGAGCAGTTCTCTGATGGCGTAGGCTATAGCTGGATCGACACCCTGAAAGAGGTCGCGGCGAAACAGGTTTCTGACCAACAGCTGGAAACCGCAAGCTTCCGCTTCCCGTACAACACGCCGGGCTCGAAAGAAGCTTATCTGTATCGTGAAATTTTTGAAGAGCTGTTCCCGGTACCGAGCGCCGCGGAGTGCGTACCGGGTGGCCCGTCCGTCGCCTGCTCTTCTGCCAAAGCGATTGAATGGGATGAATCTTTCAAATCCATGAACGATCCATCAGGACGCGCGGTAGGCGTTCACCAGTCAGCCTACAAGTAATCACTCAGATCGCAATCAGGCCCCTCAGGGGCCTGATTTTTTTTCCTCACATTTCACCGCCTAAATCTGATTAATAACCAATAATTGCCGAATATTCGGTCACGCTGTTCGCAACCTAACCAAACAGTCACATTCCGGCTATTTTCGTTGAAAAAGGTGTTGACGCTGCAAGGGTCTATACGCATAATGCGCCCCGCAACGCCGATAAGGTAACGCGAAAAAAGATGGCTACGTAGCTCAGTTGGTTAGAGCACATCACTCATAATGATGGGGTCACAGGTTCGAATCCCGTCGTAGCCACCATCTTTTTTGCGGGAGTGGCGAAATTGGTAGACGCACCAGATTTAGGTTCTGGCGCCGCAAGGTGTGCGAGTTCAAGTCTCGCCTCCCGCACCATTCCCGGGTAAGCGTTGCACGGATGGGGTATCGCCAAGCGGTAAGGCACCGGTTTTTGATACCGGCATTCCCTGGTTCGAATCCAGGTACCCCAGCCATATTTCTTCGATTTTGCGGTTCTCCGCGGTATTGGGGTATCGCCAAGCGGTAAGGCACCGGTTTTTGATACCGGCATTCCCTGGTTCGAATCCAGGTACCCCAGCCATCGAAGATTGCAGTACTGGCTACGTAGCTCAGTTGGTTAGAGCACATCACTCATAATGATGGGGTCACAGGTTCGAATCCCGTCGTAGCCACCAAATTAAGATTATCGATTTTTCGGTAATCAAGACAAATTGTTGGGGTATCGCCAAGCGGTAAGGCACCGGATTCTGATTCCGGCATTCCGAGGTTCGAATCCTCGTACCCCAGCCAATTTAAAAAGTCGTTAAGCAGTTTGTTTAACGCAATTGGGGTGTCGCCAAGCGGTAAGGCTCTGGTTTCTGATACCAGCATTCCGGGGTTCGAATCCCTGCACCCCAGCCACTTAAGTAACAAAAAAGCCCGCTCTGCGGGCTTTTTTGTTTTTGTTGTTCAGAATTGTGCGGCCTGATTCCCCCTCACCCTAACCCTCTCCCCAAAGGGGCGAGGGAATAGTCGGAGCAAAGATTAAAGTCCTAAGGCGTATTTCAGCGCCTGACGCTTCAAACCACCTGCACGCTCCGCTGCCATCAGTCCAATATTACGCAGAATGCGCACCGGGGCTAAGTCATTGCTGAACCCGGCATAGAACAGATCCATCCCCGACTGCATAATAAAATTATCCGCCATGCGTCGCGTCTGGTAACGCTTCAGAATCTGATGGCTGGCCCAGTTTTCCGCGTGCCCGCGGGCGCTGCCCAGCACATCCAGTAACGCATCGACATCACGGTACCCCAGGTTCACGCCCTGCCCGGCCAGCGGATGAATGGTGTGCGCTGCATCGCCCACCAGCGCCAGCCCTTCACGGGCATACTGCAAAGCATGGCGCCGCGTGAGGGGGAACGCCCCGGCAGCCACCGGCGTAACGTTGCCCAGACGGCTCGGAAAATGCAGGCGAATTTCCCGCTGCAATTGTTCCATTGAAAGCCCCTGCAGCTGGCGAATGCGTGCCGGTTTGTCGTACCAGACCAGGGATGCCCAGTTATCAAACAGCGGTAAAAACGCATGCGGGCCATTCGGCGTAAAGTGCTGCCACGTGCTTTCTCCCGGCGCATTCTCGCACTCGACGGTAATCAACATGCAGGACTGCTCGTACTGCCAGGCATGAACGCCGATTCCCGCCATCTGTCTGACCTGCGAGTTAGCGCCGTCCGCTCCGACAACGAGCTTAACGGCCAGTTCATCGCCGCTGTCGAGCGTCAGCGAATACCCGCTCTGCTGAGGATGCAGAGCCTTAATCGACGCCGGAACGCTCAGCGTCACCTTCGGGTGCGCCTCCAGCGCCTGCCAGAGCGCCTGCTGAAGTACGTTGTTTTCCACCATATAACCCAGGCGCGGCAGCTTCAGCTCAGCGGCATCAAACGCGACGTGGGCATTTTCCCACTCCCAGGTTTCAAGACGGCTGTAAGGATGGGCGCGCATCGCCAGCACCGCCTCCCAGACGCCCAGCCCGCGCAGCAGATCGACGGACGCCGCGCTGATCGCGGATATGCGCACATCCGGTTTGCTGGCGGGATCGAAGGCCGGCGGAGCAGCCTGTTCGATTACCGTTACCTCAAATCCCTGCTGCGCCAGCCCCAGCGCCAGCGCGCCGCCGACCATACCGCCGCCGACAACGGCAACTTCGGTGTGTAGGAGTGTCATGGTCAATTTTCCTTATTGGAGAATCCCTTAAGTTTACCGGATTTTTGCGGTCCTGAGACACATAACCTTCATACTGGTCACAACCCCACCAAAGCATTACAATACGCGGCTTGCAATCCTGAGCTGAGCAAGTCGATGACTAAAAAACTCCATATAAAAACCTGGGGCTGTCAGATGAACGAATACGATTCATCCAAGATGGCCGATCTGCTGGATTCAACCCACGGATACCAGCTGACAGAAAATGTGAAAGAAGCGGACGTGCTGCTGCTGAACACCTGTTCGATTCGTGAAAAAGCGCAGGAAAAAGTCTTTCACGTGTTAGGCCGCTGGAAGCTTCTCAAGCGAAAAAATCCGGACCTGATCATCGGCGTGGGTGGCTGCGTTGCGTCGCAGGAAGGTAAGCTGATCCGCCAGAGAGCCCCGTATGTGGATATTGTCTTTGGCCCTCAGACCCTGCATCGCCTGCCGGAGATGATCAATCAGGTTCGCGGCAACCGCAGCCCGGTCGTTGACGTCAGCTTCCCGGAAATCGAAAAGTTTGACCGTCTGCCGGAGCCGCGCGCCGATGGCCCGACCGCCTTCGTCTCCATCATGGAAGGCTGCAACAAATATTGCACTTACTGCGTGGTGCCTTACACCCGCGGTGAAGAAGTCAGCCGTCCGGCAGACGATATTCTGTTTGAAATTGCGCAGCTTGCCGCACAGGGCGTTCGCGAAGTGAACCTGCTGGGCCAGAACGTTAACGCCTGGCGCGGGGAAAACTACGACGGCACCACCGGCAGCTTTGCCGAGCTGCTGCGTCTGGTGGCCGCGATTGACGGTATCGACCGCATTCGCTTTACCACCAGTCATCCGATGGAGTTTACCGACGACATCATTGACGTGTATCGCGATACGCCAGAGCTGGTGAGCTTCCTGCACCTGCCGATTCAGTGTGGCTCTGACCGCGTGCTGAACCTGATGGGCCGCCCGCATACGGTGCTGGAGTACAAGTCCACCATTCGTAAGCTGCGTGAAGCGCGTCCGGATATCCAGATCAGCTCCGACTTTATCGTCGGCTTCCCTGGCGAAACCGCTGATGACTTCGAGCGCACCATGAAGCTCATCGGTGAAGTGAATTTTGACGTCAGCTACAGCTTCATCTTCTCTGCGCGTCCTGGAACACCTGCGGCCGATATGGTTGACGATGTGCCGGAAGAAGAGAAAAAGCAGCGTCTGTATATTCTGCAGGAGCGTATTAACCAGCAGGCCAACGCGTGGAGCCGCCGTATGCTCGGCACCGTTCAGCGCATTCTGGTGGAAGGCACCTCCCGCAAGAGCATTATGGAACTCTCCGGTCGTACCGAAAACAACCGCGTGGTGAACTTTGAAGGCACCCCGGATATGATCGGTAAATTCGTGGACGTCGAGATTGTCGAGGTGCTGACCAACTCGCTGCGCGCGAAGCTGGTACGCACCGAGGACGAAATGGGGCTGCGTATTGCCGAGTCACCGGAATCCGTGATCTCTCGTACCCGTAAAGAAAACGATTCTGGCGTGGGGATTTACCAGCCTTAATCCTCCTGGCCTGCCTTTCCGGCAGGCCTTGTATTTCCTCTCATCGTCCCCAATATCTTCCGCAACGCTTGCGCCTTTATTCTGTGGCGTGAATAATTTCGGTAATGACCGTTTTATTACGCCCTATCGCAATGGGTCAGTTAACCAATTAAAGAGGAACAGTTTGAATATAGATACGCGTGAAATTAGCCTTGAGCCAGCAGACAACGCTCGCCTGCTGAGCCTGTGCGGGCCGTTTGATGACAACATCAAACAACTGGAGCGACGTCTGGGTATCGAAATCAATCGTCGCGATAATCATTTCAAACTTACCGGACGCCCTATCTGCGTCAACGCCGCTGCGGACATTCTGCGTAGCCTGTATGTTGATACCGCCCCAATGCGCGGCGAAACGCAGGATATCGAGCCGGAACAGATCCACCTCGCCATTAAAGAGGCGCGCGTGCTTGAGCAAAGCGCGGAAAGCGTGCCGGACTACGGTAAGGCAATCAATATCAAGACCAAACGTGGCGTCATTAAGCCGCGTACGCCAAACCAGGCGCAGTACATCGCCAATATCCTCGACCACGACATCACCTTCGGCGTGGGTCCGGCGGGTACGGGTAAAACCTATCTGGCCGTTGCCGCTGCGGTAGATGCGCTGGAACGTCAGGAGATCCGTCGCATCCTGCTGACCCGCCCTGCCGTCGAAGCGGGTGAAAAACTCGGCTTCCTGCCGGGCGATCTGAGCCAGAAGGTCGACCCGTATCTGCGTCCTTTATACGATGCGCTGTTCGAGATGCTCGGCTTTGAGAAGGTTGAGAAGCTCATTGAGCGTAACGTTATCGAAGTGGCCCCGCTCGCCTACATGCGCGGTCGTACGCTGAACGATGCGTTCATCATTCTCGATGAGAGCCAGAACACCACCATCGAACAGATGAAGATGTTCCTGACGCGTATCGGCTTTAACTCGAAAGCGGTCATTACCGGTGACGTCACCCAGATCGACCTGCCGCGCAGCACCAAATCAGGCCTGCGCCACGCGATTGAGGTGCTGGCCGAGGTCGACGAAATCAGCTTTAACTTCTTCCACAGTGAAGATGTGGTACGCCACCCGGTGGTCGCGCGTATCGTTAACGCCTATGAAGCCTGGGAAGAGGCGGATCAGAAGCGTAAGGCCGAACTGGCCGCAGAACGTAAGCGCGAAGCGCAGGAGCAAGAACAGAAATGAGTCAGGTGATCCTCGATTTACAGCTGGCCTGTGAAGACAATTCCGGCATGCCAGATGAGGCACAGTTTCAGAAATGGCTGGATGCCGTTATTCCTCAGTTTCAGGAAGAATCAGAAGTTACGATTCGCCTGGTGGATGAAGCAGAAAGCCATGAGCTTAACCTGACCTATCGCGGGAAAGATAAGCCGACCAACGTGCTCTCTTTCCCGTTTGAAGCGCCTCCGGGCATTGAGATGCCGCTGCTGGGCGATCTGATCATCTGCCGTCAGGTGGTTGAACAGGAAGCGAAAGAGCAGCAAAAGCCGCTTGAGGCCCACTGGGCGCATATGGTGGTACACGGCAGCCTGCATCTGCTCGGCTACGATCATATTGAAGATGATGAAGCGGAAGAGATGGAGTCCCTCGAGACAGAGATAATGCTTGCTCTGGGCTATGAGGATCCGTACATTGCCGAGAAAGAATAGTCTGTCACCTGACTGACTCACATGCCGCCACGAAAGGATATCGCGTGGCGGTAAACGTTGAACTAACAAGAGAACCCTTAACAAACGCCATGAGCGACGACAATTCACACAGTAGCGACACGACAACCAGTAAAAAGGGATTTTTCTCCCTCATTCTGAACCAGCTTTTCCACGGCGAACCCAAAAACCGTGATGAACTGCTGGAGCTGATTCGTGATTCCGGGCAGAACGACCTTATCGACGAAGATACGCGCGAAATGCTCGAAGGGGTTATGGACATCGCCGACCAGCGCGTTCGCGATATCATGATCCCCCGCTCGCAGATGATCACCCTGAAACGTAACCAGACTCTGGACGAGTGCCTCGATGTGATCATCGAATCCGCCCACTCGCGTTTCCCGGTCATCAGCGAAGACAAAGATCACATCGAAGGGATTTTGATGGCCAAAGATCTGCTGCCGTTTATGCGCAGCGATGCCGAAGCCTTCAGCATGGAAAAAGTGTTACGCCAGGCCGTGGTTGTGCCGGAAAGTAAACGTGTGGATCGGATGCTGAAAGAATTTCGCTCTCAGCGTTACCACATGGCGATTGTTATTGATGAGTTTGGTGGCGTTTCCGGTCTGGTCACGATCGAGGATATTCTTGAGCTGATCGTGGGCGAAATCGAAGACGAGTACGACGAAGAAGAAGATATCGACTTCCGTCAGCTTAGCCGCCACACCTGGACCGTGCGTGCGCTGGCCTCCATCGAGGACTTCAACGACGCCTTCGGTACCCACTTCAGCGATGAAGAGGTCGATACCATTGGCGGGCTGGTGATGCAGGCCTTTGGCCACCTCCCGGCGCGCGGTGAGACCGTTGACATCGACGGTTACCAGTTCAAAGTGGCAATGGCCGACAGCCGACGTATTATACAGGTTCACGTCAGAACGCCGGACGACTCACCGGTGCCAAAACTGGAAGATTAATGTAAATGGCATTTGCCCCACTGCTTGAACGCCAGCGCGTCCGTTTGCTGCTGGCGCTGTTACTCGGAGCCAGCGGTACGCTGGCTTTTTCTCCTTACGATATATGGCCTGCCGCCATTCTCTCCCTGATGGGGCTTCAGGGCCTGACCCTGAATCGTCGTCCGGTACAGGCCGCTGCCATCGGTTACTTCTGGGGGCTGGGGCTGTTTGGCTCAGGCATCAACTGGGTCTATGTCAGCATCGCCCAGTTTGGCGGTATGCCTGGCCCGGTAAACGTCTTCCTGGTGGTATTGCTCGCCGCGTATCTCTCGCTCTATACCGGTCTGTTCGCCGGCATCCTTTCTCGCCTGTGGCCAAAAACCACCTGGCTGCGCGTCGCCATTGCCGCGCCGGTGGTCTGGCAAATAACCGAGTTCCTGCGCGGCTGGGTGCTGACGGGCTTCCCGTGGCTACAGTTCGGCTATAGCCAGATTGACGGCCCGCTGAAGGGGCTGGCGCCGGTAATGGGCGTTGAGGCCATCAACTTCCTGCTGATGGTGGTGAGCGGCCTGCTGGTATTAGCGCTGGTCACACGCTGCTGGAAACCGCTGGCTGTGGCGCTGGTTCTGTTCGCCCTGCCCTTCCCGCTGCGCTATATCCAGTGGTTCACTCCCGAGCCCGATCGCGCCATGCAGGTTTCCATGGTGCAGGGAAATATTCCGCAGTCTATGAAGTGGGATGAGAAAGAGCTGCTGAATACGCTGAAGATCTACGCCAACGCCACCGAAGAAGTGATGGGTAAATCCCAGCTGATTATCTGGCCGGAATCTGCCATTCCCGATCTGGAAATTAACCAACAGCCGTTCCTCAACATGATGAACGACCTGCTGCTGGCGCGCGGCAGCACGCTGATCACCGGGATCGTCGATGCGCGTCTGAATCAACAGAACCGCTACGACACCTACAACAGCATCATTACGCTCGGGAAAGATAGCGAGTACAGCTATCACTCCACTGACCGGTACAACAAGAATCACCTGGTGCCGTTTGGTGAATTTGTCCCGCTGGAGTCGATTCTGCGCCCGCTGGCCCCGTTCTTTGACCTGCCGATGTCCTCTTTCAGCCGCGGCCCGTACGTACAGCCTCAGCTGCACGCGCACGGCCTGGCCCTGACGGCGGCCATCTGCTACGAAATCATTCTCGGCGAGCAGGTGCGCGATAACTTCCGCCCGGATACTGACTATCTGCTGACCATCTCCAACGACGCCTGGTTCGGTAAGTCAATCGGCCCGTGGCAGCACTTCCAGATGGCACGTATGCGCTCTCTGGAGCTGGCGCGTCCGCTGCTGCGCAGCACCAACAACGGCATCACCGCCGTGATTGGTCCACAGGGTGAAATTCAGGCGATGATCCCGCAGTTTACCCGCGAGGTGCTGACCACTAAAGTCACGCCAACCACGGGGCTGACGCCATACGCGCGAACCGGCAACTGGCCGCTGTGGATTTTGACCGTGCTGTTCGGCTTTGGCGCGGTGCTGATGAGCCTGCGTCAGCGTCGGAAATAACCTTCCATTCTGTTGCCGGGTGGCGTAGCCGCCACCCGACAATTTCCTCCAAATGCCCATTCTGGCACGCCTATTGCTTTGTTTATTCAGGTAAACGCAGTTTGGCTTAACGTGCAACTTTGTCGCACCAGCGTAGATCATCGGTAGCACCGAAACGGTGCAACGGGAGATATTTGCCTCTGAATGGTGCGGCGCGCTTCGCAAAAATAAACAATAACGCAGCAAAATCTTTACATTAAGCCAGACTAAATGTTAACAAGCTTGCATAACACTGCACTCGCATTGCACGAGATATAACAACATCACAATGGGTATCAAAGCGTCTCTGGCGCTGATAAAAAAGGAGTTGGGTATGCAATTACGTAAACTGGCCACAGCAATGCTGGTTATGGGAATGTCTGCAGGCGTGGTTCACGCTGAAGATGCGCCGGCAGCAGGCAGCACTCTCGACAAGATTGCCAAAAACGGCGTGATCGTGGTCGGCCACCGTGAATCTTCAGTCCCGTTCTCTTACTACGACAACACGCAAAAAGTCGTGGGCTATTCACAGGATTACTCCAACGCCATCGTTGAAGCTGTGAAGAAAAAGCTGAACAAACCTGACCTGCAGGTGAAGCTGATCCCAATCACTTCACAGAACCGTATTCCACTGCTGCAAAACGGCACCTTTGACTTCGAGTGTGGCTCCACCACCAACAACCTCGAGCGCCAAAAACAGGCTGCCTTCTCTGACACCATCTTTGTCGTGGGCACCCGTCTGCTGACGAAGAAAGGCGGTGAGATCAAAGACTTCGCTGACCTGAAAGGCAAAGCGGTTGTTGTGACCTCCGGTACCACGTCAGAAGTGCTGCTGCACAAGCTGAACGACGAGAAGAAAATGGATATGCGCATCATCAGCGCGAAAGACCATGGCGACTCCTTCCGCACCCTGGAAAGCGGTCGTGCCGTCGCGTTTATGATGGATGACGCCCTGCTGGCGGGCGAACGTGCGAAAGCGAAAAAACCAGACAACTGGGATATCGTCGGTACCGCGCAGTCCAAAGAAGCCTACGGCTGTATGCTGCGTAAAGACGATCCGCAGTTCAAAAAGCTGATCGATGACACCATCGCTCAGGTGCAGACCTCCGGCGAAGCGGAGAAATGGTTCGACAAATGGTTCAAGAACCCGATTCCACCAAAAAACCTGAACATGAATTTTGAACTGTCTGACGACATGAAAGCGCTGTTCAAATCTCCAAACGACAAGGCTCTTAACTAATTAGAACTACAGGGGCGGGATCTCCTGCCCTCTCGATTGTCGGGAAGCATGGACAGACTATACGTTGAGTGGTCGTTCCCCACTCAGCGCGAAAAATGAGCTTCTCACCAATCTTCGAGGGTAGCGCTGCTACCCTTTTTTTTCTGGAGTTTATTATGTCAATAGACTGGAACTGGGGCATATTCCTGCAACAAGCCCCGTTCGGCAACACCACCTATCTTGGCTGGCTGTGGAGCGGCTTTCAGGTTACCGTGGCATTATCGATAACGGCGTGGATTATCGCGTTTCTTGTCGGTTCTCTGTTCGGTATTCTGCGCACCGTCCCTAACCGTTTTCTTTCAACGCTTGGCACCCTTTATGTGGAACTGTTCCGTAACGTTCCGCTGATCGTGCAATTCTTTACCTGGTATCTGGTCATCCCGGAACTGCTGCCGGAAAATATTGGCATGTGGTTCAAGTCGGAACTGGATCCGAACGTGCAGTTCTTTGTCTCCTCCATGATGTGTCTGGGGCTGTTTACCGCTGCGCGCGTTTGCGAGCAGGTGCGTGCCGCCATTCAGTCATTGCCGCGTGGACAAAAAAACGCGGGCCTGGCAATGGGCCTGACGCTGCCCCAAACCTACCGCTACGTGCTGCTACCTAACGCCTACCGCGTTATCGTTCCACCGATGACCTCTGAGATGATGAACCTGGTGAAAAACTCGGCCATCGCCTCAACCATCGGCCTGGTCGATATGGCCGCGCAGGCGGGCAAGCTGCTGGATTACTCCGCTCACGCGTGGGAGTCCTTCACCGCGATCACGCTCGCGTATGTTCTGATTAACGCTTTCATCATGCTGGTGATGAACCTGGTTGAACGCAAAATCCGCCTGCCGGGTAATCTGGGGGGCAAATAATGTACGAATTTGACTGGAGTTCTATCGTTCCATCCATGCCTTACCTGCTTGATGGCCTGGTGATTACCTTAAAAATCACCGTTATCGCCATCATCATTGGTATCGTCTGGGGTACCCTGCTGGCCGTCATGCGCCTGTCGAGCTTTAAGCCGCTCGCCTGGTTTGCGACCGCCTACGTTAACGTGTTCCGTTCCATCCCGCTGGTGATGGTGCTGCTGTGGTTTTACCTGATTGTGCCCGGCTTCCTGCAGAACGTGCTGGGGCTGTCGCCGAAAACCGATATCCGTCTGATCTCCGCCATGGTGGCGTTCTCAATGTTCGAGGCCGCTTACTACTCAGAAATTATCCGAGCGGGCATTCAGAGTATCTCCCGCGGGCAATCCAGCGCCGCGCTGGCGCTGGGAATGACACACTGGCAGTCCATGCAGCTCATTATTCTGCCGCAGGCGTTTCGCGCCATGGTTCCGCTCCTGCTGACCCAGGGTATCGTGCTGTTCCAGGATACCTCGCTGGTCTACGTTCTGAGTCTGGCAGACTTCTTCCGTACCGCATCAACCATCGGTGAACGTGATGGTACGCAGGTCGAGATGGTGCTCTTTGCGGGTGCGGTCTATTTTGTGATTAGTTTAAGCGCGTCGCTGTTGGTCAGCTGGCTGAAGAAAAGGACGGTATAATGATTTCCCTGAAAAATGTTTCTAAATGGTATGGGCACTTTCAGGTGCTGACCGACTGCTCCACCGAAGTCAAGAAAGGCGACGTGGTGGTGGTATGCGGGCCGTCCGGCTCCGGTAAATCGACGCTGATCAAAACCGTCAACGGACTGGAGCCGGTGCAGCAGGGTGAGATCGTCGTCAACGGCACCAAGGTCAACGACAAGAAAACCAACCTCGCTCAGCTTCGCTCTCACGTTGGCATGGTGTTCCAGCATTTTGAGCTGTTCCCTCACCTCTCCATTATTGAGAACCTGACGCTGGCGCAGGTAAAAGTGCTTAAGCGTGATAAAAAAGCGTCGCGCGAGAAAGGTCTGAAACTCCTGGAACGCGTTGGGCTTTCGGCGCATGCCGATAAGTTCCCGGCACAGCTTTCTGGCGGCCAACAGCAGCGTGTGGCGATCGCCCGCGCGCTGTGTATGGATCCGGTGGCAATGCTGTTTGATGAGCCAACGTCGGCGCTCGATCCAGAGATGATCAACGAAGTGCTGGACGTGATGGTCGAGCTGGCTCACGAAGGGATGACCATGATGGTGGTGACCCACGAAATGGGCTTTGCCCGTAAAGTGGCCAACCGCGTGATCTTCATGGACGAAGGGAAAATTGTCGAAGACTCACCGAAAGAAGAGTTCTTCGCTAACCCGAAATCCGAGCGTGCGAAAGATTTCCTTGCGAAAATCCTGCACTAACCTTCCCGGTGCGCAATCTGCGGATTGCGCACTGCTTCACGCTTTCGCTCAGTTCCTCTCGTCGGCGTCACATTGCAGCGTTAACCTTGTCACAAAATAACGCTACGTATGGAGAACGCTATGGCACAGCCTATTATTCTCGATTGCGATCCGGGTCATGACGACGCGATCGCGCTCGTCCTCGCTCTTGCCTCCCCTGAACTCGAGGTAAAAGCCGTCACCTCGTCCGCCGGAAACCAGACGCCAGACAAAACCCTGCGCAACGTGCTGCGCATGCTCACGCTGCTCAAACGCACCGATATTCCTGTCGCCGGCGGGGCCGTGAAGCCGTTGATGCGCGAGCTGATTATTGCCGACAACGTTCATGGTGAAAGCGGGCTGGATGGTCCGGCACTGCCGGAGCCGGGTTTCACACCGCAAAACTGTACCGCCGTGGAGCTGATGGCGAAGGTGCTGCGTGAGAGTGCAGAACCGGTAACGCTGGTGGCAACCGGACCGCAAACCAACGTTGCACTTCTGCTGAACAGCCATCCTGAGCTGCATAATAAAATTGCCCGTATTGTGATTATGGGCGGGGCCATGGGGCTGGGGAACTGGACGCCTGCGGCGGAGTTCAACATCTTTGTCGACCCGGAAGCGGCGGAAATCGTCTTCCAGTCTGACTTACCGATTGTGATGGCAGGGCTGGACGTTACCCACCGCGCGCAGATTATGGCGGACGATATTGAGCGATTCCGCTCCGTGGGTAATACGATCGCGACAACCGTGGCCGAACTGCTCGACTTCTTTATGGAGTATCACAAAGCCGAGAAGTGGGGCTTCCATGGCGCGCCGCTGCACGACCCGTGCACCATTGCCTGGCTACTGAAGCCGGAGATGTTCACCACGGTGGACAGATGGGTTGGTGTTGAGACGCAGGGAAAATACACCCAGGGAATGACGGTGGTGGATTACTACTCGCTGACGGGGAATAAAGCGAATACCACGGTGATGGTGGACATCGATCGCGAGGCGTTTGTGGATTTGCTGGCGGAGAGACTGGCTTACTATAGTGCAGCCTGATGCCCTCACCCC
>NZ_JAWNFK010000014.1:260670-392765 GCF_034107965.1 Enterobacter sp. 61D5
CTCACCCCAACCCTCTCCCACGGGGAGAGGGGGCAAACACTAAAAACGGCAACGTGGTTGCCGTTTTGCTTTTTATTTAGGGCTCAAACGGCCGACGCTGGAACTGATCGTGGCCGCATTTCGGACACAGCGGCAGGACATCCGGCGTATATACCGCAATATGGTGGTGGCAATTCTCGCACACCAGATTTCCTAAGCCGACCACCTCACCACTGTGATACACACCGTGATGGTTCAAATCCTGAAAGACCTCGCGCCACTCCAGCTGCGTTTTATCCGTGATGTCGGCCAGCTCTTGCCACAGGCTTTCTTTAATCACCCGCATAAAAACGCTGTCAGTGACCTCCCCCTGGCTCTCCTGGTAGCTGCGCGCGAACTCTTCCAGATCGCGACGCACGGCGCGCGTCACCTCTTCCACTTCGGTTCGCGTTAACTCACCCGTTTGCGTCACGCGGGCACGTGCCTGCTCCACCAGCGCATCGATATCTCGCTCGCCGTTACGCAGCCGTTCCGTCAGTGTCGCCACCAGTTCGCGATAAAATTGAGCAACCTTGTTCATCATTTTGCCTCCCGGGTAAGTAACTATTTCTAATAATAGACCTTATTTCATCGCCGCTTTGTCAGGTGAAGCACAGACCCGGTAAATTCCTGCAAAGCGCATTTGTGCGAAAGGCTGTTTTGACGCGGGCGTTTGGGCTATGCTATGCGGATCTGAATTACCACATCCATTGGCTACATTTGTAGCTGTATTGAAAACAGGACCACTGGCTGCCATGCAAGAGCAATACCGCCCGGAAGAGATAGAATCAAAAGTCCAGCAACACTGGGACGAGAAGCGCACCTTTGAAGTAACCGAAGACGAGAGCAAAGAGAAGTATTACTGCCTGTCGATGCTTCCCTATCCTTCTGGTCGACTACACATGGGCCATGTGCGTAACTACACCATCGGCGATGTGATTGCACGCTACCAGCGCATGCTGGGTAAAAACGTTCTGCAGCCTATCGGCTGGGATGCGTTCGGTCTGCCTGCGGAAGGCGCGGCGGTCAAAAACAACACCGCTCCGGCGCCGTGGACGTACGACAATATCGCGTACATGAAAAACCAGCTCAAAATGCTGGGCTTTGGCTATGACTGGAGCCGCGAGCTGGCAACCTGTACCCCGGAATACTATCGCTGGGAGCAGAAGTTCTTCACCGAGCTGTACAAAAAAGGCCTGGTATATAAGAAGACCTCTGCCGTTAACTGGTGCCCGAATGACCAGACCGTTCTCGCGAACGAACAGGTTATCGACGGCTGCTGCTGGCGCTGTGACACCAAAGTTGAGCGTAAAGAGATCCCACAGTGGTTTATCAAAATCACCGCTTACGCTGATGAGCTGCTGAACGATCTGGATAACCTGGATCACTGGCCAGATACCGTTAAGACCATGCAGCGCAACTGGATCGGCCGTTCTGAAGGCGTGGAAATTACCTTCAACGTTGAGAACTATGACCAGACCCTGACAGTCTACACCACCCGTCCGGACACCTTCATGGGCGCGACCTACCTGGCCGTGGCCGCAGGTCACCCGCTGGCGCAGAAAGCGGCAGAGAATAACCCGGAACTGGCGACCTTCATCGATGAGTGCCGCAACACCAAAGTGGCCGAAGCCGACATGGCGACGATGGAGAAAAAAGGGGTTGATACCGGCTTTAAAGCCATTCACCCACTGACTGGCGAAGCGATCCCTGTCTGGGCCGCCAACTTCGTTCTGATGGAGTACGGCACTGGCGCAGTGATGGCTGTTCCGGGTCACGACCAGCGCGACTACGAATTTGCAACCAAATATGGCCTGACCATCAAGCCTGTCATCCTGGCGGCTGACGGTTCAGAACCAGACCTGTCTGAACACGCGCTGACTGAAAAGGGCACCCTGTTCAACTCCGATGAATTTAGCGGTCTGAGCTTCGAAGAGGGCTTCAACGCCATCGCCGATAAGCTGGCCTCACTGGGCGTAGGTGAGCGTAAAGTTAACTTCCGTCTGCGCGACTGGGGCGTGTCCCGTCAGCGTTACTGGGGTGCGCCAATCCCGATGGTGACGCTGGAAGATGGCACCGTGATGCCAACCCCGGAAGATCAGCTCCCGGTGATCCTGCCGGAAGACGTGGTCATGGACGGTATCACCAGCCCGATTAAAGCCGATCCTGAGTGGGCAAAAACCACCGTTAACGGTCAGCCTGCGCTGCGTGAAACCGACACCTTTGACACCTTTATGGAGTCATCCTGGTACTATGCGCGCTACACCTGCCCGCAGTATCAGGACGGTATGCTCGATTCCGATGCAGCAAACTACTGGCTGCCGGTAGATATCTATATCGGCGGCATCGAACACGCCATCATGCACCTGCTCTACTTCCGCTTCTTCCACAAACTGATGCGCGATGCAGGCATGGTGAACTCTGACGAACCAGCAAAACAGCTGCTATGTCAGGGCATGGTGCTGGCAGATGCGTTCTATTACGTTGGTGCCAACGGCGAGCGTAACTGGGTTTCACCGGTTGATGCGATCGTCGAGCGTGACGAGAAGGGCCGTATCGTTAAGGCGAAAGACGCCGAAGGTCATGAACTGGTCTACACCGGCATGAGCAAGATGTCTAAGTCGAAAAACAACGGTATCGATCCTCAGGTGATGGTTGAGCGTTACGGTGCGGATACCGTGCGTCTGTTCATGATGTTTGCCTCTCCGGCGGACATGACCCTGGAATGGCAGGAGTCCGGCGTGGAAGGGGCGAACCGCTTCCTGAAACGCGTCTGGAAACTGGTTTACGAACACACTGCACTGGGCGATGCCCCGGCGCTTAACGCCGCCGCACTGACTGAAGATCAGCAGGCGTTGCGTCGCGATGTTCATAAGACGATTGCGAAAGTGACCGATGATATTGGTCGTCGTCAGACCTTCAATACCGCAATTGCGGCTATTATGGAACTGATGAACAAGCTGGCGAAGGCTCCGCAGGACGGCGAGCAGAATCGTGCCTTAATGCGTGAAGCGCTGCTTGCTGTTGTTCGCATGCTGAACCCGTTCACTCCGCACGTCAGCTTCACCCTGTGGCAGGAGCTGAAAGGCGAAGGCGATATCGACAACGCGCCGTGGCCGCAGGCTGACGAATCAGCGATGGTAGAAAACACGACGCTGGTTGTGGTCCAGGTAAACGGCAAAGTCCGCGGTAAAATTACCGTGGCGGTCGATGCAACCGAAGAACAGGTTCGCGAGCGCGCGGGCCAGGAACCTCTGGTCGCAAAATATCTTGAGGGCGTTACCGTACGTAAAGTGATCTACGTACCGGGTAAACTGCTCAATCTGGTCGTTGGCTAAGCGCGGGAGGAAACGTGCGACAACTGGCAACAATACTCTTATCACTGGCGGTGCTTGTCACCGCCGGCTGCGGCTGGCACCTGCGCAATACCACGGCGGTGCCTGCTGAGATGAAAACGATGATTTTCGACTCATCAGATCCGAATGGTCCACTCAGCCGGGCAATTCGTAATCAGCTGCGTCTGAACGGCGTTGAGCTTGTTGAGAAACAAACGCTGCGCCAGGATGTACCGTCTCTGCGCGTTACAGGAAGTGGTCTGTCGAGAGATACGGCCTCTATCTTCCAGGATGGCCGTACAGCTGAATATCAGATGGTGCTGACGGTCAACGCAGCAGTCCTGATCCCGGGTAAAGACATCTATCCGATCAGCACGAAAGTGTACCGTTCGTTCTTCGATAACCCGCAGACGGCGCTGGCAAAAGATGCCGAGCAGCAGATTATCATCAACGAAATGTACGACAAGGCGGCGGAACAGCTGATCCGTAAACTGCCAGGTATTGCAGCGTCTACCAGACAAGGCTCTGACATTGTTGAAAAACCGGTTGCTGGCACGCTTCCTGCTGCTAACTCTCTGGGTAAATGATGATCAGGCTGTATCCTGAACAACTCCGCGCGCAGCTCAAAGAAGGGCTGCGCGCGGCGTATCTGCTTCTTGGAAACGATCCGTTATTACTTCAGGAAAGTCTGGATGCCGTGCGGCATGAGGCCGCCTCTCAGGGCTTCGATGAGCACCACACCGTCCAGCTGGATAACAACACCGACTGGAATGCCCTCTTCTCACTCTGTCAGGCGATGAGCCTTTTTGCGTCGCGCCAGACTATTCAGATCCTGCTGCCAGAGAACGGCCCTAACGCGGCCATCAATGAACAGCTGGCCACGCTGGTCAGCCTGCTTCACAGCGATCTGCTGCTGATTGTGCGCGGCAACAAGCTCACCAAAGCGCAGGAAAATGCGGCGTGGTTTACCCAGCTCGCAGCCCACGCGGTGCAGGTCACCTGTCAGACGCCTGAACAGGCGCATCTGCCCAAATGGGTGGCAGCGAGAGCGAAGCAGAACAACCTTCAGCTGGATGATGCGGCGAACCAACTGCTCTGCTACTGCTATGAAGGTAACCTGCTGGCCCTGGCGCAGGCGCTGGACAGACTCTCCCTGCTCTGGCCGGATGGCAAGCTGACCTTGCCGCGCGTCGAGCAGGCCGTTAACGACGCGGCGCACTTCACGCCGTTCCACTGGGTGGACGCGCTGCTGGCGGCGAAAAGCAAACGCGCCCTGCATATTCTGCAACAGCTGCGTCTCGAAGGGAGCGAACCCGTTATTCTGCTGCGTACGCTGCAGCGCGAATTGCTGCTGCTGATTACGCTCAAGCGTCAGTCTGCCCATACGCCGCTGCGTTCGCTATTTGATAAACATCGCGTGTGGCAAAATCGCCGGGCTTTGACCACCGAGGCCGTCAACCGCCTGAGTCATGAACAGCTTCGTCAGGCTGTACAGCTTCTGATGCGCGCAGAGCTCACGTTAAAACAAGATTACGGCCAGTCGGTCTGGGCGGAGCTGGAAAGCCTTTCTCTATTGCTCTGCCACAAGGCGCTGGCAGACGTTTTTATTGATGGATAGCATGTATTCTTTACAGGCCTTATATGGCGGCACCTTCGACCCGGTGCATTACGGACATCTGAAGCCGGTTGAAATTCTGGCGAATCTGATCGGCCTTCAGCGCGTCACCATCATGCCCAACAATGTCCCGCCCCATCGTCCACAGCCCGACGCGACCAGCGAGCAGCGAAAAGAGATGCTTGCCCTTGCCATCGCAGATAAACCGCTCTTCCGACTTGACGAGCGTGAGCTGCGTCGCGACACGCCCTCCTGGACGTCTCAGACGCTTCAGGAGTGGCGCGCCGAACAAGGGCCAGACCAGCCGCTCGCTTTTATCATCGGCCAGGATTCCCTTCTGAACTTCCCCACATGGCATCAGTATGAAACCATTCTGGAGAACAGCCATCTGCTCGTCTGCCGCCGTCCCGGCTATCCGCTGACCATGCGCGAAGCGCAGTACCAGCAGTGGCTGGAAGACCATCTCACCGATAATGTTGAAGATCTTCACAATCAGCCTGCCGGGAAGATCTATCTGGCGGAAACGCCGTGGTTCGATATCTCTGCGACCCTCATTCGTGAGCGTTTACAGCAGGGTTTAGCCTGTGACGATCTGCTGCCGCCCCCGGTGCTGGCCTATATCCATACGCACGGTTTGTATCAGAAAAGCGCAGATGAATAGCCGGAGGGCATAAAAAGCGGCTTATTGTTTATCCTGCCTTGACAGGGTAAGCCATACTGTTATTCTCCGCTGCCAGACTTTCCCGCCGATCATTGCTTTACAGAAATTGTTTTACAAAAATGGCGATGCAATCTCAGGCGGAGGGTGGGATGATACCCGCCTTCAAAAGCCCGGCCGGAGACATTTGTCCCGACAGAGGCATGAGTTCAGGTATACTGTCTGGCTACGAATTCAAAGTTTTACAATCTCATTCACCCCAGGGGGAAAACTTGCAGGGTAAAGCACTCCAGGATTTTGTTATTGACAAAATTGATGACCTGAAAGGTCAGGACATCATCGCTATCGACGTTAAGGGTAAATCCAGTATTACCGACTGCATGATCATCTGCACCGGTACATCGACGCGTCATGTTGTTTCGATTGCCGATCACGTGGTTCAGGAATCGCGTGCAGCAGGGCTGTTGCCGCTGGGTGTTGAAGGTGAAGCGACGGCTGACTGGGTGGTGGTCGACCTCGGCGATGTGATTGTCCACGTCATGCAGGAAGAGAGCCGTCGCCTGTATGAGCTGGAAAAACTCTGGGGTTAATGCGTGAAGTTGCAGCTGGTCGCTGTCGGCACCAAAATGCCGGACTGGGTACAAACCGGTTTTACTGAATATCTGCGTCGTTTTCCAAAAGACATGCCGTTCGAACTGGTGGAGATCCCTGCCGGGAAGCGCGGTAAGAACGCGGATATCAAACGTATTCTCGATAAAGAGGGCGAACTGATGCTGGCTGCCGCTGGCAAGAACCGCATTGTCACCCTCGATATTCCGGGTAAACCCTGGGATACGCCGCAGCTGGCGCACGAACTGGAGCGCTGGAAGCAGGATGGCCGTGACGTTAGTCTGCTGATTGGCGGACCTGAAGGGTTGTCCCCTGCCTGCAAAGCGGCGGCAGAACAAAGTTGGTCCCTCTCCGCGCTGACGCTTCCCCACCCGCTTGTTCGGGTACTGGTGGCAGAAAGCCTGTATCGCGCGTGGAGCATTACTACCAACCACCCCTATCACCGCGAGTAATGACTGACCAGGGTAGATTAAGCAGCGGATGAAACTACAGAATTCTTTTCGCGACTATACGGCTGAGTCCGCGCTGTTTGTGCGCCGGGCGCTGGTCGCCTTTACCGGGATTTTGCTGCTTACCGGCGTGCTGATCGCCAACCTTTATAATCTGCAAATTGTCCGCTTTACCGACTACCAGACGCGTTCAAACGAAAACCGTATTAAGCTGGTGCCTATCGCCCCCAGCCGCGGCATTATTTACGATCGTAACGGAACCCCGCTGGCGTTAAACCGCACCATCTATCAAATCGAGATGATGCCGGAAAAAGTCGATAATGTTCAGGATACGCTGGAAGCGCTGAAAAGCGTTGTCGACCTTAACGATGACGATATCGCGGCCTTCAAAAAAGAGCGTGCCCGCTCTCACCGATTCACCTCGATTCCGGTTAAAACCAATCTTACGGAAGTCCAGGTGGCCCGCTTTGCGGTGAATCAGTACCGCTTCCCCGGCGTGGAAGTGAAGGGGTATAAGCGTCGCTACTATCCCTACGGCTCCGCGCTGACGCATGTGATTGGCTACGTTTCCAAGATTAACGACAAAGACGTTGACCGCCTTGATAAAGACGGCAAGCTGGCCAACTACGCTGCTACGCACGATATCGGTAAGCTGGGGATCGAACGTTACTACGAAGACGTTCTGCACGGACAAACCGGCTATGAAGAGGTTGAAGTTAACAACCGTGGCCGCGTGATCCGCCAGCTGAAAGAAGTGCCGCCTCAGGCGGGGCATGACGTCTATCTGACACTCGACCTCAAACTTCAGCAGTATATTGAAACCCTGCTGGCGGGCAGCCGTGCAGCCGTTGTGGTCACCGATCCTCGTACCGGCGGTATCCTGGCGATGGTCTCCATGCCTAGCTATGATCCGAACCTCTTTGTTGACGGCATTTCCAGCAAGGACTATTCAGGTCTGCTGAATGACCCGAACACGCCGCTGGTGAACCGCGCAACGCAAGGGGTTTACCCGCCGGCATCAACGGTTAAACCATACGTGGCGGTCTCTGCGCTGAGTGCCGGCGTCATCAACCGTAATACCAGCCTGTTTGACCCGGGCTGGTGGCAGCTGCCGGGTTCAGATAAGCGCTATCGTGACTGGAAAAAATGGGGCCACGGTCATCTGAACGTCACTAAATCGCTGGAGGAATCCGCGGATACCTTCTTCTATCAGGTGGCGTATGACATGGGTATCGACCGCCTGTCGGAGTGGATGAGCAAATTCGGCTACGGGCATTACACCGGTGTTGACCTTTCAGAAGAACGTTCTGGCAACATGCCAACGCGTGAATGGAAGCTGAAGCGCTTTAAAAAACCGTGGTATCAGGGTGACACCATTCCGGTGGGTATCGGCCAGGGTTACTGGACGGCAACGCCGATTCAGATGAACAAAGCCATGATGATCCTCATCAATGACGGCGTGGTGAAAGTGCCTCATCTGCTACAGAGCACGGTTGAAGACGGCAAAAAAGTGCCGTGGAATCAGCCGCACGAGGCCCCGGTGGGTGACATCCATTCCGGATTCTGGGAAATTGCGAAAGACGGTATGTACGGCGTGGCAAACCGCCCGAATGGGACCGCGCATAAGTACTTTGCCGGTACGCCGTACAAAGTGGCCGCAAAGTCCGGTACTGCTCAGGTGTTTGGTCTGAAAGCCAACGAAACCTATAACGCGCACCGCATTGCTGAACGTCTGCGTGACCATAAGCTGATGACGGCGTTTGCCCCTTATGATAACCCGCAGGTCGCGGTGGCGATGATTCTGGAGAACGGCGGTGCCGGGCCAGCAGTAGGGACCATCATGCGCCAGATCCTTGACCACATTATGCTGGGTGATAACAACACCGAACTGCCGGCTGAAAACCCGGCCGCCGCTGCGGCGGAGGACCAATAATCATGACGGATAATCCAAATAAAAAATCGCTGTGGGATAAAATCCACATCGACCCAGCCATGCTGCTGATCCTGCTGGCTCTGCTGGTGTACAGCGCCCTGGTTATATGGAGCGCCAGCGGCCAGGACATCGGCATGATGGAGCGCAAAATCGGCCAGATCGCCATGGGTCTGATCATCATGGTAGTGATGGCGCAAATCCCGCCGCGCGTCTACGAAGGCTGGGCGCCCTATCTTTACATCTTCTGTATTATTTTGCTGGTTGCGGTAGATGCGTTTGGCGCCATTTCAAAAGGGGCGCAGCGCTGGCTGGATCTGGGCGTTGTCCGCTTCCAGCCCTCGGAAATTGCCAAAATCGCCGTTCCATTGATGGTGGCACGCTTTATCAACCGCGACGTCTGTCCGCCGTCGCTGAAAAATACCGCCATCGCGCTGGTGCTGATTTTCCTGCCGACGCTGCTGGTTGCGGCACAGCCTGACCTTGGCACCTCAATTCTTATTGCCCTCTCCGGCCTGTTTGTTCTTTTCCTGTCGGGACTGAGCTGGCGCCTGATTGGTATCGCGGTGGTGCTGATTGCGGCATTCATTCCTATCCTCTGGTTCTTCCTGATGCATGATTACCAGCGCCAGCGCGTCATGATGCTTCTCGATCCGGAAACCGATCCGCTGGGCGCGGGCTATCATATTATTCAGTCCAAGATTGCGATTGGCTCCGGCGGCCTGCGCGGTAAAGGCTGGCTGCACGGCACGCAGTCGCAGCTTGAGTTTTTACCGGAACGCCACACCGACTTTATTTTTGCGGTGCTGGCGGAAGAGCTGGGGCTGGTTGGCATCTTGATATTGCTGGCGCTGTACGTCCTGCTGATCATGCGGGGATTGTGGATTGCAGCGCGCGCGCAAACCACTTTTGGTCGCGTCATGGCCGGCGGGTTGATGCTGATTTTATTCGTTTATGTCTTCGTAAATATTGGTATGGTGAGTGGTATTCTGCCGGTGGTAGGCGTACCGCTGCCGCTGGTGAGTTACGGAGGCTCGGCACTGATCGTGTTGATGGCCGGGTTTGGTATCGTGATGTCGATCCATACCCACAGAAAAATGTTGTCAAAAAGCGTATAAAAATAAGGGGATCGGAATGCGTAAGCAGTGGCTGGGGATCTGCATCGCGGCAAGTTTACTTGCGGCCTGCACAAGTGATGATGGTCAGCAACAGGCAACCGTCGCGCCGCCGCAGCCTGCGGTGTGTAATGGCCCGATCGTTGAAATCAGCGGTGCCGATCCCGTTTATGAACCGCTGAATGCCAGTGCCAATCAGGATTACGAGCGCGACGGCAAAAGCTATAAAATTGTTCAGGATCCTTCCCGTTTCAGTCAGGCGGGCTTTGCCGCCATTTATGATGCCGAGCCAGGCAGTAACCTGACGGCTTCCGGGGAAGCATTCGACCCAATGCAGCTGACGGCGGCACACCCGACGCTGCCGATCCCGAGCTACGCCCGTATCACCAACCTGGCGAATGGCCGTATGATCGTCGTGCGGATCAACGACCGTGGACCTTACGGGAATGACCGGGTGATTTCCCTGTCGCGCGCGTCTGCCGATCGCCTGAACACCTCGAACAACACCAAAGTCCGTATTGATCCGATTATCGTCGCACAGGATGGTTCGCTCTCGGGGCCGGGTACCGCGTGTACGACGGTGGCAAAACAGACCTATGCCCTTCCTGACCGCCCAAATCTTGACGGCGGAATGGGAAGCGTCTCGTCTCCGGCAGAGCCTGCTCAGCCGGGGGGAGAAATTCGCCCGATCAGCAATGACACGCTGCAAAGCGAGGATTCTACCGGCGCGCCGGTAAAGAGTAGCGGCTTTCTTGGCGCACCGACGACCTTAGCCTCAGGCGTGCTGGAAGGCAGCGAGCCGACTCCGGCCCCTGCTCCCGTTGCTGCGCCAGCGACCCAGCCGGCTCCCGTAACGGCGCCAGCGGCCACGCAAAGTGCGGCGGTGACGGCTCCAGCAGCGGCCAGCGGCAGCTATGTGGTTCAGGTAGGCGCAGTGAGCGATCAGGCCCGGGCCAGGCAGTATCAACAGCGTCTAAGCCAGCAGTTTGGCGTACCGGGACGCGTTGAGCAGAATGGCGCGGTCTGGCGCATTCAGATGGGGCCGTTTGCCAGCAAATCGCAGGCCGCGTCCCTGCAGCAGCGTCTGCAGAATGAAGCTCAACTTCAGTCATTTATCGCTGTTGCGAAATAATTAACCGGCGGTATCCGAATTGTCAGTTAGTGTAAAACACATTCACAAACTCATGCTTAAAGTCGGATGCCTGCCTGAATAGCATTTGCTATAGTAAGGCACTTTTTTAATTCCATCACGGATGTCGTAGTTCTGACCATGAAGACCACTTTTTCTGCTCGTTTTGTGCAGCGCATGGCGCTGACCACGGCCCTTTGCGCTGCTGCGCTCTCTGCAGCTCACGCCGATGACCTGAATATCAAGACCATGATCCCTGGCGTTCCGCAAATCGACGCGGAATCCTACATCCTGATCGATTACAACTCTGGCAAAGTGCTGGCAGAACAGAATGCTGATGCCCGCCGTGACCCGGCCAGCCTGACCAAAATGATGACCAGCTACGTTATCGGCCAGGCGATGAAGGCAGGTAAATTCAAAGAATCGGATCTGGTCACCATCGGTAACGATGCTTGGGCAACCGGGAACCCTGTTTTCAAAGGTTCCTCTCTGATGTTCCTGAAGCCGGGTATGCAGGTTCCTGTTTCCCAGCTGATTCGCGGTATCAACCTGCAATCTGGTAACGATGCCTGCGTGGCGATGGCCGATTTCGCCGCCGGTAGCCAGGATGCCTTTGTGGGTCTGATGAACAGCTACGTTACCGCGCTGGGTCTGAAAAACAGCCATTTCCAGACCGTACACGGCCTGGACGCAGACGGTCAATACAGCTCCGCACGTGATATGGCCCTGATTGGTCAGGCCCTGATCCGCGATGTACCTAACGAATACTCTATCTATAAAGAGAAAGAGTTCACCTTCAACGGTATTCGTCAGACCAACCGTAACGGCCTGCTGTGGGATAACAGCCTGAACGTTGACGGCATCAAAACTGGCCACACTGACAAAGCGGGCTACAACCTGGTGGCCTCTGCCACTGAAGGTCAGATGCGTCTGATCTCTGCCGTGATGGGCGGCCGCACCTTTAAAGGTCGTGAAACAGAAAGCAAGAAACTGTTGACCTGGGGCTTCCGCTTCTTCGAAACCGTGAATCCACTGAAAGCAGGCAAAGAGTTTGCGTCTGAACCCGTCTGGTTCGGCGACAACGACCGTGCTTCACTCGGCGTTGATAAAGATCTCTACCTGACCATTCCACGCGGTCGCATGAAGGATCTGAAAGCCAGCTACGTGCTGAACAGCACCGAGCTGCATGCCCCGCTGCAGAAAAACCAGGTTGTGGGCACGATCAACTTCCAGCTGGATGGAAAAACGATCGATCAGCGTCCGCTGGTTGTCCTGCAAGAAATTCCTGAAGGCAATTTCTTCGGCAAAATCATTGATTACATTAAATTGATGTTCCACCACTGGTTTGGTTAAAAATTGAACACTTGAAAGTGTGATTTTGATCCCCATATACTAAGTATCCTGATAACTCCCACCTGACGTGGGAGTTATTATTTTTTGACGTTACGCCGGAGCTGACATGAAAACCAAACTTAACGAACTGCTTGAATTCCCTACCTCATTTACCTACAAAGTAATGGGTCTGGCGAAACCTGAGCTGGTTGATCAGGTGGTTGAAGTGGTACAGCGCCATGCGCCGGGTGACTACTCTCCGTCAGTAAAACCAAGCAGCAAGGGCAACTACCACTCTGTCTCTATTACCATCACTGCGACACACATTGAGCAGGTTGAAACGTTGTACGAAGAGCTCGGCAATATCGAAATTGTTCGTATGGTGCTGTAGTCCCTTTGCGGTTACCCGGTTTGCCGGGTAACCCCTCTCCCCGCTGTGATATACTCCCCCACACCTTTTGTCCCTCGTCTTCGGAGACGCAGTTTTGTATCAGGATAAAATTCTGGTCCGTCACCTCGGCCTGCAACCTTATGAGCCTGTCTCCCAGGCTATGCATGACTTCACCGATTCACGCGATGACAGCACCCTGGATGAGATCTGGCTGGTCGAACACCTGCCGGTATTTACGCAGGGCCAGGCGGGTAAAGCAGAGCATTTGTTAATGACGGGAGATATCCCGGTTATTCAGAGCGATCGCGGCGGTCAGGTCACTTATCATGGGCCCGGGCAGCAGGTGATGTATGTCCTGCTCAATCTGAAACGCAGAAAGCTTGGCGTACGTGAACTGGTTACCTTACTGGAACAAACTGTCGTCAACACGCTGGCGGAATATGGTATTGATGCACATCCACGCGCCGATGCGCCGGGCGTTTACGTTGGGGAAATGAAGATCTGCTCCCTGGGGCTGCGTATTCGTAAAGGCTGCTCATTCCATGGCCTGGCCTTAAATATTAATATGGACCTCGCGCCTTTCCAGCGCATTAACCCCTGCGGCTATGCCGGCATGGAAATGGCGCAGGTACGCCAGTGGGTTGAAACCGCTACGCCAGAAACTATTCGTCCGGTGCTTTTGAAGAACGTTTTAGCACTACTTAACAATCCACCACACGAATATATCCCTGCTTAATATATCATACAACAGGGCTCGATAATTTGGCGGGCCACTGTTTATTTACCGCTTTTGCACTTTACAATAATCCGCAGATTCTATATTTTCGAAGCGCCCGAATATTAGCGCTACATATTATTTAGCCTCCAGCAAGCACGGCAAACACGGCATAAGTAACGTGAGCAATAATCACTCAACTGTTTGTTTTTGATAAACAAGTGAAACAAAACCAACACTTTACGAATCTCTACAAGCATAATAAATAAATTCAACTATCATTCATATTGTGAATGTATACGGAGTGAAAGCGTGGAGTATAATAATTTACCAGCCAAACGACTGAATGAACCCGGTGGCGAAGACAAGCCACAAATTTTTCGGACTTTACGTAATATTGATCTCAATTTACTGACTATTTTTGAGGCGGTATATGTCCATAAGGGTATCGTTAACGCTGCGAAAATTCTTAATCTCACGCCATCAGCAATAAGCCAGTCAATCCAAAAGCTTCGCGCTATATTTCCTGACCCATTATTTATCCGCAAGGGCCAGGGGGTAACGCCGACCGCTTACGCCACGCATCTCCATGAGTACATCAGTCAGGGGCTGGAGTCGATTCTGGGCGCGCTGGATTTAACCGGGAGCTATGATAAGCAGCGAACCATCACCATCGGCTGTTCCCCTTCTGTAGGGGTGCTGGTGATGCCGGCGATCTTCCAGGCCGTGAAAGAACATGCTCCGCAGCTCCTGCTTCGCAACGTGCCTCTCAATGAACCAGACATTCAGCTTGCCCAGTTCCAGACGGACCTGATTATTGAAAGCGGCAGCTTCAGTGCCAGAGCGCTGGGGCAAAATGTGCTTTATGCGGATAACCTGGTACTGGTTTGCCGCCAGCAGCATCCTGCTCTTAGCGAGCCGTTAACCATCGAAAACCTGCGCAACTACGATCACTCATCTTTCATGACCGAAGGGCAATCAAATCATGCACTTCGTCAGCGTATTGATGAAATTTTCCCTGAACGTCAGATCAGCTTCAGCAGTTACAATATGTTTACCACCGCATCCCTGATCGGCAGCAGCGACATGCTGTGCGTTATGCCATCACGCCTGTATAGCCTGCTACAAAAATGCTGGCCGCTGGAAAGCATCCCGCTCAGTCAGCTTAATGCGGAATCTATCGAGATTTCACTGCATTACAACAAGCTAAGTTTGCGCGATCCGGTCCTGGAAAACGTCATCCGCATTATCCGTCAGGCCTTCTGACAGGTTTAGCCAGCACAAGTCCCTGCAACCCGCAGGGCAAAAGGCACAAAACAACAACTATTTTACAAATTGGCGATCTGGCAGGCTGCTTTAACGACCGTTTCAATGATATACTGCCTGTCGTTCGTTCAAAAATAGTTGATAAATACAACATTCCCTTGAATTGAAACGCTTTCCTTCGATATTCGCAACTGGAACACGCACGCTATGAGTAAACCCATTGTGATGGAACGCGGTGTTAAATACCGCGATGCCGATAAAATGGCCCTTATCCCGGTTAAAAACGTGGCTACAGAGCGCGAGGCGCTGTTAAGAAAACCGGAATGGATGAAAATCAAACTTCCGGCCGACTCTTCGCGTATCCAGGGGATCAAAGCGGCGATGCGCAAGAATGGCCTTCACTCCGTCTGTGAAGAAGCCTCTTGCCCGAACCTTGCTGAATGTTTTAATCATGGTACCGCGACCTTTATGATTCTGGGTGCTATCTGTACCCGCCGCTGCCCGTTCTGCGATGTTGCTCATGGACGTCCAGTCGCGCCTGATGCTAACGAACCCCAGAAACTGGCGCAGACCATCGCCGACATGGCGCTGCGTTATGTGGTTATCACGTCCGTTGACCGTGACGACCTCCGTGACGGTGGTGCTCAGCACTTCGCCGACTGCATTACGGCTATTCGCGAGAAAAGCCCTAACATCAAAATCGAGACGCTGGTGCCTGACTTCCGTGGCCGTATGGACCGCGCGCTGGATATCCTGACCGCAACGCCGCCAGATGTGTTTAACCACAACCTGGAGAACGTGCCGCGTCTTTACCGTCAGGTCCGTCCGGGCGCTGACTATAACTGGTCCCTGAAGCTGCTGGAGCGTTTCAAAGAAGCGCATCCGCATATTCCGACCAAGTCTGGTCTGATGGTGGGTCTGGGTGAAACCAATGATGAAATCATTGAGGTGATGCGCGATCTTCGCCGCCATGGTGTGACCATGTTGACCCTCGGACAGTATCTGCAGCCAAGTCGTCACCACCTGCCGGTACAGCGCTACGTGAGCCCGGACGAGTTCGATGAAATGAAAGCCGAAGCAATGGCGATGGGCTTCACCCATGCTGCCTGCGGCCCATTCGTTCGCTCCTCATACCATGCCGATATGCAGGCTAAAGGCGAAGAAGTTAAATAATGCTGTAATATTCATTTACAGTAATACAAAAAAACCGGCCTCATGAGCCGGTTTTTTTTCGCAAGCCCTCAGGCGTTGCTGTCACTCTTTGTGAGAAAGCTTGTCTGCCGGGACGTCATCCTCGGCGCTTTTCTTCGCCGCTGCATCATCATCGTTCATCGCTTTCTTAAAGCCTTTGATGGCAGCCCCCAGGTCACCACCCAGCGTGCGTAACTTCTTGGTACCAAACAGCAGGACGACCAGTGCGGCAACCACCAGCAGTTTGGTAATACTAATCTCACCCATAGATACCTTCTTTACTTAAAACAGGCTGCATTCAGCGCCAAAACCTGACTGTATTAACGGTCATTTAGCGCGTGCACACAATAGCAATCTGTAACAAGGTGAATCAAGCATTGTTGAAAAAAACATCACAATAATTGCGGTGGCGCAAACCGACGATTGCGAAGAACGGGTAATTGCTGACGCGCAAGCGCAATTCTCTCTAAGTTTATCTCCGCCACCAGCAAATGCGGGGCTTCAGCGGCGGCGGCGATCGTCACCCCCAGCGGGTCAACCACCCTGCTTTGCCCAATGTTTTTCGTGCCACATTCCCCTGCGGCAACGACATAGCAGGTTGTATCCAGCGCGCGCGCCGCAAGCAGCGTTGCCCAATGGTACTCTTTTAACGGCCCTTTGACCCACGCGGCAGGGAGTACCAGCACGTCCGCCCCCTGCAGCGCCAGATGCAGCGCCAGCTCGGGAAAACGCAGGTCATAGCACGTCATCAGCCCGATCCTGAATCCGTCAATCTCCAGCAGCGGAGGGAGCTCGTCTCCGGGGTCAACGCGACGCGACTCCTGGATGCTGAACGCATCATAGAGATGAAGCTTGGCGTAGCGTGCGACGATGGCCCCGTCACGAATCGCCACGAGCGTATTCACCGCGCGACCCGGCGTGGAGGGAACATGGATCGTTAAGATCGTCGTCATCGTATTGCCTGCGCTTTGGGCGAGCAATTGCTGTAAGAATTCGCCGTCCAGCGGCTGCGCGGACTTTACGGATAAATCCGGGTCATTATCATCCCTGGCCAGCAGCGCCTCGGGGAGAACCAACAGCGACGCGCCTTTCTGCCTGGCCTGCATCATCAGTTCGACGCACGTGAGCGCATTTTCACGCCAGTCAGGCGTGACCACAAATTGCCCTACCGCTACATACATATTTGTCCCCTCATCATAAACGGCGTTAAACTCGCTACCCTTACACATCAAATAGCAGGTATTTAGCGTGTTACAACTACTTTTAGCCGTTTTTATTGGTGGGGGAACGGGTAGCGTTGCGCGATGGTTTTTGAGTATGCGGTTTAACCCCCTGCATCAGGCGATTCCCATGGGGACGCTTGCCGCTAACCTGATTGGTGCCTTTATCATTGGTATGGGGCTGGCCTGGTTTAACCGAATGACGCACATCGACCCAATGTGGAAGGTGTTGATTACCACCGGATTCTGCGGCGGTTTGACCACCTTCTCAACCTTTTCTGCGGAGACGGTTTTTCTCTTTCAGGAAGGCCGTATCGGCTGGGCGCTGATGAATATGGCGATCAATATGTTCGGCTCGTTTGCGATGACGGGGATCGCATTTTGGCTATTTTCTTCCGCAAGCGCGCATTAACAGCCGAACCGTTAATGTTGGCTTAATTTTTCTCTGTCACTCTGCATGCAGTAATGAACGAGGGTGACAGAATGAAACAGAGTCTGATGAGCGCAGGAATGGTGTTGTTGAGCGTGCTGATCGTAGCCAGCTTCCTGAAAATGTATCTGCTTGGCTGATTCAAAACGAAAAAAACCCGCTCAGTGAGCGGGTTTTGAAATTCTTGCTGACGCGTCTGAATTACAGAGCAATTACGTTAGCAGCAGAAGGGCCTTTGGCACCGTTAGTGATTTCGAACTCTACACGCTGACCTTCAGCCAGAGTTTTGAAACCATTAGACTGGATTGCAGAGAAGTGTACGAACACGTCTTTGCTGCCATCTTCAGGAGTAATGAAACCGAATCCTTTGGACTCATTAAACCACTTAACGTTACCTTTAATCTTAGACATCAAAATTACCTTTACATTAAAAAACGACACAAATGCTGTGTCGGTTATCAGTACATCAATTGTGGGACCTTTTGTCCAGCGGATCTTTGATAAAAAGTGACTAAAGTCGCGTTAATTTTCACTGACAGATTTTTATCGCTTATGAATCAACAACTGCGCGTTTTATCACCAGCATGTAACGTTTTGTCAGTTAAAACTGTAAACGCATCCAGGCGAAGTAAACGTTACCGTTGTTGTACGTACCCGGGATGTAGGTCATCTGGAACGTTGCAGGACCATAGCCAATAGAGGCCAAAGGCAGCAGGACCGGGATCGGAATGTAGTTCCAGTTGTCACGTGCAGTGACCCCGGCGGTATAGCCCAAACCGACGTGGAAGTTCTCGTCCGCTAGCGGACGCCAGGTTTTCTCCCAACCATACCCCCCAATCGGCTCCCATTTATTAAACGAGTCTTTGAAGGCCATCAGATAGATGCCATGCCAGTTTCCCTTTTCATCCCAGCGCGACTGGCCAAAACCCGCGCCCCACGGACGCTCGTTGTATTTATCGGTTTTCTCTTTGTCATAAGCAAAACGCGCATGCCACGTTATTGCCGGGACATAGAGATCATAATGTTCAGGTGCCGTCCATGTCTGGGAAACATTATCCGTAAAGGTTGAGAACCAGCCTTTATCCGTCGCGTTGCCTTCTGCCTGTGCAACAGAAGAAAACGTTAACTGCCCAAAAATAAACAACAAAATAGAGAAAAATGTATTACGTACAATCACAATGCAATTACCATTCTTAGTATTCGAGGCAAAGTTTACCATAAAGTAGTTGAATCAAAGCTTAACGACATCAGCGTTATTCCTAATTATTCGGGCTCTTTCCGGGAATATTCTTAAAGAAAGCGAGAGATACGTGCAAATAAGCCCACAAGGGGTGTGACTTTTTACATTACTCTTTGCTAATCAGCAACATGCAAAACCATACAAAACATTAACAATTTGTTATCATTAATGGGACATGTTGCGCTATTTCTGACGGTCAAGGGCCACATGACATAAATGTACGGGCCATGGCAAAACACGGTTGTTCGGTTCTCTAGTCGTCTGTTTATTGATTTTAATCAGCAAGAACAGGCCAATTATTCGGCACATTTTCATCCTTCTTTTTTTTATTGATTTTTTGTGCTCCATAGCAGCAGAGATACAGGGGAAATCATGCTTACGTTATTCGAACTCCTTATTGGAGTCGTCGTCATTGTCGGCGTCGCACGCTACATCATTAAAGGCTACTCGGCCACGGGCGTATTATTTGTCGGCGGTCTAACGCTGCTGATTATCAGCGCAATAATGGGGCACCAGGTGTTACCTGCCAGCGCGACCAGCACCGGTTACACGGCAACAGATATTGTTGAATACATTAAAATATTGCTCATGAGCCGCGGCGGCGATCTGGGTATGATGATCATGATGCTGTGCGGTTTTGCAGCCTACATGACCCACATCGGCGCCAACGACATGGTCGTTAAGCTTGCCTCCAAACCCCTGCAATACATCAACTCGCCGTATCTGCTGATGGTCGCCGCCTATTTCCTCGCCTGCCTCATGTCGCTGGCCGTTTCGTCAGCTACCGGACTTGGCGTACTGCTCATGGCGACGCTGTTCCCGGTCATGGTGAACGTCGGTATCAGCCGTGGCGCGGCCGCGGCAATTTGCGCGTCTCCGGCAGCGATTATTCTCTCCCCGACCTCCGGCGACGTTGTGCTGGCGGCAAAGGCGGCGGAGATGTCACTCATCGACTTCGCCTTTAAAACCACGTTACCGATCTCGATCGTTGCCATCGTGGGCATGGGGATCGCGCATTTCTTCTGGCAGCGCTATCTTGATAAGAAAGAAAACATCAGCCATGAAATGATGGACGTGAGTGAAATCACCACGACCGCTCCCGCGTTCTATGCCATTCTGCCGTTCACCCCGATCGTCGGAGTGCTGATTTTTGACGGCAAATGGGGTCCACAGCTGCACATCATCACTATTCTGGTCATCTGTATGCTGCTGGCCGCCGTGCTGGAGTTTGTGCGCGGTTTTAACACGCAAAAAGTCTTCTCGGGTCTGGAAGTGGCGTATCGCGGTATGGCGGATGCCTTCGCTGGCGTGGTGATCCTGCTGGTTGCTGCGGGCGTTTTTGCCCAGGGTCTGAGCACGATCGGTTTTATCCAGAGCCTGATTTCTATCGCCACCTCGTTCGGCTCGGCCAGTATTATCCTGATGCTGGTTCTGGTGGTGCTCACCATGCTGGCGGCGATGACCACCGGTTCCGGTAATGCGCCTTTCTACGCCTTCGTTGAGATGATCCCGAAACTGGCTCACTCCTCCGGTATTAACCCGGCCTACCTCTCCATTCCTATGCTGCAGGCGTCAAACCTCGGCCGGACCATTTCGCCGGTGTCGGGTGTGGTCGTCGCCGTTGCCGGGATGGCGAAAATTTCTCCATTCGAAGTCGTCAAACGCACCTCAGTGCCCGTTATAGTTGGTCTGATTATCGTGATTATCGCCACGGAAGTGCTGGTACCCGGCGCGGCCTAAGCTAAATTATGGATATCCAAAAAGCGCCTGCGGGCGCTTTTTGTGCTTTAATAACTTCCAGAAATAAATCGTGCTCATTCGATCAGGAAATCATATGTTCAGGAAGGATATCGTCATCCCGTCTGGCGCAGTGGCGCTTTCTCTCTGTCTCTTCTCCGCACAGGCGGAACCGCTGAAGGCAACACAGTATGGCGATTTCGATCGTTATGTGCTGGCTCTGTCCTGGCAAACCGGGTTTTGCCAGAGCATGGTCGAGCGCAACCGCAATGAACCTGACGAATGTCGCCTGCAAAAAGAGCGCGATAATAAAGCCGATTTTCTGACCGTCCACGGTCTATGGCCTGGCCTGCCAAAATCTATTGCCGCACGCGGCGTGGATGAACGTCGATGGATGCGTTTTGGCTGCGCCACGCGCCCGATTCCGAACATGCCGGAAGTGAAGGCCAGCCGCAAATGCGATGCCGCCGAAACCGGACTGTCGCTTTCCGCTGCCGCCAAGCTCAACGACGTCATGCCGGGTGCGGGCGGTAATTCCTGCCTGGAACGTTACGAATATGCCAAACATGGCGTCTGCTTTGGTTTCGATCCGGATGCCTATTTCGGCACGATGGTGCGGATGAATCAGGAAGTTAAAAACAGCGCGGTCGGTAAATTCCTCGCCGATAATTACGGGAAACCCGTCAATCGCAGCGATTTTGACAGTGCCGTTGCCAAAAGCTGGGGCAAGGAGAACATCAAAGCGATCAAGCTGACCTGCAACGGCAATCCGGCGTATCTGACCGAGATGCAGATTTCGCTGAAGGCGGACACCATTAACAGCCCGCTTTCATCGGCGTCATTTGCACCGCAGCCACATCCGGGTAACTGCGGAAAACAGTTCGTAATTGATAAAGCCGGTTACTGACCCATAGTCGGGCGAACCATATCAAACCGGTTTTCGTCACTGATGCCATAGTACGCCGTCGGCCCACCCGCACGCAGGATGGGCTGAGCTTTCGCCGTCTGGTATATCCCCTCTTCCAGCAGCGTTTCGGCAATATGGATACCGACCACCTCCCCCAGCACCAGCCACGTATCCACCGGCGTGCCGTCGGCACCGGTAAGCTGAATGCACTGCGACAGGCGGCACTCAAAGTTCACCGGGCTTTCGGCGACGCGGGGCGCTTTGACCAGCTGGCTGGCCGCTGGCGTTAGCCCGGCAAAGCTAAATTCATCCCGATCGTGGGGAAGCATTGCAGAGGTTTGGTTCATCGCCTGCGCGAGATCGCGCGTCGCCAGGTTCCAGACAAATTCCTTTGTTTCGGTAATATTACGCACGCTGTCCTTCCAGCCGTTGCTGGAAAAGCCGATGATCGGCGGGCGATAGTTAAAGCAGTTGAAGAAGCTATACGGCGCGAGGTTCAGCTGACCGGCATTATCGCATGAGGAGATCCAGCCGATCGGACGTGGACCAATAATGGCGTTCAGCGGATCGTGCGGCAGGCCGTGCCCCTGAGACGGTTGGTAGAAATACATAATTCTCTCTCGTTGGTGGGCTGACGCGAATTGCGCTTCGCGCAACACCCGGGTTCAGGACTCTCAGCGTAACGTATTCCGTCCGGAATGAAGACTGAATAAATTTCAGCGAAAATTCATATGGACCATGAATGTGACCTTCATCACTTCAAACTTGCGCGCTCAGCCAGTATCATCGGGAGAGTTAAACCCTCGCTGCCAGACGGCGAGGGTTTTCTTTTGGATTGGTTTCTGCGTTACACGCAGCATTAACGACATGGAGTAAAAATGTCCAGACCTACAATTATCATCAACGAGCTCGACGCAGAACGTATCGACAGGCTGCTGGAAAAAGCAGCGTTCGCCTCACTTCCCGTGGCCGACGCCCTGAATGAGGAGCTCGACCGGGCGCAGATGTGCACGCCTGAGACGATGCCGCATGACGTGGTCACCATGAACAGCCAGGTAAAATTCCGCAACCTGACCACCGGTGAAGAGCTGACCCGCACGCTGGTTTACCCGGCTCAGATGACCGACAGCAGCGCACAGCTTTCTGTTCTTGCGCCTGTGGGTGCCGCACTGCTGGGCCTGCGCACGGGCGATACCATCCACTGGGAATTGCCGGGCGGCGCCTCTGCCCATCTTGAAGTGCTGGCGTTGCTCTATCAGCCAGAAGCCGCGGGCGATTACCTGCGTTAACCACTTCTGAACAAGCGCCCACCCGCTTTGCACAGAGGATGCAGCCGCATCCTCTTTCCGTAAATTCACCCCATTTTCTTATATCGCGCAAAAAGCCCTTAATCCACGCTTAATCTGTTTTGGTGCCGTGGGGACGGTCATGAGTGAGATACTGGCTATCACACTTATTTTTCTGATTATTGCGGCGATTATCGTCTTGGCCGTGCTTTATCTTGAACGCCACAGCTAGGCGAGTATTCATGCAACCCCACCGGGGAAAGCATTCACCAGGCCCTTAACTTTCTGCTCTGCGGCCTCGGGCGTTTCTGCACCAGGGACCAGAATCACCTTCCGGCACTCCTCCTCCCGTTTTTCGAATACCTTATAGGCGCGTTCCGCATCAGCAAGAGGAAGATAATGGGTCACGATCTCTTCCGGGGTAAGCAGCCCTTTTTCGATCAGCGGTAGCAGTTCACCCAGCCAGGCATGGACGTGGGTCTGGCCCATCTTGAACGTCAGCCCCTTATCAAAGCCATCGCCAAACAGGAATCCATGAATAAACCCGGCGTACACGCCGGGTACGCTAACTACGCCACCGCGTCGAACGGCAGCAATGCACTGCCGCAGCGCTTTGCCGCTGCTACCTTCAATCTTAAGATTGCTGAGGATCGTTTCGGTGGTGCTGCCTTTCGCTTCGAACCCTACCGCATCAATCACGGCGTCAACGCCGCGCTGGCCAGCGGTTTGCTCGATGATTTTTTCCGCTGCGTCGTTATCATCATCAAAGTTGATGGGGATTGCGCCGTAACGCGCCTCGGCAAATCGCAAACGGTACGGGTGGTGATCGATAACAAAGATCTGCTCAGCCCCTAACAGCCGCGCGCAGGCAATAGTCAGTAGCCCCACCGGCCCGGCGCCGAAAACCGCAACGCTTGAGCCTTTTTCAATCTGCGCATTTTTTGCCGCCTGCCAGGCCGTGGGCAAAATATCGGACAGGAACAGCGCCTTATCATCGGAAAGGAGTTGCGGGACCTTAAACGGCCCGACGTTGCCTTTTGGCACGCGGACATATTCCGCCTGTCCCCCCGGCACGCCGCCGTAGAGATGGCTGTAGCCAAACAGCGCGGCCGGAGCGGGAATTTGCTTTTTGTTCAGCGCGGCGCCCTGCCCGGCATTGGTATTCTCACAGGCCGCGTATTGCTGCATACGGCAGAAGAAACAGTCTCCGCAGGCAATGACAAAGGGGATCACCACGCGATCGCCTTTTTGCAAATTCTTCACCTCTGCGCCGCACTCGACGATTTCCCCCATAAATTCATGGCCAAAAATGTCGCCGTGCTGCACCTTCGGGACCTTTCCGCGATAGAGATGCAAATCGGAGCCGCAGATCGCCGTGGCCGTGACGCGCAAAATGATATCGTCGTGCTGCTCGATAATGGGATCGGGGACATTCTCGACGCGAACATGGTGCGGACCGTGATACGTAAGTGCTTTCATGCGACCTCCGAAAGGTTCCAGATAAGTGTATAAGGGTAGCTACCCCTCAAGGTCTGCCCTGGAATACCGGGCTTTTGAGATTTATCCTGGCGAGATAAGAAAACTGACGGGGCGCTTACAGAAACCATTAATATTTTATGGTTAAATGAGTTCAGCGTTTATAAACAAGGAGAAACGGGTATGTATCAGAGAATCATTATGCCGGTTGATGTTTTTGAGATGGAGCTGAGCGACAAGGCCGTTCGCCATGCGGAGTTCCTGGCGCAGCAGGATGGTGTGATCCATCTTTTGCACGTACTGCCGGGGTCCGCCAGCCTGAGCCTGCACCGCTTTGCCGCCGACGTGCGTCGCTTCGAGGAGCATTTGCAGCATGAAGCGGAAACTCGCCTGCAAACCATGGTCAGCCACTTCAGCATCGATCCTTCACGGATCAAAACCCACGTCAGATTCGGCAGCGTACGCGATGCGGTAAACGAACTGGCGAACGAGCTGAAAGCAGACGTGGTTGTCATCGGTTCGCGCAACCCTTCCATTACCACGCATCTGCTGGGCTCTAACGCCTCCAGCGTGATCCGCCACACCCATATACCGGTGATGGTCGTAAGATAAAAAAAGAGGCCACCTTTCGGTGGCCTCTCGCTATTGCAGGTGTAGCCTTACTTTCTTCTGTTATGCGGTTTTGGTGCGAATCAGGTAGTCAAAGGAACTCAGAGACGCCTTCGCCCCTTCGCCCGTGGCGATAATGATCTGTTTGTACGGCACGGTGGTGCAGTCGCCCGCCGCAAACACGCCTTTCACGCTGGTTTCACATTTCGCATCGATGATGATTTCGCCCATGCGGTTGCGCTCAATCGCGCCTTCCAACCAGGTGGTATTTGGCAGCAGACCAATCTGCACGAAGATCCCTGACAGCTGAACGCTGTGCACGTCGCCGCTCACGCGGTCGCGGTATTCGAGGCCGGTCACTTTGCTGCCGTCGCCCTTCACTTCAGTGGTCTGCGCGTTCAGTACGATGTCGACGTTTTTCAGGCTGCGAACTTTATCCTGCAGAACCTGGTCGGCCTTCATCTCTGGAGCGAACTCCAGAAGAGTAACGTGCTCAACAATCCCCGCCAGGTCGATAGCCGCTTCCACGCCGGAGTTACCGCCGCCGATCACCGCCACGCGTTTACCTTTAAACAGCGGGCCGTCGCAGTGCGGACAGTAGGTCACGCCTTTGGTACGGTACTGATCTTCGCCCGGAACGTTCATGTTGCGCCATTTCGCGCCGGTGGCAATGATAATGCTGCGCGCTTTCAGCACCGCGCCGGACGCGGTTTCAATCTGGTGTAAACCACCTTCGACCGCTGCCGGAACCAGCTTGCTGGCGCTCTGGCTGTCGATCACGTCTACGTCATAGTCGCTGACGTGCGCCTTCAGCGCCCCTGCCAGCTTCTGGCCTTCGGTCTTCGGCACGGAAATGTAGTTTTCGATGTCCACGGTATCGAGCACCTGGCCGCCAAAGCGTTCGCCCATCAGGCCGGTACGAATACCTTTACGCGCAGAGTACACCGCTGCCGCCGCGCCAGCAGGGCCGGAACCGACGATCAGCACGTCGTAAGCATCGCGTTTGTTCAGCTCTTCCGCCGCACGTTTTTCAGCACCGGTATCCACTTTGGCTACGATTTCGGTCAGCGTCATTCGGCCCTGGCCAAACTCTTTGCCGTTCATGTAGACCGCCGGAACGCCCATCACGTTGCGATCGGTGATTTCATTCTGGAAGGTACCGCCGTCAATCGCCGTGTGCTTGATGCGCGGGTTCAGGACCGACATCAGGTTCAGCGCCTGCACCACGTCCGGGCAGTTGTGGCAGGAGAGCGAGTAATAGGTTTCAAATTCGAAATCACCGTCGATATCGCGGATCTGCTCCAGCAGCGCCTGCGCCTCTTTCGACGGATGACCACCGGTCCACAGCAGCGCCAGCACCAGTGAGGTAAATTCGTGACCCAGCGGCGAGCCGGCAAAGCGCGGTCCCTGCTCGGAGCCTGGGTTGGTAATCAGGAAAGAGGGCTTACGGACCGGCAGCGCGTTGTCTTCTTTGAAGGTCACTTTCGGCGACAGCTCGGCGATCTCCGCCAGCAGTTCCTTGATCTCTGCCGATTTGGCGCTGTCGTCAAGCGTAGCAATCAGCTCAACGGGTTTGGTCAGTTTCTCAAGGTAGGCCTTGAGCTGGGTTTTCATGTTAGTGTCGAGCATTGTTCTTCCCTCTCTTAAGACGTCATCATGCAAGCTGCCTTATACGGGCGGCCTGAATGCAACTTGCATCATGGTGCTGGAATGAAATGGGCGCGGGTGCGCCCATTGATTGCCGAATGGGCAAAACTTAGATTTTACCAACCAGATCTAAGGATGGAGCCAGCGTCGCTTCGCCTTCTTTCCATTTCGCCGGGCACACTTCGCCTGGGTGAGAAGCCACGTACTGAGCGGCTTTCACTTTACGCAGCAGGTCAGAAGCATCACGGCCGATACCTTCAGCGGTAACTTCGATAGCCTGAATAATGCCCTGCGGGTCAACAACGAAGGTGGCGCGGTCAGCCAGGCCTTCATCTTCACGCATGTTGTCGAAGTTACGGGTCAGGGCGCCAGTCGGGTCACCGATCATCGCGTATTTGATTTTCGCGATGGTTTCAGAGCTGCTGTGCCATGCTTTGTGGGTGAAGTGGGTATCGGTAGAGACAGAGTAAACGTCTACGCCCAGCTTCTGCAGTTCGTCGTAATGGTCTGCCACGTCACCCAGTTCAGTCGGGCAAACGAAGGTGAAGTCAGCAGGATAGAAGAAGAAGACGCTCCAGCGGCCTTCGGTATCTTTCTCGGTAACTTCGATGAACTCACCGTTTTTGAACGCCTGGTTTTTGAAAGGTTTAATTTTGGTGTTAATCAAAGACATCTGTACTTCCTCCGTGTTTTCGTTGAGATGTAAGGTAACCAACTTTATTCATCGGGGCTAATGCGTATGCTTTATCAAATCAATCAGCCAAACCTTACAACGTCGACAAGACAACAAGGTGAACCTTTTACAGGAAAGCCTAAAAGTAAAAAGGCCGCCTCAACGGGCGGCCCTGATACCTGAATTCCCCGCAGGTACATTCAGTGCCAGCCGAAACTGGCGTTGCGTTGCGCTCTACAACCCTTTATATCAAGGCGGTAACAGCCTTTTGATTACACCACCCGCGCAGGGATTGAGCAATCCATAAGAGAGGCATTCCTGCCTATGGCTGTGATAGGTTGCGTCGAACATCATTCCGGAGCGTTATAGATTTATTTTTATTATAAAACTATCGCGATGTATAAATGGCAATTGTCATTTAAAATGATCACTCCCTTTTCTACAATAAAATTATCTCAATCGCTTTCGAAGCGCTATTTCAATAATCTGCCACCGTGATATATTAAGATGTTTTTAATTTAAAACTAAGAGAATTAACCGAAAGAATTATAAATGGTTAGCCTCAAACTATTGTTATCAGTTATATGATAACCACAGCAAACGCAGCGCCCTCAGGACGAAACATGGCAAACCTCTATGACCTTAAAAAATTCGATCTTAATCTGTTAGTCATTTTCGAGTGCATTTACCAGCACCTTAGTATCAGTAAAGCCGCCGAAACGCTGTATATCACCCCCTCCGCCGTGAGCCAGTCACTGCAGCGTCTGAGAGGGCAACTCAACGATCCTCTGTTTATCCGTTCCGGTAAAGGGATCACGCCCACGACCGTCGGCGTCAATCTGCATCATCATCTGGAACAGAACCTGAACCAGCTGGAGCAGACTATCAATATCATGCACAGCAGCGGGTTGAAGAAGAACTTTGTCATTTATTGCCCGCATTTTATGAGTACGAAAGCAACGCTTGACCCTATAAAATTGCTGATGGAAAACCATAACTATTCAATTGAATTACATGATGTTTTTCTATCATCTGATTCAGCAGAAGATCTCTTAGCCTACAGAAGAGCCGACCTGATATTTTCATTTTCTTCTTCTAACAATCATTCTGTCGCCTGTAGCCTCTACCATACACTTCCTTTCGTCCTCGTTTGTCGTGAGGGCCATCCCCGTCTCAGTGAAAATCCCACGCGTGAAGAGATTCTGAATGAAAACTTCACCGCCTACCTGAACGATGAGAACAGCTTCAAAGACTATCAGGAAAAGGCCGAAAGCCTGTTAACCAAAAGAAATATCGTCTATCGTAGCGACTCTTTTATATCCCTTCTGTCGGTGATCGGTTCGTCCGATCTCATAGGATTAGTACCCGCGCCGGCCTTCGAACAATATGGGCCAGCCCTCAACCTGCGAAAAGTGGAAACTGACATTCAATTCCCCAGCATTGATATTTACATGATGTACAACCGTTCCGCGCTCAATAGCTCAGCATTCGCGAGTTTTATTGAAGAAATATCCTTACCGTAAGATATTGCTGTGGTTCTCACACAAAATGAGAACTACGCCTTTAAAAAAGCATCACCGTCATAGAATTAAGCGGCATATATCCAGTTGATTATTGACTGATATCATCCTCTCTTTTGTATTGGCGCCACAGTCTGGTATTTCTTCCGCAGGATGAGAATAAGCAAGGCGCTGGGAATGGACGGCGATGAAGTCTTGCACCTCAGACAAATAAACGGTCTGCTGGAGCTGTTTGCAGACCGTCGTTATTCAGAAGCCTGGACGGTAAAATAATCAGAGCGTGTTCAGACGCTCTGCTGCCGCCAGCAGCGTCGATTCCTGCTTCGCAAAGCAAAGACGAATAAGCTTATGCGGGAAGGGATCGGCGCAAAATACCGACAGCGGAATGGCGGCTACGCCCACCTCTTTCGTCAACCACTGGCAGAAGCTCACGTCGTCCAGATCCGATATCGCGCTGTAGTCGGCGAGCAGGAAATAGGTCCCTTCTGAGGGCAAAATCTCCAGACGGCTTTTGCTTAGCGCCGCCACAAACAGATCCCGACGTTCACGATAGAAGTGCGGCAGCTCGCGATAGTGCTCCGGCTCGGCGCGCAGCATATCCGCCAGCGCCAGCTGAGCCGGCGTGTTCACGGCAAAGGTCAGATACTGGTGCACCTTGCGCAGCTCGGCGCTGATAGCCGCCGGTGCAACGCAGTAGCCCACTTTCCAGCCGGTCATATGGTAAGTCTTACCGAATGACGAGACGGCGATCGCACGCTCGCGAAGCTGCGGATGGGCCAGCACGCTGGCGTGTCCTTCTTCTGCAAAGCAGATGTGCTCGTAGACCTCATCGCTCAGCACGTAAGTTTCACGTTCCGCAATCGCCTGCCACAGCGCGCCGAAATCGGCCTTTTGCCACACCGTCGCCGACGGGTTGTGCGGGGTGTTCAGGATCACCAGGCGGGTTTTGTCGCTCAGCAGCGCAGCAAACGCCTGCCAGTCAGGGCGAAAATGCGGCGGCTGAAGCGCCACGCGTTTCACCACGCCGCCGGAGAGTTCAACCGCAGGCGCATAGCTGTCGTAGCTCGGATCAAAGCAGATAACTTCATCGCCCTTACGCACCAGCGCGGTAATCGCCGCATACAGCGCTTCGGTCGCCCCTGCCGTCACCGTAATGTCGGTGTTCGCATCGGGCTTATGGCCGTACAGCTCCGCCGTTTTATCCGCAATGGCTTCCCGCAGCGCCTGCACGCCCGTCATCGGCGCATACTGATTCGCCCCCTGCGCCACGTGGTACGCCAGACGCTCCTGCAGATACGTCGGGCCATCGAAATCCGGGAAGCCCTGAGAAAGGTTAATGGCGTTGTGCTGCTGCGCCAGAGCGCTCATCTGCGTAAAGATGGTAGTACCGAGATTGGGAAGTTTACTCTTAGGAATCAATGCATTATTGCTCATTGTGTCGTGCCTGCTTGTAATACTTATGTTGCTGCCACTATAACACGATGTTAGTCTTTGGCAATCAAGACGCTTAGACGTCCAAACTATATGAATATTCCTGGCCGCGAGGGTAAAAGGAAATGACAGACAACCTGCAACTCACACATCTTGTCGACGCCTGCCGCTGGATTGGCGCTAAAGGCTGGGCACCCGCCACCGGCGGCAACATGTCGGTGCGTCAGGACGAACGCCTGTGCTGGCTCAGCGAATCCGGCAAAGACAAAGGCAGCCTGACGACGGAGGATTTTTTGCAGGTGGAGATTGCCACCAACCGCGCGCCATCTGGCCGTAGACCGTCGGCGGAAACCGGTCTTCACACGCTGCTTTATCGCCTGTTCCCGGAAGCCAACGCCGTCCTGCACGTTCATACCGTCAACGCCACGGTGCTGTCGCGTCTGGTCAAAGAAGCCGAGCTCAACATCAGCGGCTTTGAGATGCAAAAGTCCCTCACAGGGCAGACCACGCATCTGGATACGGTGGCTATCCCGGTCTTTGATAACGACCAGGATATTGACGCCCTCGCCTCCCGAATCGCCCATTACGCACAGGAACGCCCGCTTAATTATGGTTTTCTTCTGCGCGGTCATGGCTTAACCTGCTGGGGACGCGACGTGGCCGAGGCCCGCCGTCATCTGGAAGGACTAGAATTCTTATTTGAATGCGAAATGCGTTTACGACAACTGGAGAGAATATGATTCGCGCGATTGTGACGGATATTGAAGGGACCACCAGCGATATCCGTTTTGTCCATGACGTTTTGTTCCCCTACGCGCGTGAGCGGCTGGCGGCCTTCGTGACCGCGCAGCAGTACGCCGAGCCGGTCAAATCCATTCTGGACAACCTGCGTGATGAAATCGGTAACCCGCACGCTAGCGTCAGCGAGCTTATCGAGGCCCTTTTTGCCTTTATGGATGAGGACCGCAAATCCACGGCGCTCAAAGCCCTGCAGGGGATCATCTGGCATGACGGCTACGTGAACGGCGACTTTACCGGCCACCTCTATCCGGACGTACTGCCTGCGCTGGAAAAATGGAAGGCGCAAGGGATTGATCTCTATGTTTATTCCTCTGGCTCCGTCGCCGCGCAGAAACTGTTATTTGGCTACAGCGACGAAGGTGATATTACTCATCTGTTCAGCGGCTATTTTGATACCCACATCGGCGCCAAGCGCGAGGTGCAGTCCTATCAGAACATTGCGGCACAAACGGGCATCGCCCCGTCGCAGATCCTGTTCCTGTCCGATATTCATCAGGAGCTGGACGCGGCTGAACAGGCCGGTTTTCGCACCCTGCAGCTGATTCGCGGTGATGATGACGGCGCAAGCCATCACCATCAGGTCCACCAGTTTGACGAGATTAATCCGGAGCAGATCCCTTCATGAGCGCATTGACCATTTATTCCGATAAAGACGCCATTCGACATCAGTGGTACAGCACCGACGCCGCCGAGATCGCCCAACAGCTCAACGCCAAAGGCGTGCGGTTTGAACGCTGGGCTGCGGATCGCGATTTAGGACACGATCCCACACCTGAAGCCGTGATCGAGGCGTATCAGCATGCGATCGACAAACTGGTGGCAGAGAAAGGCTATCAGAGCTGGGACGTGATCAGCCTGCGCGCCGACAACCCGCAGAAAGAGGCGCTGCGCGCGAAGTTCCTGAACGAACACACCCACGGCGAAGACGAAGTGCGCTTCTTCGTGGAGGGCGCGGGTCTGTTCTGCCTGCACATTGGCGATGAGGTGTATCAGGTGCTGTGCGAGAAAAACGACCTGATTTCCGTTCCCGCGGGCACGCCGCACTGGTTTGATATGGGCTCAGAGCCGAACTTTACGGCTATCCGCATTTTCGATAACCCGGAAGGCTGGGTGGCGCAGTTTACGGGCGATGCCATCGCGGATGCGTATCCACGGTTAGATTAAACATTCTACTAGTACTTCAGTCATCCCATTACTGTGTCGAATGTTGTGACTGAAGTCATAAAAAAATCACTCTATAACCATCAAATGAATATAATCTTTTGCCAACCCTTTTTTATCACACCATATATCCAAATTCTCTCGATTTGATGTTAAATAGTTAAAACCATTAGCATCGGTAGCAAGAAAAACACTTGATGAAATCGGACGAATGTATTGGTTAATTTTTTTAAACAAAAACAGACTCATAATATCTCTTATTAAATCTTTTTGTGAAACATTATGATCTTCAGCTATCGAAGCTAAATCAACCTCATGGATATATCCACCCTTTATTAACATGCAATGAAAAGCCGCCAACACTTTTTCATCTATACGTTCCGGTTCCCAATCTATCAGAAATTGTCTTTTTTTCAGTTCGCTTTCTTTCATTTCAACATATCTAAATTTCCAACCAGTTCTCCCGTCTTGATGCACAGGTATGGCATACAAGAATGGAGCCAAAATTTCATTTTTAGGATCATTTCCCCAAGGCATTTTTACATCAAAATAAAATGCTATTTTTGACCAGATGATTTCTAACATAATTCTTGCGGCATTATCTCTCATTGACACCAAAGCCGCCCATTGCTGATCTTTATTGATACCAAGAAAAGGCATGCCATGAGCCTTAACAATACTGATATTATTAGTTGTCACTAATGTAGGAAAACTGGGCACTCCAAAGCCTTCTCCAGATAACTTGCTTTTCTCAGTTAAGATATCAAAAAAGGCATTTCGCATTCCATATTCAGTTGAGTATCCACCATACCCATGAATAATACTTGATGGAGCTAGACTTTCTTGTACTAAAGCATAAAAAAGAATAGCATCTGTTCTGGATAAAGAATGAATATCTCTGTAAAAAGCAGGAGCCTCTCTTCCTGTTATTTGAGAAAAATGCTTACCAGGGATAGAAATATCTGGATTAAATGAAGGGTCTTTTAGTTTAAGCTCAAAATATTTAGCGAATTCTTTTCTGATAAATCTAAGATGGTCAAAAGCATCTGCGTAATCTGATTTATTCAAAGTCTTCTTAACTTCAAATACACATAAAACTTGGTCTATGGGATAAATAAAATCACTAGTCCGACCATAGCGTTTCCCTTCACCATGAACAAGCATCCCATCAATTTGGTTAGATAATATTTTATCATTGATAGAAATAAACCCCGAGACTACTTTTAGGTTTAACCCCTTGGGGATAATAAAATTCTGATCAATGCTTTGCTTAGTAATTTCTTCATAAGCAGAACCAAGTGTTGGCATGTGCGGCATTTCTACTTTAATAAGTTCACTTCTTTCGATTTCTATAAATCGTTCTAACAACTCAGAAGCTTTCTCAATCATAAAACCTCACATTTTAATCATGGGATTTTATACTGTTAATCACAGTTGATGGTTCTAATCCTATCATGTGCGCCAGATGCACAAACTCCACCACATCTAACCGGCGTTCACCACTTTCCACTTTAGCAATAAACGATTGCGGTTTACCCAGAGCCTCAGCAAGCTGCGCCTGAGTAATCCCCTTCTCCTTACGAGCTTTCTTCAACGCACTGATAACACGCTGGTATTCGTCCGAGTAAACTGAGGCCATTGTTCCGATTCCATACAAATATCCTGAAATCGAATATCCTCCTATTATGTTTTTATCCCAAAACAGGATAATTAAGTGCGTAACAAATACATGTAAGGAGGACACAATGCGTCATCAGAACTGGCATCCTGCCGATATCATCGCCGCACTAAAGAAACACGGAACAAGCCTGGCTGCGTTGTCCCGAAAGGCTGGCCTTTCCTCATCCACACTGGCTAACGCGCTTACCCGCCCATGGCCCAAAGGCGAATTGCTTATCGCACAGGCGCTAGACATTCCGCCCGATGTGATATGGCCGGAAAGATATTTTGATGAAAAGGGAGAGCCAATATTTCGTCAGATGAGGAATAGCAAAAAGAGAAACCTTTCTTCGACTTGATCAATGATTTCTCCCCCTCACCCCAGCCCTCTCCCTCAAGGGAGAGGGGGTCTAAGAGCACTACAGTTTTAACCCCTTCACATACCCCACCAGTTGATCCAGCACAATCCCCCACCCTTCGTGGAAGCCCATCTGTTCATGCTGTTCGCGGATTTCTTTCGTCGGATGACGCGCAATCGCCGTGTAGCGGGTCTTGCCCTCGCCCACATCCTCCAGCAGCAGGATCGCCGTCATAAACGGCTTCTCCGCCGGTTTCCAGCCTTCGGTATAGCCGTCGGTAAAGACCAGCTTTTGACCGGGATCGATTTCCAGAAAGACGCCCCGGTTATCCATCCGCTGACCGTCCACATCAAACACGGTGTTGAACCGCCCGCCCACGCGGAGATCGAGATCGCATTCGGTCACCTTATGGGGAGCAGGAATGAAGAAGTTTTTGATGTGTTCCGGCGTGGTCCAGCAGAGCCACAGCAGGTCGCGCGGTGCATCCACCACGCGCTCCAGTTTTAAGTCAGTTTCAGGATCGAGCGTCACGATATTGTCCTCTTAAGGGAACCCCTTAAAGGATAGCCGGACTCAGGCGAATTTCCCGTTTGCCACCGCTTCCGGCGTGACCACACCGGTGTCCAGCACCCAGCCGCTAATGAGTGAGGCAGGCGTAACGTCAAACGCCGGGTTATAGACCTGCGCGTTTTCCGGCGCCCACTGCACCGCGCCAAAGCTTCCGGCCACGCCCGTCACCTCGCTGGCGGCGCGCTGCTCAATGGGGATCGCGTCCCCGTTCGGGCAGTCCGGATCGAGGGTCGTTTGCGGGGCAGCCACATAAAACGGAATGCCGTGGAATTTCGCCAGCACCGCCAGAGAATAGGTGCCGATCTTGTTCGCCACGTCGCCGTTGGCGGCAATACGATCTGCGCCCACCCACACAGCGTCAACTTCCCCTTTTGCCATCAGGCTGGCGGCCATGGAATCGGTAATCAGCTGGTACGGCACGCCCAGCTCGCCTAGCTCCCACGCGGTCAGTCTACCGCCCTGCAGCAGCGGACGGGTTTCATCCACCCAGACGCTGCTGACGTTGCCTTCCTGATGCGCGCGGGCAATCACGCCCAGCGCGGTACCGACTCCTGCCGTTGCCAGCCCGCCGGTGTTGCAGTGGGTCAGCAGGCGGCTACCGGGCTTCACCAGCGCGCTACCGGCTTTCGCAATCGCGTCGCAAAGCCGTTTGTCTTCGTCAATCAGGCGCAGCGCTTCGGCCACCAGCGCCGGAACATACTCTTCCTGCCACAGCGCAATCTTCATGCGGTCGAGATTGTTCATCAGGTTCACCGCCGTCGGACGGGAGGCGCGCAGGGTTTCCAGCGCCGCCGCCAGCTCGTCGCGGCTTTTGCCGTTTTCCGCCAGCAGCCCCAGCAGCAGGCTTGCAGAGAGACCAATCAGCGGCGCGCCGCGCACGCGCAGGGCATGGATATGCCCAACCAGCGCCTCTACCGTCGAGGCATCCAGCCAGCATTTCTCCTGCGGAAGCGCCTGCTGGTCGAGAATAAAGAGCTGATTATCCGCCACCCGCAGGCTGGTCGTCTGTAATGTCTGCATGTCGTTAATTCCCTGTTGCGTTGTTGTAGCACATTGTGTCAGGATGAAATCCAGATGTATAGACGTCTACATGTCTTAATTAGAAAACTCGTGAGGAGCAGGCCATGTCGCAATACCGTACCTTTACCGCTCAGGACGCCGTGGAGTATGCCAGGCAGTTTGGCGGACTTGACGATCCTTCATCGCTGGTAGAGGCGCAGGAAGTAGGCGACGGCAACCTCAATCTGGTATTCAAAATTTTCGACGGCGCGGGCGTGAGCCGCATCGTCGTTAAGCAGGCGCTGCCCTACGTGCGCTGCGTCGGCGAGTCCTGGCCGCTGACGCTGGACCGCGCCCGTCTTGAAGCACAGACCCTGGTCGAGCACTACCAGCACAGCCCGCAGCACACCGTGAAAATCCACCACTTTGACCCGGAGCTGGCGGTGATGGTGATGGAAGATCTCTCCAGCCATCGCATCTGGCGCGGCGAGCTGATTAAAAACAATTACTACCCACAGGCGGCCCGTCAGCTGGGCGAATACCTCGCGCACGCGCTGTTCCACACCAGCGATTTCTACCTGCACCCGCACGCGAAAAAAGCGCAGGTGGCGAAATTCATCAACCCGGAGATGTGCGAGATCACCGAAGATCTGTTCTTCAACGATCCGTACCAGATCCACGAGCGCAACAGCTATCCGGCCGAGCTGGAAAATGACGTCGCGGCCCTGCGCGACGACGCTCAGCTTAAAATTGCCGTGGCCTCCCTGAAGCACCGCTTCTTCTCGCACGCCGAAGCGCTCCTGCACGGCGATATTCACAGCGGCTCAATTTTTGTGGCTGACGGCAGCCTGAAGGCCATCGACGCCGAGTTCGGCTACTTTGGCCCGATTGGCTTTGACGTCGGCACCGCCATCGGCAACCTGCTGCTGAACTTCTGCGGGCTGCCGGGGCATCTGGGCATTCGCGATGCCGCCGCCGCGCGCGAGCAGCGCCTGACCGATATCCAGGAGCTGTGGAACACCTTCGCGGAACGCTTCCAGGCGCTGGCAAACGAGAAATCCCGCGACGCCGCGCTCGGCGCGCCGGGCTATGCCTCCGCGTTCCTGAAAAAGGTCTGGCATGACGCCATCGGCTTCTGCGGCACCGAACTCATTCGCCGCAGCGTCGGGCTTTCCCACGTCGCGGATATCGACACCATTCAGGACGAGGCGATGCGCCACGAGTGCCTGCGCCACGCCATAACGCTCGGTAAAGCGCTGATCGTCATTGCCGACCGCATCGACAGCGCCGAAGATCTGGTGGCACGAGTGCGGCAGTACAGCTGATTACATTTGGTTTTCTCCCTCTCCCCGTGGGAGAGGGCCGGGGTGAGGGCATCAAACCGTACTTACCCCAAATACTCAATCACCGACAGCCCGCCGTTATAATCCGTGCTGTAAATAATCCCCTGCGCATCCACAAACACGTCGCACGACTGGATCACCTGCGGGCGATTCGGCCGCGTGTCCATCATTCTCTCCGGCGCGGCGGGCACCAGCGCCCCCGTTTCCACCGGTCGATACGGATTGGAAATGTCATATGCACGCACGCCCGCGTTCTGATACGTTGCAAAAATCAGCGTCGAGCTGACGAAGCTCCCCGGCCGGTTCTCGTGCAGGTTGTGCGGGCCGAAATGCGCCCCTTTCGCCACGTAGTCGGTTTCATCCGGCTGCGGGAAGGTCGAGATGCTCACCGGGTTCGACGGCTCGCGGATATCAAACAGCCAGATCAGCTTTTCGCCGTCCTCCTGGTTATCCAGCACCGCTTCGTCCAGCACCACCAGCAAATCGCGGTCCGGCAGCGGCAGCGCGGTGTGCGTCCCGCCGCCAAACGGCGGGCTCCAGTTGCGGTGGCTAATCAGCTTCGGCCGGGGGCGGTCCTTCACGTCCAGCAGCGTCAGGCCGCCGTCGCGCCAGCTGCCGTAGGCGGTATCGCCCGCGATAATCGCGTGGTGCAGCGCGTAGCGTTTCCCTTCCGGCCAGTTCGGCGTCTCCCCTTCCGCCTGGTTCATCCCCGTCAGCCACCAGCGCCCCGCCACTTCAGGCTTGCGCGGGTCCGCCAGGTCGATGGTCAGAAAGATGTAGTCGGTAAAGCCGTCAATGAGTGCTGAAACGTAGGCCCAGCGTCCGCCGACGTACCAGATGCGGTGAATGCCGATGCCGCTCAGCGACAGAAAGCCGATTTCGCGCGGCCTGTCGGGCGTGGAGATATCAAACACCCGCAGCCCGGCGCTCCAGCCTTTGTCCTGCACGTCGCTGACGGTTTCCCCCACCTGGCGGGTGTAGTAGACCTTCTCGTCGGCAAAGCGGGCATCGGCAAACAGATCCCGGGCGTTAATTACCAGCAGCAGGTCGTCATGCGCCTGCAGATGCACGTTCCAGGTACCGGGCGGCGCGGGCACGTAGCCCGCCGCTTTCGGGTTCTTCGGGTCGCGCACGTCGACAATCGAAAAGCCCTGCGACACCATATGGCCGATATAGGCGAAACCGCGATGCACCATCAGCTGTACGCCGTCCGGACGACCGCCCTGATCGCTATGGCCAATCAGCCGCATATTGCGGCTGTATTCGGGTGGGGGTAGTTGCGTCACCGTTAGCTCCTTTGGGTTTTCCCCCTCTCCCTGCGGGAGAGGGCCGGGGTGAGGGCATCAGGCCGCACCTGACGCCACCCGGCCTGGTTTTATTTATTTTTCGCTTCCAGCGTCGCAAACCATGGCGCGATAAAATCTTCCGTCTGGCCCCAGCCCGGAATGATTTTCCCCAGCGACGCCACGTTCACCGGGCCCGGCTGGGCGGTCAGCAGCGCCTGCGGAATGGCCGCCGCTTTGAAATCGTAGGTCGCAGGCGTGGCTTCCCCGGCAATCTTGTTCGCCACCAGACGCACGTTCGTCGCGCCAATCAGCTTCGGATCCACCGCCACGCTCACCTTCCACGCGCTGCCCGGCTCGCGCATCAGCTGCAGATCCTGGTTGGATATGTCGATGCTGTAGAGCTTGATTTCGGTGCGGCCGTTCTCTTTAAGCGCCTTATACGCGCCCTGGCTGAAGGCGTCCCACGTGCCCCAGATGGCGTCGATTTTGCCTTTCGGATATTTCGCGAGGATCGCACCCACCTTGTTGGCGGTATCGCCCTGCACGTCAGAGGAGACCGCGCCGATAGACTCCAGCTCTTTGATGTCCGGATACTGCTTTTGCAGCTCTTTATAGGCCGCCTGACGACGCTCCATCGGCGGGAAGCCCGCCACCCACAGCTTGACGATATTCGCCTTGCCGTTGAAATCTTTCGCCAGCTGGCCGAAGGAGAGGTTCGTCAGGGAGGCATCGTCCTGCTGGGTGACGGTCACGCCGGGGATCTCGCCGTTAACGGCGGTATCAAAGACGGCGACTTTGATACCGGCATCCACCGCTTTCTTCACCAGCGCGGTGGAGTACGGATCGCGCCCCTGAGAGAGAATAATCCCGTCATATTTCTGGCTGATCGCCTGGTTCACGAAGTCCTGGAATTTGGCGTCGTCCCCGTTGCTTAAAAAGGTGCTGACCTTAAAGCCGAGCTTTTTCCCTTCCTGAATTGCCCCGGCAATAAACTGCGTGGTGTTGTCGTCTGAGCCGAGGTTACGGATCACCGCGATGCGGATCGGGCCGTCATGGTTCGCAATGGCAGCCGGAAGCGGCGCGGGCGTGGCCGCGAAGCCTGGCAGAGCAGTGAGCAACCCAAGTGCCACTAAAGAGAGTGCAATCTTTTTCATTTTTTATCCCGTTGTGTTGTCAGCGTTTTTGTATGTAGGTAATCGCCAGCGCTACCGCGAGCACCAGCCCTTTTATAATGTCCATGGCGTAGTACGGCACGGAGAGCATCACCAGCCCGTTCGACAGCACGCCGAGAATGACCGCCCCGACCAGCGTGCCCAGCGCGTTCGGCTTGCCGGAGCCTGCCAGCGAGAAGCCAATCCACGCCGCCGCCACCGCATCCATCAGGTATCCGCCGCCCGCATTTACCTGCGACGAACCGATGCGCGAAGCCAGCAAAATCCCGCCCAGTCCCGCCAGCAGCGAGGCAATCACGTAGGCCGCCACCTTGTAGCGCGTGGTGCGAATGCCGGAGAGACGCGCGGCTTCGGGATTGCCGCCGATGGCGTACATGCGTCGGCCATGCGTAGTGAGCGACAGCCCCAGCTGCGCCAGCACTGTCACCACCAGCATGACGATCACGATGGTCGGCACCTGCCCCAGCAGGCTGAACGCCGCCGGAATGGTCCCTTCCGCCATGTCGCCGCTCGGCAGCACCATGTTCTCGGTAATCGACCCGCCGTAGCTGTAGGTCATCGCCACGCCCTGGATCACAAACAGGCTGGCAAGCGTCGCCAGCATGTCCGGAATACGCAGGATAACGATGAGGAAAGCGTTAAACAGCCCCACCAGTGAGCAGAGCGCGAGGGTAATCAGAATCGACTCGGTGGTGCCAAAGCCGTGCCAGACGAAAAGCGAAATCACCAGCGCGTTCGCCAGCGAGGCGGTGGATCCGACGGAGAGATCGAACCCGCCGATGGTCAACGAGATCGACACGCCAATGGCAATCACCGTCACGATGGCAATCGAGCGCAGAATGTTGATGATGTTGTTCGGATCGAGGAAGCTGTCCGACGCCAGGCCAAAGACGGCCACCAGCGCGACGACGGTTAACAGCATGCCCCACCTGTAGAGAAAATCGAAAATCTGCTGGCGGCCAGACGCCGCCGCGTTCACTGAAAGGGCCTTGCTCACGACGCCGTTCCTCCGGTTGAATAATAAAGTAGTGTCTCTTCGCGGGCCTCGGCCCCGGCGATTTCCGCCACGATGCGCCCGTCCCACAGGACGCAGATGCGGTCGCACAGCCCGACCAGTTCGGCAAATTCGCCCGAGGCGTAAATCACCCCTTTGCCCTCGCGCGCCAGGCCGTCAATCAGCTGGAACAGATCGGTTTTGGCCTTCACGTCCACGCCTTTGGTCGGCTCGTCGAATATCAGCACGCTGGCGTCATTGCGCAGCCATTTACCGATGGCGACCTTCTGCTGGTTGCCGCCGGAGAGACGGCGCAGCACCTGCCCCGGCCCACGCGCGCGCACGCCGACGCGGGCGATGACCTCTTCCGCCCAGCGCCACGCCTGACGATGGCCAAACAGGCTCCAGCGCGAAAAGCTGTTATCGGCGCATACGGCAAGGTTCATGCTCACCGGCTCGTCGATAAAAATGCCCTCTTTCCGCCGCTCCTCCGGCACCAGCGCCAAACCTCGCAGCACGGAATCGGCCGGGTCGCGCGGCTGCCAGGATTGATGATTCAGCTCACCGCGCGCCACGCGGCTTTTGGTGGCGCCAAACAGCGCCTTGCAGAGTTCGGTTTTCCCCGCCCCCGCCAGCCCGGCAATCCCGAGAATTTCACCTTTGCGCAGGTGCAGGGAGATATCTTTCAGCAGCGCGTCGTCGTGAAGCCCTTCAACGCGTAACAGCGTTTCGTCGCCGTGCGGCGGCCTCGCGGGCGGATAGATATCGCTCAGCACGTGGCCGAGCATCTTCTCGACGATCGCTTCGCCGCTAAGATCGGCCATCGGACCGGACTCGATCAGCTTGCCGTCGCGGAGCACCGTCAGGGTGTCGCAGATGGCCTTCAGCTCGTGAATGCGGTGAGAGATAAACACCACGCCGATGCCCTGCTGCTTTAAGCGTCTCACCACCCCAAACAGGCGCTCGCTCTCATGCGCGTCCAGCGGCGCGGTGGGTTCATCAAGAATCAAAAAACGGCAGTGGTGGGACAAGGCGCGTGCCAGCAAAATCTGCTGCTTTTCGGCCAGCGAACAGCCGTCGATGGAACGGCGAACGTTCAGCGTCACGTTGAGCTGCGCCAGCGCCTGTCTCGCCTGCTGGCGGATCGCGCGCCAGCTGAAGCGATGCCCCGGCAGCGCCAGCTGGTCGAGCATGATGTTTTCGGCGATGCTTAACCCCGGGATCAGCGCCACGTCCACCTCCTGCTGAACGAGGTGGATCCCCAGCCGTTTGGCGTCAAGCGGTTCACGGATGCTCACCGGCTGGTTGTTAATGCTGATCTCGCCCTCATACTGGTCGTGCGTGCCGCACAGCACCGCCATCAGCGTCGATTTCCCCGCGCCGTTGGCGCCGGTCAGCGCGTGTACGGATCCGCCGGTTAAGGTAAAGTCCACGCGCGACAGCGCCTGAAAGCCGGAAAAGGCCAGGCTAATACCGCGCATCTCAAGGCGACTGGAAACCATCCGCGTAAATCCTTCATTACTCTTCTGATTTATCGAATTTTTCACAGCTCCGGTTGACTGACAACGACGGAAAAGGCATAAGTTAAAGCGAAATATTATTAGCCATCCGGATGTCCAGACATAACATCGGGTTAGCGCTTCCGCAAAAAGGACACCATCATGAGCAACACCGATATCCGCGTCGTGCCTGGCCCGGCGAACTACTTCTCTCATCCAGGAAGCCTTGCGCGGCTGGATAACTTCTTTACTCCGGAACAGCTTTCACGCGCGGTGTGGATCTACGGCGAGCGTGCTATCGAAGGCGCGCACCCTTTCATGCCGGAGAGCTTTAACGCGCCGGGGGCGAAACGCCTGCTGTTTAAAGGCCACTGCAGCGAGCGCGACGTCACCCATCTGGTGAATGAATCCGGCAGCGACGCCAGCGTGGTGATTGGCGTCGGCGGCGGCGCGGTGATGGATACCGTCAAGGCCGTGGCGCGCCGCTTAGGGGTGCCGTTCGTGGGCATCCCCACCATTGCCGCCACCTGCGCGGCGTGGACCCCGCTCTCCGTCTGGTACAACGATGCCGGTCAGGCGCTGCATTTTGAGATCTTCGACGACGCCAACTTCCTGGTGCTGGTGGAGCCGCAGATCGTCCTTAACGCTCCGGCGGAGTACCTGCTGGCGGGCATCGGCGATACGCTGGCGAAGTGGTACGAAGCGGTGGTATTGGCACCTGAGCCGGAGAACCTGCCGCTGACCGTGCGGCTGGGTATCAACGGCGCGCTGGCGATCCGCGACGTGCTGCTGACGCGCAGCGAAGAGGCGCTGGCCGACCAGCAGCGCGGCGAACAGACGCAGGCGTTTCGGGACGTGGTAGATGCGATTATCGCCGGTGGCGGGATGGTCGGCGGTCTGGGTGAACGCTATACCCGCGTGGCGGCGGCGCATGCGGTACACAACGGCTTAACCGTGCTGCCGCAGACGGAAAAATACCTGCACGGCACCAAGGTAGCCTACGGGATTCTGGTGCAGAGCGCCCTGCTCGGCCAGGACGACGTGCTGGCGCAGCTGGTCGCGGCGTACCAGCGTTTTAACCTGCCGACCAGGCTTCGCGAGCTGGACGTCGACATCAATAACCGCGACGAGCTGGATCGGGTCATCGCCCACACCCTGCGCCCGGTGGAGTCGATTCACTATTTACCTGTTACGTTAACGCCTGACGTTCTGCGCGCCGCGTTTGAGAAAGTGGAATCCTTCAGCCGCTGATCGCGCCGACAGGCTATACCTAATGATGATTCTTACCACTCTCGTAACGAGGTCATCATGCAGATCGATTTAACAGGTAAAAAGGCGCTGGTTACCGGTGCCAGCCGCGGGTTGGGTCGTGCGATTGCCCTGTCGCTGGCGCGCGCCGGTGCGGATGTGATTATTACGTATGAAAAATCTGCCGATAAAGCCCAGGCGGTCGCCGATGAGATTAAGGCGCTGGGACGACACAGCGAAGCCGTGCAGGCCGACAGCGCCAGCGCGCAGGCGATTCAGGATGCCGTCACCCATGCGGCGCGTTCCCTTGGCGGGCTGGACATTCTGGTCAACAACGCCGGGATCGCGCGCGGCGGCCCGCTGGAGTCCATGACGCTGGCGGACATTGACGCTCTTATCAACGTCAATATTCGCGGCGTGGTGATCGCCATTCAGGAAGCGCTGGTGCACATGTCCGACGGCGGGCGCATTATCAACATCGGAAGCTGTCTGGCAAACCGCGTGGCGCAGCCGGGCATTGCCGTTTACTCAATGACCAAATCGGCGCTGAATTCCCTCACCCGCGGGCTGGCCCGTGATTTAGGGCCGCGCGGCATTACCGTTAACCTGGTGCACCCCGGCCCCACCAACAGCGATATGAACCCGGAAGACGGGGAACAGGCTGACTCTCAGCGTCAGCTTATTGCTTTGGGTCATTACGGTCAGCCGGAAGACGTCGCGGCGGCGGTCACGTTTCTTGCCAGCCCGGCGGCCGGGCAGATCTCCGGTACCGGCCTGGACGTGGACGGCGGTTTGAACGCCTGATCGCAATCTCCCTGCAAGCCTCTGTCGCCCGGCAGAGGCGTTTCCGAGCGCCCTCGACGGTTCGCGTTTTGCCGCTTTCTCCGGTTATTTCACCGCTCTACAGTATCCCATTAGAAATTCGGAATTTATCTAATACTCTTATTATTTCCTTATACTTTGTGCGGGCGTACAGTGGAGGTACGGATGAAGATTGTCTGGTCCAATGGTGCAAAAAAGGCATTTTCCAGAATTGACGAGCGGTATCAGCGTCGAATTGAGGTAAAGCTCTCCGAGCTGGATGACCGCTCGGCTCCCCGGCCCGATATCAAAAAAATATCGACGAAAGAAAATCATTTCCGGCTTCGCGTAGGCGATTACCGCATCGTCTATACGCTTCGGGACGCTCCCGATGACCATTGTTATGTTTTGGCCGTCAAGCGCAGAACTTCAACGACTTACCTGCATGAGGAGAGTGCCAACTATGGCTGTACAGCTAATCAAGGATGATAATGGGAAAACGCAGTACGTCGTTATTCCCTATCACGAATATTTTCGAATGCTCTTACAGATGGCAGAAATTGACGACGAAACCGATGACGATCTGGAGGATATTGAGGTCGAACACGATAGTCTGGATGACGTGGAATTGCCGGGAGAAGTATGCAGCATCATGACCTGGCAGAACGTCAGCCTGCAGGCCGCGTGGCGTATCCTGCGCGGCATGTCCCAGCAAGAGGTGGCGGAAAAACTCGGCATCACCCAGTCCGCCGTGTCGCAGCTGGAAGCGCTCGACTCCCGTCCGCAAAAGCGCACCCGTGAAAAGCTGGCAGCGATCTACGGCTGCAGGCAGGAACAGATCAGCCTCTATTTACCGAAAGAGGGTTAACAGCACTTCGCCCCGCCCTTGCCGCCGTAGCGGGCATCCTGGCGGTCGCGGAAAAATTCTTCGTAGGTCATGGGCGTCTGGTCCGGATGGTTGACGCGCATATGCTCGACGTAATTGTCGTAGTCCGGCACGCCAATCATCATTTTGGCGGCCTGGCCCAGGTACTTACCTGCTTTGGAAAGGGTGTCGAACATAATCAGTGTCTCGTTTGTTTCCGGCCCTCTCCCGAAGGGAAAGGCCGGAGAAGAAATGTGTGCCGGGTAAGGCGAAGCCGCCACCCGGCACACAGGTTAGTGCGCCCCTTTCGCCTGGGTCACAATCTCTGCCAGGTTTTCAGGCATCGGCTCGTACGGCGTCTCTTTCGCCGTTGGCTTATCGTTTTTCAACGCCGCCAGCGCGGTTTTCAGAGAATACAACGCCAGCACCACGACCACCACCATAAAGAAGATGGTCAGCCCGGCGTCCAGACGGTTGTTAAACACCAGCTGAGACAGCTGGGACTCGGTGTACTGCGCCGGGATCTTACCGCTGTCGATCATCGCCTGGAATTTGTTGGCGATCGCCAGGAAGCCCACCTTGTTGTCCGGGCTGAAGGCCTTCTGCCAGCCCGCCGTCAGGGTACAGATCAGCAGCCACGCGGTTGGCACCAGTGCCACCCACGCGTAACGCTGGCGCTTCATCTTGAACAGCACCACCGCGCAGAGCATCAGCGCCATACCTGCCAGCATCTGGTTGGCGATACCAAACAGCGGCCACAGGGTGTTAATCCCGCCCAGCGGATCGACCACGCCCTGGTGCAGGAAGTAGCCCCACGCCAGCACGCACAGCGCCGTTGCCAGCAGGTTCGCCGGGAGCGAATCGGTACGCTTCAGGTTCGGAGAGATCACGCCAAGCAAATCCTGGAGCATAAAGCGCGCCGCACGGGTTCCGGCATCCACCGCCGTCAGGATAAACAGCGCCTCGAACAGGATGGCAAAGTGATACCAGAACGACACGTCCATCAGCCCGCCCAGCGCGCCGTGAAGAATATATGCCATGCCGACCGCCAGCGTCGGCGCCCCGCCCGCACGGGAGATAATCGACTGCTCGCCCACTTCACTGGCGATGCTCGTCAACGTATCAGGGGTAATCGCAAAGCCCCAGCCGCTCACCACCTGCGCGGCGGACGCCACCACGTCAACGGTGCCAGCCGGTGCCAGTACCGCCATCGGGCTGTTCATCGCGAAATACACGCCCGGGTCGATGATGCAGGCAGAGACCAGCGCCATGATGGCCACGAAAGACTCCATCAGCATGCCGCCGTAGCCGATCAGGCAGGCCTGATTTTCGTTCGCAAGCATCTTCGGCGTGGTCCCGGAAGCGATCAGCGCGTGGAAGCCGGACACTGCGCCGCAGGCGATGGTGATAAACAGGAACGGGAACAGGTTACCGGTCCAGACCGGGCCGGTACCGTCGATGAATTTGGTTAACGCAGGCATAGTCAGGGTCGGGCGCATAATCAGAATGCCGATCGCCAGCCCGACGATGGTGCCGATTTTCAGGAACGTAGAGAGATAGTCACGCGGAGCCAGCAGCAGCCATACCGGCAGCACCGCCGCCACAAAGCCGTAGCCCACCAGCATCCAGGTCAGCTGGACGCCGGTAAAGTCGAAGAACGGCGCCCAGGTAGGGCTTTCCGCCACCCAGCCGCCGGAGATAATGGCGAACACCAGGAACACCAGGCCAATTACCGACACCTCACCAATGCGGCCCGGGCGCAGGTAGCGAATATAAATCCCCATAAACAGCGCCAGCGGAATGGTGAAGGCAACGGTATAGGTCCCCCACGGGCTGTGGGTCAGCGCTTTCACCACGATCATCGCCAGCACCGCGAGGATGATCACCATGATCATAAAGGTCGCCACCAGCGCAATCACCCCGGCGGTTGCCCCCATCTCCTCTTTCACCAGTTCACCCAGCGAACGCCCGTCGCGGCGGGTCGAGACGAACAGCACCATAAAGTCCTGCACCGCGCCCGCCAGCACCACGCCCGCGAGGATCCAGATCATCCCCGGCAGGTAGCCCATCTGCGCCGCCAGCACCGGCCCCACCAGCGGACCCGCCCCGGCAATCGCCGCAAAATGGTGACCGAACAGCACTTTTTTGTCGGTCGGCACGTAGTCCAGCCCGTCGTTATGGCGGACGGCAGGCGTCATGCGCGTCGCGTCAACGCCCAGAACGCTCTTTGCGATATAGCGGCCATAAAAACGGTAAGCGATCAGATAAATGCAGACGGAGGCGACAACGATCCAGAGCGCATTGATCTGTTCCCCCCGGTTGAGGGCGATATAGCCCAGGGCAAAGGCTCCCACAACGGAGAGCCCTGCCCATATAAGGTATTTCCCTGAGTTGTTCATAGTTGTTGTCCGTTGTTGTGAAACAGTGAGATGTTACATTTTGTTTCTAGAACAACCGGAAAAATTTAACAACTTTGAAACGCAATAATGCGTGGTCAAACCAGAGATTTACACCACAGTGTTAAGCCGATCACTTTGATCTGCCTGGCTTAGCCCAACACCATCGTACTCAACCGACAGGTGCAGCACCGCCGCCCCTGCTCGTCGAATACCACAATCTCCCAGCTCTGGCTCGAACGCCCCAGATGCAGCGGCTGGCATACCCCGCGCACTCTGCCGTGAGAGACCGCACGATGGTGCGTGGCGTTAAGCTCCGTCCCCACCACGCTCTGCCCGTCGCGGGTCATCAGAAAACCGGCCATCGATCCCAGCGTTTCCGCCAGCGCCGCCGAAGCGCCGCCGTGCAGCAGGCCAAACGGCTGATGGGTACGCGCATCCACCGGCATCTCCGCTTCCAGCGTGTCGTCGCCGAGGCGGGTATAGACGATACCGAGATGCGCCACCAGGGTGTTCAGGCTGGTCGCGTTCAGCTCCTCGAGCGGTAAATGACGTTTCCAGATCATCTTACGCCCCCAGCGTGGAGCCGCCGTCCACCACGATATCCTGCAGGGTGATATGGCTGGCGGCATCGGAAGCAAGGAACAGCACCGTGCTGGCTATCTCCTGCGGACGAGCTATTTTGCCCAGCGGAATGCCGAGCTTAAACTGCTCGCCAAAGCCGCGAATGCGCTGCTGCTCCGCGTCATCGTGGGTCCACAGGGTGCGCTGCATATCGGTGTCCGTCGAGCCCGGAGACACCAGGTTACAGCGCACGCCGCTGCCCGCCAGCTCCAGCCCGACGGTCAGGGCCAGGCTTTTCAGCGCCGCCTTCGACGCGCCGTAGGCGCTCATGCCGATGCGCGGCGCGTGCGCCGCGTCGGACGCCACGGTGACTATCACCCCGCCCTGCTGAAGGCGAAACTGGCCCATCGTCTGCTGGAACAGGTTGAACGCGCCGCCGACATTGACCGCGAAGGTCTGCTGCCAGTCCTCCTGCGAGAGCTGGTCCGTCGCCCCCATGCGCAGAATGCCCGCCGCGTTGATCAGTACGTCCAGCCGTTCAAGGGTATTAAGCAAACGGCCACACACATCGCTGACCTGAGCAAAATTCGCCACGTCCAGGGTTTCGGTGGCGAACGGGTAATCACCCAGCGGAAACGCCAGATCGAAGCCGGTCACCTGCGCGCCCGCCTCCACAAACGCCAGCGCCGTCGCGTAGCCAATCCCCTTCCCCGCACCCGTCACCCAGACGGTTTTACCGGTGAAATCCAGACCCATCACTTCACCTCGCGGGACAGCAGCGCCCACCAGGCGTCGATGGTTGGATTTTTGGCCAGCATCACGAAGTCAATATCGCCGTGCACTTTGCGCCAGCGGGCGGCCAGCGCCATCATGCGCACCGAGTCCAGACCGTAGTCGATCAGGTTTTCGTCATCCATCGGCTCGTCGGACTCGTCCAGCAGCGGCAGGATCATTTCGCGCAGCGCGGCTTTGGTCGCCGGAACGGACGGCAGCAGCTCGTCGGTCATCACCACGCGGCCCGAGCGTCCGGCCACGTAGTTGAGCGACATCAGGTGCTCATCGCGGGTGAAATCCGCCAGCGCGTCGGCAATAAAGAACGGCTTGATGTCGCGCATAAAGGCATCGGTGGCGGTGGTCATGCAGCCGATATGGGCGTAAACGCCGGTAATCAGCAGCTGGTTTCGTCCCGTCTCTTTCAGCATCTGCTCCAGCGGCGAGCGGTGAAACGCGCTGTAGCGCCACTTCACCAGCACCGTGTCCGCTTCGTCCGGGGTCAGTTCACGGACAATCCGCTGCTGCTCCGGCGAGCGGGTCAGGCCCGGCCCCCACATGTCGTTCAGCAGGGCGCGGTCTTCGTCGCTCTGCTCTTTCGGCTGGGCGGTGTAGTACACGGGAATATTGTGCGCTTTGCAGTAAGCGCGCAGTCTGGCGATATTCGCCACCACCTGCTGCATCATCGCGCTGTTTTCGCCCCAGAAGTTCAGGAAATACTCCTGCATATCGTGGATCAACAGCGCGGCACGTTCAGGCTCAAACGCCCAGTTCACTTTACTGGTCGGCAGCTCAGCGGCGGTCGGCAGCGCGTAAGCGGTTAATTTTGGAATGGCCATACTCTGTTCCTCAGCCCCGGGCGCGTTCAGCAAGCCACAGGCGCAACTGTTTCTTATCGACTTTGCCGACCGGCGTCAGCGGGAGCGCATCCACGCTCTCCACGCGGTCCGGCAGCTTGAATTCGGCAACGCCCTGCTCGCGCAGGAAGCGGCGTACCTCAACCGCGCGCAGGGGCTGTTTCACCACCAGATACGCGCAGCTTTTTTCGCCCAGCAGGCTGTCCTCCATGCTTACCAGCGCGGCGTGGATCACCGCCTCGTGGCGCAGCAGCAGGTTTTCAATCTCTTCAGCGGCGATCTTCTCGCCGCCGCGGTTGATCTGATCTTTCTCTCGCCCCTGCACGGTGATATAGCCCTGCTCGTCGATGGCGATCAGATCGCCGGAGCAGTAAAAGCCGTCGGCGTCAAAGGCGCTGGCGTTGTGTTCCGGGCTGTTGAAATAGCCGCGGAAGGTATACGGCCCGCGCGTCATCAGACGCCCGACCTCACCGCGCGGCAGCGGGTTACCGTGCTCGTCCGCCACCCAAACTTCGTCGTCCGGGCACATTGGGCGGCCCTGAGTGTTGATGATGCGCTCCGGCAAGTCGTCGAGCGCGGTGTAGTTCACCAGTCCTTCCGCCATGCCGAACACCTGTTGAAGCTGGCAGCCGATTTCCGCCGGAATGCGCGCCGCGAGAGTGGCGGAGAGGCGTGCGCCACCCACCTGCAGCAGCCTGAGGGATTTGAGCTGCGCGCTTCCCGCGCCGTCGGCAATCGCCTGCAGCCAGAGGCTCACCGCCGGAGGAACCAGCGAGGTGACGTTAATCTGATGCCGTTTAATCAGCGGGAAGCAGAGCGTGGCGCTCGGATCGTTCGCCAGCACCACGCAGCCGCCCGCGGTGAAGACGCCTAACGCTCCCGGCGAACTCATGGCGTAGTTATGCGCTGCGGGCAGCGCGTTCAGGTAACGCGTTTCGGCGGTGATGCCGCAAATCTCGTTGCTGCGGCGGATGCTGTAGTCGTAATCGTTGTGCGTGCGCGGGATCAGCTTCGGCGTGCCGGTGCTGCCGCCGGAAAGCTGGAAAAACGCCACTTCGTCGGCGGGCGTCGGGTTCGGGATGAAGTTGTCCGCCGGACGCGAAATCGCCGCTTCCAGGGCGTGTTCGTCCTTATCGCCGCGCAGCAGCACGACGCGAACCGAGCGGTGCGCATCCACAAAGGTGTTAAGAAAATCATCGCCCGCAAACAGCGCGTGGTCGCGATCGGCAATCAGCGCGGCGGGTTTGATCTGCTCCGCGTAGGCGTTCAGCTCGCTGCGCTGATGGCTAAAGAGCGCGTTCACCGGCGCGACGCCGATTTGCAGCAGCGCGAAGAAGGTGATGTAGAACTCGGCCACGTTTCCGAGCTGCACCAGCGCCGTCTCGCCGCGCTGCAGCCCGCGCGCCTGAAGAGCGGACGCCAGATTGTTTACCGCCTGATAAAACGCGCGGTAGGTGATGTGCCGCTCGCCGTCGATAATCGCCACGGCATCGCTGTCCGCGCGATCCGTCAGGATGTGAGTCAGCGGCAGATCCTGCCAGTAGCCTTTTTTACGGTAGCGGCGGGCGAATTCCTCAGGCCAGCGGGTATAAGGAATGGTCATGAGCGATCCTTAGTGCAAGCCAAACACGTTGAGCATGGTGGAGAGCTTCACGCCCGTTTCGCGCCATTCGCTCACCGGCGAAGAGGCAGGCACAATGCCCGCGCCGGCAAACAGGCGAACGCTATTCTGATGCAGACGCGCGCAGCGGATGGTCACCACCCACTCGCCGTTGCCTTCGCTGTCGCACCAGCCGACGATGCCGCCGAACAGCTCGCGGTCGAACGGCTCCAGCTCGGCGATCAGCTCTTTTGCCGCCTCATGTGGGAAGCCGCTCAGCGCCGGGGTCGGGTGCAGCAGGCAGGCCAGAGTCAGAGCGTTTTCGTTGTCACGCGCGTCACCTTCAACCGGCGTCGCCAGATGCCACAGCGTCGGCGTGGTGATGAGCTGCGGGGAAGACGGCATGCTCAGGTGGTGGCTGCGCGGTGCCAGAATGGCCTTCATCGCCTGGGTTACGAGATCGTGCTCGTGACGGTCTTTTTCGGAGGCCAGCAGCTTATTGCCCGCTTCGCGATCCAGCACGTCGTCCGGCTGACGGCGCGCGGAGCCTGCCAGCGGCAGCGAGCTAAAGTGCGCGCCCTCTTTACGCAGCAGCAGTTCGGGGCTGGCGCCGAGCAGCACGCCGCCGTCTTCCAGCGGCACGTGGAAGTTAAAGCTCGCCGGGTTCTGGGCGATAAGACGCTCCATCAGCGCACCGCTATCAATGTGTTTATCGGTCGCGATATCAATCAGACGCGACAGCACCACCTTGTTCACCTGCGGCGTGGCGGTAAGCGACGCGGCGCGAGCGACCATCTCTTCAAACACGGGCTGCGGCGGGATCTCGGTGCGTTGTTCCACCTTCAGCGCCTGCGAGCCGGAAAAATAGCGTGCTGACTGCTGACGTGCCGGACGGGAAAAGGTCTGCCAGCGCTGCGGAATAAACAGAGAAGATGGCTTGCGGGTATCGAATGGAATAGCCCCCACCATCACCGGATGAGCGATACCGTTAGCTTTCGCATTCCGGAAGGCCTGGGCTAATTTTTGCTGGAATTGCCCGGCCGGATCGTCACCGCCGACGGCGGGTTCAGAGAAGCGGGCAAAACAGCCTGAGGTAGTAAAACTGCGGTAAGGCGACATAAAGAAAAAGCTGTCTGATTGCAGCGTGGCCGCGGTGTGCTGAACTTCCTCAGCCAGGGACGTGTCCATATCATCCTCCTCAAAATGATAAAAGAAGCAATAATGATTATCATTTATATTTTCGTCGGCTAACCTAATCCCACATCGCTTCGCTGTCAACCGTCGGGCAAACAACTTGTGCGACAAAAGCTTGCATCCCTTTGCGGTAACTATGAAAATGAGAAGCATTATCTTCAACAAAAACAGGATGTCGCGCTGTGAAATTCCCTGCTCTATTCCGTAATACCCTGCTTTTATCTGGACTTTTTGTTTTAGGACTTGCCTCAGCCGCTGCCGCCGACTGGCCGCGTCAGGTGACCGACAGCCGCGGCGTTCACACGCTTGAGAGCAAACCGATGCGCATTGTCTCCACCAGCGTGAGCTTAACCGGCTCCCTGCTGGCGATTGACGCACCGGTCGTCGCCAGCGGCGCGACCACGCCGAACAACCGCGTGGCGGATGCGCAGGGCTTTTTGCGCCAGTGGGGTGATATTGCGAAACAGCGCAAGGTTGCACGGCTGTACATCGGCGAGCCGAGCGCCGAAGCGGTCGCCGCGCAAATGCCGGATCTGATTTTGATCAGCGCTACCGGCGGGGATTCCGCGATGGCGCTGTACGATCAGCTCTCCGCCATCGCCCCAACGCTTATCATCAACTACGACGACAAGAGCTGGCAGGAACTGCTGACGCAGCTGGGCTCCCTCACCGGGCAGGAAAAACAAGCCGCAGAGCGCATTGCCGCCTTTGATAAACAGCTCGCGCAGGTGAAACAGCAGATGAAGCTGCCGCCGCAGCCGGTGAACGCCATCGTCTACACCGCCGCTGCGCACAGCGCCAACTTGTGGACCGCGGAATCGGCGCAGGGCAAGCTGCTGCACCAGCTGGGCTTTACGCTGGCGGAACTGCCCGCCGGACTGCACACCTCAAAAAGCCAGGGCAAACGCCACGACATCATTCAGTTGGGAGGGGAAAACCTGGCGACGGGGCTGAACGGCGAAGGGCTGTTTGTGTTTGCCGGCGACCAGAAAGACGTGGATGCGATTTACGCCAACCCGCTGCTGGCGCATTTGCCGTCGGTGAAAAACAAACGGGTCTGGGCATTGGGAACGGAGACGTTCCGCCTGGATTATTACAGCGCGATGTTGGTGTTAGACAGATTGAATGCATTGTTTAAGTAGGCATGTCCCCTCCCTCTCCCTGTGGGAGAGGGCCGGGGTGAGGGCATCAGGCCGCCCCGTCGTTCAACACAACCTCCTGCCTGAACCGACGCAACTCCACCAGCGCCACTAACAAAATCACGCCAACCATCGCTAACGCAAAACCGCTGCTGCTCGCGGATGCCGCCGGGGTCATCATCGCGCCCAGCCCGCCGAGGATCGCCGCGCCAATCGCATCCCCCGTCACGTTCTGCGCCGTCCACAGGCCGTTAATGCGCCCGAGCATCCCTTCCGGCGTCTGGGTCTGGATCAGGGTGTACTGCAGCAGCGAACTGATGGCGCTCAGCCAGCCGAAAATCACCAGACACAGCACCCCGAGAGCCCACACCGTCATCAGGCTGAAGAAGCCGATGGCAATAAACGAGGCCAGCGAGGCAAGCAGCATAATCAACCCCGGACGCGCGCTCTGCGCCAGGTTGCCGCTGGTCAGCGCCCCGCACGCCGCGCCGAGCGGAATGGCGGCGTAGAGAATGCCAATCTCCGAGGCGCTCATCTGCCACTCCCCCGCCAGCGCCGGGTAGAGCACGCGCACGGCGCTCGCCATGGTCTGCAGGCCGCCGAGCAGCGCAATCCCGCCAATCAGCGGGTTGCTGAACAGGAAACGAATCGCGGCCATCAGGGACTTCAGCGGATGCTCGCGCGGCTGCGGTGGAGGCAGCAGCAGCGGCAAGCGCAGCAGCGTCAGGGTGGTGATAAAGGTCCCCGCCGCCGCCAGTCCGTAGTTCCACGCCACATTGCCGGTCGCCAGCAGCAGGCCGCCCACCATCGGCGAAATCACCGAGCCGAGGCGCACGGTGAGCATGGTAATCGCCCCCGCCTGCATCAGGTTCTCGCGCCCGACCAGCGCGGGCGTCGCCGCCAGCAGCGCCGTCACGCCCAGCGAGGCGAAGAAACCGTCCCACAGCCCTAGCGCGTAAATGGCGATCAGCGACGGCTCCGGCAGCATCGCATTCAGACACAGCCCGATAAAGCCCACGCCGCAGGTGCCGCGCGCCAGCAGGATCAGCTTTTTACGCTCGTAGCGGTCCGCCAGCACGCCGCCGACCATCAGGCCGATGAACATCGCCCCGCCGGTTAAGGTGACGGATAACCCCACCAGCCAGCTGGAGTGCGTCATGGTCTGGATCTGTACCGGCACGGCCACGCCGAGCAGCCCGAGGGACAAAATGGAGATAAAGCGAGCGATAAAAACGGCGCGATACGCCGGGTGCGTTTTCAGCAGGCTGAGGTTGAGCAGCCAGGATTTTTGATTCATGACAAAGCCTTGAGTCTATTTCTACCCTTTCCATGGGCGCACATGCTAACATAGCCAAATAAGATAGATAACGATAATCACTATCATTATCAAATCATGGATGTTGCTATGTCGTTTTCCTCTTCTGCGGTGCGCGCCGTTGCCGTGCCCGTTTTACTGCTGCTCCTGAGCCTTGCGGCTGCACTCAGCCTGCTGGTCGGCGCGAAGCCGCTGCCCGCGTCCGTTATCGTTGATGCGCTCTCCGGCACCTGCCAGAGCGCCGACTGCGTCATCGTGCTCGACGCCCGACTGCCCCGCACGCTTGCCGGACTGCTGGCGGGTGGCGCGCTCGGCCTTGCCGGTGCCCTGATGCAAATCCTTACCCGTAACCCGCTGGCGGACCCCGGCATCCTTGGCGTTAACTCCGGCGCCAGCTTTGCCATCGTGCTCGGCGCGGCGCTGTTCGGGTTGACGTCACCCTCCGAACAGCTGGTGATGGCCTTCTGCGGCGCGCTGGCCGCTTCGCTGGTCGTCGCCTTTACCGGCAGCCAGGGCGGCGGGCAGCTGAGCCCGGTACGCCTGACGCTTGCGGGCGTGGCGCTCGCGGCGGTGCTGGAGGGCTTGTCCAACGGCATCGCCCTGCTCAACCCGGACGTCTACGACCAGCTGCGCTTCTGGCAGGCCGGTTCGCTGGATATCCGCACCCTAGAAACCCTAGAAGTGGTGGCAATCCCGGTCATAATCGCCGCTGCCGTGGCGCTGTTTTTAAGCCGGTCGCTCAACAGCCTGAGCCTTGGCAGCGACACCGCGACAGCCCTCGGCAACCGCGTGGCGCGCACGCAGCTGATTGGTCTGTTCGCCATCACCGTACTGTGCGGCAGCGCGACCGCCGTGGTCGGCCCGATCGCCTTTATCGGCCTGATGATGCCGCACATGGCGCGCTGGCTGGTGGGGGCAGATCACCGCTGGTCGCTGCCGGTGACGCTGCTGGCGACCCCTGCCCTGCTGCTGTTTGCCGACGTGCTGGGCCGCCTGCTGGTGCCCGGCGAGCTGCGCGTCTCGGTGGTCAGCGCCTTTATCGGCGCGCCGGTGCTGATTTTCCTGGTTCGTCGTAAACGCGGAGGTGGCGCATGATGGCCCCGTCCCGTCGTTTACTCACCAGCGTATGCCTGCTGAGTATTGCCATTCTGCTGCTGGCGGTCTGGAGCCTGCGCAGCGGCGCGGTGACGCTCGATTTTTCTCAGGTGTTTAACGCCCTGCTCGGCAGCGCGCCGCGCAACGTCACCATGGTGGTGACGGAGTGGCGACTGCCGCGCGTGGCGATGGCGATTCTGGTCGGCGCGGCGCTCGGCGTCAGCGGCGCGATATTCCAGTCGCTGATGCGCAACCCGCTCGGCAGCCCGGACGTGATGGGCCTCAACACCGGGGCCTGGAGCGGCGTGCTGGTGGCGATGGTGCTGTTTGGTCAGCACCTGACGGCCATTACCTTTACGGCGATGGCGGGCGGCATTCTGACTTCCATACTGATCTGGGCGCTGGCCTGGCGCAACGGTATCGACACCTTCCGCCTGATCATCATCGGGATCGGCATCCGCGCCATGCTGATGGCCTTTAACACCTGGCTTTTACTGCAGGCCTCGCTGGAAACCGCGCTCTCCGCCGGGCTGTGGTACGCCGGGTCGCTCAACGGCCTGACGTGGGGCAAAACCTGGCCCGCCGCGCCGCTGATTTTGCTGATGTTTATCGGGGCGCTGCTGCTGGTGCGGCGCATGCGTCTGCTGGAGATGGGCGACGACAGCGCCTGCGCGCTGGGCGTGGGCGTCGAACGCTCTCGCCTGATGCTGATGCTGGTCGCCGTACTGCTGACCGCCGCCTCCACCGCGATTGCCGGGCCAATCTCGTTTATCGCCCTCGTGGCACCGCACATCGCCCGCCGTCTTAGCGGCACGGCGCGCTGGGGATTAACCCAGGCGGCGCTGTGCGGCGCGCTGCTGCTGCTGGCCGCCGATCTCTGCGCCCAGCGGCTGTTTATGCCTTATCAACTGCCGGTGGGCGTGGTGACCGTCAGCCTCGGGGGGATTTACCTCATCGTCTTGCTCGTTCAGGAGTCACGCAGGAAATGACAGACACAACCACCCGCTTGCGCGGCGAAAACCTCACCCTCGGCTACGGCAAAAAAATCATTGCCCGTGACTTATCCGTTGCCATTCCGGACGGCCACTTCACGGCCATTATCGGCCCGAACGGCTGCGGCAAATCGACCCTGCTGCGCACGCTGAGCCGCCTGATGACGCCGGCTGAAGGCAGCGTGTTCCTCGACGGGGAGCAGATCCAACGCTTCGCCAGCAAGGAGGTGGCCAGACGCATCGGTCTGCTGGCGCAAAACGCCACCACGCCGGGCGACATCACGGTGCAGGAGTTGGTCTCGCGCGGTCGCTACCCGCATCAGCCGCTGTTTACCCGCTGGCGCAAAGAGGATGACGAGGCGGTGAACCGCGCGATGCAGGCGACGGGTATTACCGAGCTCGCCCAGCAGAGCGTGGACACCCTCTCAGGCGGACAGCGCCAGCGCGCGTGGATCGCGATGGTGCTGGCGCAGGAAACGTCGATTATGCTGCTGGACGAGCCGACGACCTGGCTCGACATCAGCCATCAGATTGATCTGCTGGAGCTGCTGAGCGAGCTCAACCGCACGCAGGGGTATACCCTGGCGGCGGTGCTGCACGATTTAAACCAGGCGTGCCGCTACGCCACGCATCTGATTGCGCTTCGCGACGGTGAGATTGTGGCGCAGGGCGCGCCGAAAGAGATTGTGACGCCGGAGCTGATCGAGCGGATCTACGGCATGCGCTGCATGATTATTGACGATCCGGTAGCGGGTACGCCGCTGGTGGTGCCGCTGGGCAAGCGTGCGGTCTGATGCCCTCACCCCGGCCCTCTCCCACAGGGAGAGGGAGCAAACCATCCCCTCGCCCTTTGGGAGGCGCTTTTGACGTTATCCCAACATCTCCCTCAACACCGGCCCTATCTTCTCAAACGCCTGCGGTGAAATGATATCCACGTGGGCGCAGTCCTGGCTGTACACCTCAAGCTCCGCCACCCACGGCGCCCACGCGACCTGCGGATCCATCGTTCGCGTCCGCTCGGCGACGAACAGCGTCGCTTTGCCGTCAAAGCGTGCGCTGCGCGCCGTGGTGAGCAGCCGTACCGCGTCGGCATAGTTGCCCTCGATAGCGTTAAACAGCTCGCTGGAGCCCTGCCCCTGCTGGGCGGCGATAAACGCCTGACGCTCGCGCTCGATTTCCGCCAGCACCTCGGGGTCGAGGCCGTTGGCCTCTTTCTCCGACCAGTTCTGGGTTTCCGGCGGCCAGGTGTCCAGCAGGCCGAGGAAGCCCACCGCTTCACCCTGCTCGCGCAGACGGGCGGCAATACCCTGCGCCAGCGTGCCGCCGAGGGAATACCCGAACAGATAATACGGCCCCTGCGGCTGCTGCTTACGCAGCGTAGCCAGGTGATGCTCAATCACCCCATCCAGATCCGCACGCTGCTGCATCGGCCCATCCGGACGCGGCGACTGAATGCCGACGATGGACCAGCGCGGGCTGAGATAGCGCGCCAGCACGCTAAACTGCCAGGCAAAGCCGGACGCCGGGTGGAAGCAGAAAAGCGTCGGGCCGTCGCTTTCGCGCAGCGGCAGAAGCGTTTCATACCCCAGACGCTGCGCCTGCTCGTCGCTCATCTGCGAGTCCAGCAGCGCGCTGAGCTTGCTCACCGTCGAGGCGACCATAATCTGCCCCGGCGTCACCTTACGCTCGAACGCGCGGCTAAGCTGTGCCGCCAGGCGCATCGCCAGCAGCGAGTGGCCGCCGAGGGCAAAGAAGTCGGCCTCAATATCGTTGACCTCGCAGCCCAGCATGGCGGAAAACGCCTGCGCGACGGCGGCTTCGGTTTCCGTCTCCGGCGCACGGCCGGAGGATTTACTCGTCAGCTCCGGCAGCGGCAGCGCCTTGCGGTCAAGCTTGCCGTTCGCGCTGAGCGGCAGCGCGCTGATTTGCAGCAGCACCACCGGCACCATGTGCGGCGGCAGCTGGGCCTTGAGCGATTCCCGCAGCGCGTCGCGATCCAGCGGTAAGCCGGATTCGGAAACCACATACCCCACCAGCTGGCGGGCATCGCCGCCGGTGGCCGCCGCCTGGTTGAACACGCAGGCGTGGGCCACGGCCTGAGCCACGTCCGGCAGCGACAGCATCGCCCGGTCGATTTCGCCCAGCTCGATGCGCTGTCCGCGGATTTTTAACTGGTCATCGCTGCGGCCGAGATATTCCACCGCGCCGTTGTCCAGCCAGCGGGCAACGTCGCCGGTACGGTACATCCGCTCGCCGGGGGCAAACGGGTCGGCAATAAAGCGGCTGGCGGTGAGGTCCGGACGGCCCAGATACCCCTGCGCCAGCTGAATGCCGGTGAGATACAGATCGCCCGCCACGCCGAACGGCACCGGGCGCATCATCGCGTCCAGAATGCGCAGCCCCGTGTTCCAAACCGGGAAGCCGATCGGCACGCTGTTGCCTTCCACCGCCGCCAGCTCGGGCCCAAACGCCGGATACCAGCTCACGTCCACCGCCGCTTCGGTTGGGCCATAGAGGTTGTGCAGCGGCGCACGGGTGAGCTGCTCCCACTCGCGGCACAGTTCGGTCGGCAGCGCTTCGCCGCTGCAGAACACCTGCTTAAGCGTTCTGCAGCAGTCGACGTTTTCCGGCGTCAGCGAGGCGACAAACGCCGCCAGCATCGACGGCACGAAGTGGGTAGTAGTCACGCCGTACTGCGCGAAGAAGCTCTGCATCGCCTGCGGGTCGCGGTGCGCGTCCGGCTCTGCCATCACCAGCTTCGCCCCGGCGATAAACGGCCACCAGAACTCCCACACCGACACGTCAAAGCTGCACGGCGTTTTCTGCGCCACCACGTCCGTCGCGTCCAGCGGGTAGTGGTCCTGCATCCACTTCAGGCGGTTAACGATGGCGGTATGGCCGACCATCACCCCTTTCGGACGCCCCGTCGAACCGGAGGTAAAGATGATGTACGCCGTCTGCTCCGGCTTCGCCAGGCGCAGCGGTTCAGCACCCGCAGCCGGTAAAAGGGTGTTGTAACTAAATGCACTAATCGGCAGATCGCTAAAGCGCGGAAGCTGCTCGTCGGTGGTAATGAGCAGGGACGGCTTCGCGTCTTCCAGCATCATCCTCAGGCGGTCATCCGGGTAGCCGGTGTCGAGCGGCAGCCAGGCGGCGCCGGCCTCGACGATGCCGTGCAGCGCCAGCGTCAGGAACACCGAGCGCGGCAGGGCCACCGCCACGCTGTCGCCCGGCTTCACGCCGCGCTCGCGCAGCAGGTTTGCCAGCGCGACCACCTGCTCGCGCATCTGCCGATAGCTGAGCTCAATATGCGCGTCCGCCAGCGCGGGGGCGTCCGGCGTTTTGCTCGCCTGCTCTGCCACCAGATCCGCCAGCGTGGTGGCCGGCAGCGCCAGCCCGGTATCGTTGATGCGCGCCAGCTGCTGATATTCCTGCTCTGAAACGGTTTCCACTTCGCCGCAGCGCAGGTCCGGGTTGGCCGCAAACTGCATCAGCATCGCGTTCAGGCGCGCGACGTGACGGGAAAGCGTAGCCTCATCATAACGCTGCTTACTGGCGAGGATCTCAATGCTCAATCCGCCCTGCTCGTCCGGGAACAGCGCCAGCTCAAGGTCGTTCACCGGGCCGGTTGCGAGCGTGTGGGTGATGGCCTCCACGCCGTCAATATCCAGCTGATAATCAAACACCTTCACGTTCAGCACCGGGCCAAACAGGGCTTCGTCGCCTGCGGCACGCCCGCTGTCGCGCACGATCTGCTCGGCGTCGTAGCGCTGATGGCGGCGCATTTTTTTCAGCTGATTGGCCAGGCGCAGCGCCAGCTCCGGCAGGCTCTCCTGCGGGTTGATATTCACCGCCAGCGGCAAGACGTTGAGCACCGGCCCGGTCGCGGTCAGCGCGGCGGAGCCCATGCGTCGCATAAAGATAAACCCGGCGGCGTAGTCCAGCCTTCCGGTCAGGCGGCCCAGCCACAGCGCCACCAGCGCAAGGGCCAGATCGGTACGCTGCGCCTGTCCTGCCGCCTGCGCAAGCTGGCTAAAGGCGCGACCGTCGGCGGCGATTTTGAGGCGCAGAATATCGGTAGTAGCGGCGCGTCCCGGCAGCGGCGCGGAAGAGAGCGAGACCGGAGAAGGAAGCTGCCTGCGCTGCTCCGCCCAGAAGGCGCCGTCGCGCGCGTATGCCTCGCTGTCGCGATAGTGCTGATACTCTTCCACTACCTCGGCAAACGGCGTAAACGGAGATGCGGGCGTCGGTTCCCCCTTCTTACACGCGGCGTAAATCGCGGCGATCTGGCGGGTAATGGCCGGGAAGCTGAAGCCATCCACCACCAGATGGTGATAGCGCTGATACCAGTACCAGTGGCTTTCCCCCACCTGAATCAGCTGGTGAAACGCCAGCGGCTGACCGCTGTCGACGCGCAGGTTCTGGTTAAGATCGGCCTCCATCAGCGCCACGGCGTCGTCGTGAGAGGCAACGCGAACGATGGACGGCTCCGGCAGAATGAGGGTGTCATCCACCCACTGCCACACCTCGCCGTTATCCTCGGTAAAACGCATTCGCAGGGTATCGGCCTGCATCATGCCCTCAGCGATGGCTTTTGCCAGCAATGGCGCGTCGATATCGCCTTTCAGTTCGGTGTAGTGCGCCACGCTCCAGGCGTTTGGCAGGGAGGACAGCTGTTCCGCCATCCAGATACCCGGCTGGGCGGCGACGAGAGGAAGACGGTTCATGCGCTCCCCTCCGCAAAATGGGACGGTTCAAGCGTGCGCCAGTGCCCGGCCAGCCACTGCTGGCACGCCTCCTGAGACTGCGCTTCGCACACCACGCGCCACCCCGCCGGCAGTTCGCACTGCTGCGGCCACAGGCTGTACTGCCCACGGTCGTTTTGCAAAATGGCGAACTGTCCCTGCGGATTATCGAAAGGATTGCTGAATTCCATACAGACTCCGTTATTGAATGAGCGGCTGCCAGAGGGTCATCAGCCCCTGCGTCAGCCCACCGCGCCAGCAAAGCGCATCGTGTCCGCCGTCAACCTGACGCCAGGTAACCTGCTGCGCGGGTAGTTCGGCATAAATCGCCTGATTGGCATTGAAAATCAGCGGCTCGTTGCGCCCGGCCTCGAGGACGATACGCAGCCCGCTCGCGGCCAGCTCACCGGCTCTGAGCTGTTCGATGAGGTGCCCTTCCTGCTGCCCGCCGCGGTGCGGCCACCAGTACGAGCCGGACTGGCTCAGCACGCAGCCAAACCGCTGCGGCCAGTTGAGGCCAGCATAAAGCGCAGAGAGGCCGCCAAAGCTCTGGCCCGCCACCACGGTACGATCGGCGCGGTCGCTGAAGGGCGCGAGATGTTTTACAAGAGGGAGAAGCTCTTCCTGTACCGCCAGCCAGAAATCGGGATTACAGGGCAATTCGCGGCTGCGGTGTTCCATGTCGATCGCATCGATCAATACATATACCGCAGAGGGCAGTTTGCACCCGTTGGTGAGCGACGCCAGCGCAGGCCAGACGGGCATACTTTCGGCCCAGAACTGCCCGTCGAGCAGCACCGCCAGCGGGCGTTCGGGGCAGTCGTCCCCGGGGGTAAAAATCCACACGCGCCGACGGTTGTTGAGACGCTCGCTGTTCCACTCAATGCAGACCGGCTGTTGATACGGCGTATCGGGGCGGTCCCAGCCGGGCTGAACGGGCGCGTCCGGCATCTCCAGCGCCGAAACGGCATGACCGCGCCCGCCGCGCCAGCTCTGCGGATTCAGCGGGTCGGACACCGCGTGCGGCAGCAGCTTGCGCCAGCCTTCGCGCAGCGCCATGCGGTCCGGCAGTTCGCCTTCAAACACGGTATCGGCAAAATCGTTTTCATTTTCAGAAGGGATAAAACAGTAGCTCCCGCGCCACTCGGGGCTGAATTCGCCCTGCCACTGCCAGACGTTGGTATCCGGGATGCGCTCGAGGGACTGCGGGCGAGCATTTTGATGGTGATCGGTCACGCCGGTAACGTAGAGCCAGACGCGTTTGACCGATGAGGTTTTCTGCGTTCCTGCCGGATCCCGCCACCAGAAGGTGACGCGACACTTCTCCTTCTGACGTTCCCATTCAGGTCCGTTTTTCGACCGCCACCACGCTTCACTTCCGGTTGTTAACGTCGTCACCCTTATAACCCCATGTTTCACAGTCTTTTTTGTTTCAGAGCAAATTTTATTGATAATATTATTGATAACTATTTGCATTTGCAATAGCGTAATGCCCGCGCTGTGGGAAGCGCGCTCATTAAATAACCATAAAAGCGGGACGTACAATGAATAAGAAGATTCACTCTCTGGCCTTGCTGGTCAATTTAGGGATTTATGGTGTCGCGCTGCCCGCCGTGGCAGACGACAACACCGCCTCTGCGCAGCACGAAGACACCATGGTGATCACCGCCGCCGAGCAGAATTTACAGGCGCCGGGCGTGTCGACCATCACCGCCGACGAGATCCGCAAAAATCCGCCCGCGCGCGACGTGGCGGAAATCATCCGCACCATGCCCGGCGTTAACCTCACCGGGAACTCCACCAGCGGCCAGCGCGGAAACAACCGTCAGATTGACATTCGCGGGATGGGACCGGAAAACACGCTGATCCTGATCGACGGCAAGCCGGTCACCAGCCGCAACTCTATTCGTCTGGGCTGGCGCGGCGAGCGAGACACCCGCGGCGATACCGGCTGGGTGCCGCCGGAGATGATCGAGCGCATCGAAGTGATCCGTGGTCCGGCAGCCGCGCGCTACGGCAACGGTGCGGCTGGCGGCGTGGTGAACATCATCACCAAAAAATTCGACGACCAGTGGCACGGCTCCTGGAACACCTACCTGAACGCGCCAGAACATAAGGACGAAGGTTCCACCAGGCGCACCAACTTCAGCCTGAGCGGCCCCCTGGGCGGCGACTTCAGCTTCCGCATGTTCGGTAACCTCGATAAAACCCAGGCCGACGCGTGGGATATCAACCAGGGCCACCAGTCCGATCGTACCGGTGCCTACGCCAACACCTTGCCGGCTGGCCGTGAGGGCGTGGAAAACAAGGACATCAACGGCGTGGTGCGCTGGGACTTCGCGCCCATGCAGTCCCTGGAGTTTGAGGCGGGCTACAGCCGCCAGAACAACCTCTACGCGGGCGACACGCAGAACACCAACAACGACAGCGCGCTGGTGAAGAAGAATTACGGCAAAGAGACTAACCGTATCTACCGCCAGAACTTCGCGGTGACCTGGAACGGCGGCTGGGATAACGGCATCACCACCAGCAGCTGGGCACAGTACGAACACACCCGCAACTCCCGCCTGGGCGAAGGTCTGGCGGGCGGTACGGAAGGCTTGTTCAACAGCAATAAATTCACCGACACCGACCTGGCCGACGTGATGCTGCACAGCGAGATCAACCTGCCGATTGATTTCCTCGTTAACCAGAACCTGACGCTCGGCACCGAGTGGAACCAGCAGCGCATGAAGGACTCGACCTCCTTCACCCAAACCCAGCAGGGCGGCACCATTCCGGGCATGAGCAATGACCGCAGCCCGTACACGTCGGCAGAGATTTTCTCTCTGTTCGCCGAAAACAACATGGAGCTGACCGACAGCACCATGCTGACCCCTGCCCTGCGCTTCGACCACCACACCATCGTCGGCAACAACTGGAGCCCGTCACTTAACCTGTCGCAGGGTCTGGGGGATGACTTCACGCTGAAGATGGGGATCGCCCGCGCCTATAAAGCGCCGAGCCTGTACCAGACCAACCCGAACTACCTGCTCTACAGCAAAGGCCAGGGCTGCTACGCCAGCTCGGACGGCGTGGGCTGCTACATGATGGGCAACGACGATCTGAAAGCCGAAACCAGCATCAATAAAGAGATTGGTCTGGAGTGGAAACGTGACGGCTGGCTGGCTGGCGTGACCTGGTTCCGCAACGACTATCGCGACAAGATTGAAGCGGGCTACGCGCCGATTGGCCACACCTCTTCCGGTAAAGTGCAGACGGATATCTACCAGTGGGAAAACGTTCCGAAAGCGGTCGTCGAAGGGCTGGAAGGCTCCCTGAACGTGCCGGTCAGCGACACGATCAACTGGACCAACAACATCACCTACATGCTGCAGAGCAAGAACAAGGAGACCGGCGACCGTCTGTCAATTATTCCTGAGTACACGCTGAACTCGACCCTGAGCTGGCAGGTTCATCAGGACGTGTCGCTCCAGTCGACCTTTACCTGGTACGGCAAGCAGCAGCCGAAGAAGTACAACTACAAAGGTCAGCCGGTGACCGGGTCTGAGAAAGACGAAGTCAGCCCGTACAGCATCGTTGGCCTGAGCGCGACCTGGGACATGACCAAAAACGTTAGTCTGACCGGCGGCGTGGACAACGTCTTCGACAAACGCCAGTGGCGCGCGGGGAATGCCCAGACGACCGGAAATTCCACCACCGGTGCATATATGTACGGTGCGGGAGCGTATACGTATAATGAGCCGGGCCGTACCTGGTACATGAGCGTGAATACGCGCTTCTGATAAAGGCAACAACGCCTCCCTCTCCCTGTGGGAGAGGGCTGGGGTGAGGGCATCAGGCCGCACAATTCAAGAGGGGAAAACCATGCACACCACCCACAGCACATTTTCTCTCGCTAACCACACCGTTCACCACGTCACCTTCGACCCAAACACCTTCACCGACGCCGATCTCCTCTGGCTCCCCCACCACGCCGAGCTTTCAAACGCCGGGCGCAAACGCAAAGCCGAGCATCTGGCAGGCCGCATCGCCGCCGCACATGCGCTCGGTGCGATAAATGAACGCGCGATCCCCGGCATAGGCCCCAGCGGCGAACCGCTCTGGCCGGAAGGCGTCTCAGGGAGCATCACCCACAGCGGCACGCAGGCGATGGCGGTTGTCGTCCGTCACCTAGATGCGCTCGTAGGTATTGATTGCGAAGCCATTCTTCCAGACCACGAAGCCCGCGAAATCCAGGACGGCATTATTGATGCGCAGGAGGCGATGTGCCTGACGCACTCGGGCTATCCTTTCGCGCTGGCGCTGACGCTGGCTTTTAGTGCCAAAGAGAGTTTGTTTAAAGCCCTCTTTCCGAAGGTAAAAATTTACATGGGGTTTGAGTGTGCGAGAGTCACAGAGTTAACGGAAAAAACAATCACGCTGGCGCTTTCGCACCCGGCTGGAGACTATCCTGAGGATAAACGCTTCACCCTCGTCTGGCAGAATAATGATGGGAACGTGTTTACGTTGCTAAAAGCCTGATGGCGCTGCGCTTATCAGGTCTACGGTAAACCGGTTTTGTAGACCGGGTAAGGTATCGCCGCCACCCGGCTTGAGGGCGACGGCGATACCTTTATAGGTTATTCAGCGCAAATCTCAAACATCCGGGAACATCACGCTATTCCCCGGCGCTTCCCTGTGCAGATGGATAAAGTTCAGGTGCCGTTCATACTGGTCCAGAATGTCCGTAATCACCTGCTCCTTGCTGTAGTCCATCAAATCATTCCCCTGGCTCCCTTCCAGCAGGAAGGTCTCAAGCCGGTAGTAGGTTGATTTCCCGCTGCGCGCCCGGTAGGTAAACCCGGGTACCGAATACTGCTGCGGCCAGATCTGATAAACAAAGTTCTGCTCGTCGCCCATGTGCACCAGCAGATCCAGGTGCCCCAGGTTCTCGCCCTCCTCCGGCGGCAGGTTTTTCAGCTCCACGTAAGCCCCACGCAGCTTCAGCTCCTGCGCGACCTCTTCCATCGCCGGGAAGCAGACCGTCTCCATCATCTGTTTGGTGTAGCGCGTGCCCGGGTAGTTCATTAGGCGCGAGAGGCGTTTCTTCCAGCTCAGCCTGTCCTGCGCGCCCATCGGACGCGGCGCGGTGTCGCGGCTGGCGCTGACGCGGCGGTAGTCTTCCACCTTGAGGGATTTATACAGCCCGGCCATCACGAAGAAGATGACGAAGCTGAACGGCAGGCCCATGATCACCGTGGTGTTCTGCAGCGCCGAAATGCCGTTGGTCATCAGCATGCCGAGCGTCAGCAGGCCGATGGCGACTGACCAGAAGATGCGCAGCCAGTTCGGCGCATCGCTGTTGATATCTTTGAGCTTCGAGGTGAAGTTACCCAGCACCAGCGCGCCGGAATCCGCCGAGGTGACGTAGAACAGCAGGCCGGTGATGGTCGCCACGGAGGCGCTAAAGGTAAACGCCGGGTACTGCGCCAGCAGGCTGTAGAAGCCGCGCTCCGGGTGCGCCATCGCTTCCTGCGCGAAGGTTGCATTGCCGTGGATGATCTCGTGCAGCGCGCTGTTGCCGAAAATCGACAGCCACAGCAGGGTAAAGGTGAACGGGATAATCAGCGTGCCCATCACAAACTGGCGGATGGTGCGGCCACGCGAAATACGCGCCAGGAACAGGCCGACAAACGGCGACCACGCGACCCACCACGCCCAGAAGAACAGCGTCCAGTTGTTCATCCACTCCACCGGACGGTCAAAGGCGAAGCTGTTCAGCGTCATGCCCATAAAGCGGTTCACGTAGTCGCCTACGTTGAGCACTAAGGCATTGAGCAGGAACGAGGTATCGCCCATAAACAGCACGAACAGGATCAGGCCCAGCGCCAGCGCCACGTTCAGCTCGGAGAGCACGCGGATGCCTTTATCGACGCCCGACGTCACCGAGATGGTGGCGATAATGACGGAGAGCGCAATCAGCGCCGCTTTGGCCGCCATCGAATCCGGGATATCAAACAGCACGCTCAGCCCGTAGTTGAGCTGCACCACGCCAATCCCGAGCGTCGTCGCGATACCAAAGATGGTGCCGATCACCGCCGCAATGTCGACGCTGTGGCCAATCGGGCCGTTAATCTTTTTACCGAAGATCGGGTACAGCGCGGAGCGGATGGTGAGAGGTAAATTATAACGATAGCTAAAGTATCCGAGCGCCATGCCCATCAGGGCGTACATCGACCAGCCCGTCAGGCCGTAGTGGAACAGCGTCCAGACCATCGCCTGGCGCGCGGCCTCCATCGTCTGCCCTGCCCCTTCCGGCGGCTGCATATACTGCGTAACCGGTTCCGCCACGGAGAAGAACATCAGGTCGATGCCGATGCCCGCGGCAAACAGCATCGCGGCCCAGCTCAGCAGGCTGAACTCGGGCTTCGACTGCTCAGGCCCGAGCTTCACCGAGCCGAAGCGCGAGCAGGCAATGCAGACCACGAAGACGATATAGAGCGTCGCGGCCAGCAGATAGTACCAGCCGAAGGTCTTCGACACCCAGTTCAGGGTGCGCCCAATCCACTCGGCAGAAAAATCACGAAAGAAGATGGTCGTCAGGGAAAACAACAAAATCAGCCCGGCGGAAGTATAAAAAACGACCGGGTTGATTTTGTCTTTTTCTCTGTCTTGTGAAAGGTCTGTCATCCAGTATCCCCACTGTTTTTGTAACTATTGAAATCCAAATCCGCAACAATTAAGACACATTTTATATTGAACGTCCAATCAAAAACCGCTTTAATGTATTACCAACGCTGATGAATGGAGTGGCAAAAATGCCCAAAGTGGGGATGCAGCCGATCCGGCGCAGGCAGCTTATCGACGCCACGCTGGAAGCAATAAATGAAGTGGGAATGCATGACGCGACGATCGCGCAGATCGCCCGTCGGGCGGGCGTTTCCACGGGGATCATCAGTCACTACTTCAAAGACAAAAACGGTCTGCTGGAAGCGACCATGCGCGACATCACCGGCCAGCTGCGCGACGCGGTTTTGAGCCGCTTACGCGCCCTGCCGGACGGCAGCGCGGAGCAGCGCCTGCAGGCAATTGTCGGCGGCAATTTTGATGAAACCCAGACCAGCGGAGCGGCAATGAAGGCCTGGCTGGCCTTCTGGGCGAGCAGCATGCACCAGCCGATGCTCTACCGTCTGCAGCAGGTGAGCAGCCGTCGCCTGCTGTCAAACCTGGTGTACGAGTTCCGCCGTGAGCTGCCGCGCGAACAGGCCGAAGAGGCGGGCTACGGCCTGGCGGCGCTGATCGACGGGCTGTGGCTGCGCGCCGCGCTGAGCGGCAAGCCGCTGGATAAAACCCTGGCGCAGTCGCTCACCAGCCACTTCATCAGCCAGCATTTACCGACCGAATAACCGAGGAGAATTTATGTCCCGAATGGCAGAACAGCAGCTTTATATCAATGGTGGTTATACCTCCGCCACCAGCGGTCGCACCTTCGAGACCATCAACCCGGCCAACGGTGAAGTTCTGGCGAGCGTACAGGCCGCCGGACGCCAAGACGTGGACCGCGCCGTCGAAAGCGCAAAACGCGGACAAAAAATATGGGCGGCGATGGCCGCCATGGAGCGCTCGCGCGTTCTGCGTCGCGCCGTCGATATCCTGCGCGAGCGCAATGATGAGCTGGCGAAGCTGGAAACCCTCGATACCGGTAAAGCGTTTTCTGAAACCTCAACCGTCGATATCGTCACCGGCGCGGACGTGCTGGAGTACTACTCGGGGCTGATCCCGGCGCTGGAAGGCAGCCAGATCCCGCTGCGTGAGACCTCGTTCGTCTACACCCGCCGCGAGCCGCTGGGCGTAGTGGCGGGTATCGGCGCGTGGAACTACCCGATCCAGATCGCCCTGTGGAAATCCGCCCCGGCGCTGGCGGCGGGCAACGCAATGATCTTCAAGCCGAGCGAAGTGACGCCGCTCACCGCCCTGAAGCTCGCAGAAATCTACACCGAAGCGGGCCTGCCGGACGGCGTGTTTAACGTCCTGCCGGGCGTGGGCGCGGAGACCGGCCAGTACCTGACCGAGCATCCGGGCATCGCGAAAGTCTCCTTCACCGGCGGCGTCGCCAGCGGCAAAAAGGTGATGGCCAACTCGGCGGCCTCGTCCCTGAAAGAGGTGACGATGGAGCTGGGCGGTAAATCCCCGCTGATTATTTTCGACGACGCCGATCTGGATCTCGCGGCAGACATAGCCATGATGGCGAACTTCTTCAGCTCCGGCCAGGTGTGCACCAACGGCACCCGCGTGTTTGTACCCGCGAAATTCAAGGCCGCGTTTGAGCAGAAAATTGCCGAGCGCGTGGGCCGCATCCGCGCGGGCGATCTGTTCGACGAACGCACCAACTTCGGCCCGATGGTCAGCTTCCCGCACCGCGACAGCGTGCTGCGCTACATCGCCAAAGGCAAAGAGGAAGGCGCGCGCGTGCTGTGCGGCGGCGACGCGCTGAAGGGCGAAGGCTTCGACAACGGCGCGTGGGTTGCCCCGACCGTGTTCACCGACTGCACCGACGAGATGACCATCGTGCGCGAAGAGATCTTCGGCCCGGTGATGTCCATCCTCACCTATGAAAGCGAAGAAGAAGCGATCCGCCGCGCCAACGACACCGACTACGGTCTGGCGGCGGGCATCGTCACTGCCGACCTGAACCGCGCGCACGGCGCCATTCATCAGCTCGAAGCGGGCATCTGCTGGATCAACACCTGGGGTGAATCCGCCGCAGAAATGCCGGTCGGCGGCTACAAACACTCCGGCATTGGCCGCGAGAACGGCGTGATGACGCTACAGAGCTACACCCAGGTGAAGTCCATCCAGGTTGAGATGGGTAAATTCCAGTCCATATTTTAACCGGGAGGTTTATTTGCAATTTGACTACATCATTATCGGGGCCGGCTCTGCCGGCAACGTACTGGCAACGCGACTGACTGAAGATCCGAATACCACCGTCCTGCTGCTTGAAGCGGGCGGGCCGGACTACCGCTTTGACTTCCGCACCCAGATGCCCGCCGCGCTGGCGTTTCCGCTGCAGGGCAAGCGCTACAACTGGGCGTATGAAACCGAGCCAGAGCCTTACATGAACAACCGCCGCATGGAGTGCGGACGCGGCAAAGGGCTGGGCGGCTCGTCGCTGATCAACGGCATGTGCTACATCCGCGGTAACGCGATGGATCTCGACAACTGGGCCAAAGAATCTGGCCTTGAGCACTGGAGCTACCTCAACTGCCTGCCCTACTACCGCAAGGCGGAGACGCGCGACGTGGGGCCGAACGACTATCACGGCGGCGACGGTCCGGTGAGCGTCACCACCTCGAAACCGGGCGTGAACCCGCTGTTTGAGGCGATGGTGGAGGCGGGCGTGCAGGCGGGCTACCCGCGCACCGACGATCTCAACGGCTATCAGCAGGAAGGCTTCGGCCCGATGGACCGCACGGTCACGCCGCAGGGCCGACGCGCCAGCACCGCGCGCGGCTATCTGGACCAGGCTAAAAAGCGCCCGAACCTGACCATCCGCACCCACGCCATGACCGATCATATTATTTTTGACGGCAAGCGCGCGGCGGGCGTCGAGTGGCTGGAGGGCGAAAGCACCATCCCGTCCAGAGCGACGGCGAATAAAGAGGTACTGCTGTGTGCAGGCGCGATTGCCTCCCCGCAGATCCTGCAGCGCTCCGGCGTGGGCAGCGCGGAGCTGCTGAAGCAGTTCGATATCCCGCTGGTGCACGACCTGCCCGGCGTGGGCGAAAACCTGCAGGATCACCTGGAGATGTACCTCCAGTACGAATGCAAAGAGCCGGTCTCCCTCTACCCTGCCCTGCAGTGGTGGAACCAGCCGAAGATTGGCGCCGAGTGGCTGTTTGGCGGCACCGGCGTGGGCGCGAGCAACCACTTCGAAGCGGGCGGTTTTATCCGCAGCCGTGAAGAGTTCGAATGGCCGAACATTCAGTACCACTTCCTGCCGGTAGCGATTAACTACAACGGCTCGAACGCGGTTAAAGAGCACGGCTTCCAGTGCCACGTTGGCTCCATGCGCTCCCCGAGCCGCGGCCACGTGCGCATCAAGTCCCGCGATCCGCATCAGCATCCGGCGATCCTGTTCAACTATATGTCTCACGAGCAGGACTGGCAGGAGTTCCGCGACGCTATCCGCATCACCCGCGAGATCATGCACCAGCCCGCGCTGGACAAATATCGCGGTCGCGAAATCAGCCCGGGTATCGAATGCCAGACCGACGAACAGCTCGACGAGTTCGTGCGTAACCACGCCGAAACCGCCTTCCACCCGTGCGGCACCTGTAAGATGGGCTATGACGAGATGGCGGTGGTCGACGGCGAAGGCCGCGTTCACGGGCTGGAAGGGCTGCGCGTGGTGGATGCGTCAATCATGCCGCAGATCATCACCGGCAACCTGAACGCCACCACTATTATGATTGGCGAAAAAATTGCCGACGCGATCCGCGGGCGCGAGCCGCTGGCGAAGAGCACGGCGGCGTATTATGTGGCGAACGGGGCGCCGGTAAGACGCTAAGCCATTTCCCCTCTCCCCGCCGGGGAGAGGGAATTCACTCCCCCGCCCAAAATTTATTTTCATTTGCCTGCATCCAGTTTCTCCCCTGCCCTCGTATGTGAGTATGTGAGCAACGCCTTTGCTCCTTAATCCGAGGATAAATGATGAAAAAGCTACTCAGTGTTGCATTCGTATCCAGCGCTTTACTCTTCTGTGCAGGCGCATCAGCGGCCATGACGTCTGGCTCCGTGATGGTGGGCGGAGCGGAAATGTTCCCGAGCAAAAACATTGTTGAAAACGCCGTGAACTCAAAAGATCACACCACGCTGGTGGCGGCGGTTAAAGCGGCCGGGCTGGTGGATACGCTACAGAGTAAAGGGCCCTTCACCGTCTTTGCGCCCACCGATGCGGCGTTTGCGAAATTGCCTGCCGGCACGGTCGAGAACCTGGTCAAACCCGAAAACAAAGCCACGCTCACCAGCATCCTGACCTATCACGTGGTCGCCGGTAATTACGATATGAAAGCGCTGGAGCAGAAAATTAAACAGGGCGGCGGCCACGCGGAGCTGAAAACCGTTAACGGTCAACCGCTGTGGATCATGAGTAACGGCCCGCACAATATTCAGCTCAAGGATGGTAAAGGTAACGTGGCGAACATCAGCACCTATGACGTCCATCAGAAAAATGGCGTGATCGATGTGATTGATACCGTCCTGATGCCTAAGTAGTTGTCTATACTTCGGAAGTGTGACGTTGCCTTCCGGGAAAAACATGGATAACGCGCTGGCTCAACAGCAGTTGAAATTAATGCAGGCGATCGCTAACGGCGATCGCCGCGCATTTGAACAACTTTACCGACTCACATCGCCTCACCTGTTTGCCGTCGCGCTGCGCATGCTTCATCATCGCGCCTGGGCAGAAGAGATCCTTCACGACTGTTTTGTCACCGTCTGGAGTAAAGCCGAAACCTATAACGCCGCCCTGAGCTCTCCGATGACCTGGCTTACGCATATTGTTCGCAACCGCTGTATTGACTGGCTGCGCAGCGGGCAAACCCGGGCTGCCGCCCGCGAGGAGTCGTATTCGGAAGATATTCTGCTGAGCGAAAGCGATGAGCAAAACAACTGGCACGACGACGCGCAGGCAGCACGGCTCAGGCATTGTCTGGATCATCTGAGTCACGAACAGCGTCAGAGCATTACGCTCGCCTACTATCAGGGCATGTCCCACAGCGAAATTGCCGACTGGCTTCAGCAGCCCGTGGGCTCGGTAAAAAGCTGGATCCGCCGCGCGATGGATCATCTTCGGGAGTGCGTGGGCCTATGAACGACAGCGAAAAACGCGATGACATGCTGGCTGCGGAGTATGCCCTCGGTACCCTGCGCGGAGGGGCGCGGCTTCAGTTCCAGAAAAGACTTGCCGCTGAGCCCGGTCTGGCCGCCCGCGTGGCGTACTGGCAGGAGACGTTCAGCACGCTCGACAGTCATCTCGCGCCCGTGAACCCATCCGAGACGGTGTGGAAGAGGATCATCCTCGATCTGCCGCCGAAAAAGCCTTTGCGCCAAAGCCGGTCCTATCTCGGCTGGATGGTCGCGGCCGGCCTCGCCGCCGTTACCGTCGTGACCTGGTATTCCACCCGAACGCCGGAACTCGCACCGCTGATGGTGCTCAACGATGTCCAACAGCACGGGCAATGGATCGTCAGTGCGGACAGCCGCCGCCAGTATCTGAGCATCACCCCTCTCAGACCGAACGCTGTCGCGGCGCAAAACAGCCTGCAGCTTTGGCTTATTCCTGCCGGTAAGGCCCCGATATCCCTTGGGCTGCTGCAAAATGATATACCGACTGATGTTGCCCTCAGGAACAACACCCTTACCCCTGACGCGATGATAGCCATAAGCCTTGAACCTAAAGGGGGATCACCCACCGGTCAACCCACCGGCCCCGTGCTGTACAGCGGCAAGATTTAATCCTCCGGCCTTGTTCGCAGGGCCGCGAGCATCTTAATCTGCCTTCCCCGGATTTACGCCCGCGTGATAAGAAAAGAGAGATTTTTCAATACTCAATCCTGTACATAATATTGGCTGTTACATATAAGAATTAAATATTAGCACCGCAATGAATTTTATTATTTGAAACTTTATTGACACTCTCCCTGTAACTCCATTAAGTTTAAATCGAATGCTATTTAATTCGATATATACAATATATTTCTAAAAAGGGGTAAAGAATTCGTCATCATTCTTTAATCCTTCTCTGCATTTTATTTTTTTTGAATCACACAACAGTGAGATAAGATTATGAATAATAGTGCAAACAAAGTTGTTGTTATCACCGGTGCCAGCAGCGGTATTGGTGAGGCCATTGCCCTTCATCTGGCAAATAAACCTTTTTCTCTGGTGCTGGTTGCCCGTCGTCTGGAGAGAATTAACGCCCTGGTGGATCGCATTATTCAGCAGGGCGGCCAGGCGATTGCCGTGAAGGCGGACGTGACCCGACAGGAGGAGGTTCAGCGCGCGATTGACGCTGCCGTTGCCGCATACCAGCGCGTCGACGTGCTGATCAACAACGCGGGCTTTATGGCGATTGCCCCCCTCAGCGAGCTGAAAACCGACGAGTGGGACCGGATGATTGATACCAATATCAAAGGCGTGCTGTACGGGATCGCAGCGGCATTCCCGGTATTCCAGCGTCAGGGGAGCGGACACTTTATTAACGTGGCCTCCGTGGCGGGTATCAAGGTCCTTGCCCCCGGCGGCGTGGTGTACAGCGCCACGAAATTCGCCGTCCGCGCCCTGAGTGAAGGCTTACGTCAGGAAGCGGGGAAAACCGTTCGGACTACCCTTATTTCACCCGGCGCCGTTGAAAGCGAGCTGCAGTTTGGCAGCTCTGATGCCCCGAGCAAACAGTTCCTGCATGAATTTTATAAGCAGGCTATTCCGGCAGAGTCGATTGCCAGAGCCGTCTTATTTGCTATCGAACAGCCTGGCGACGTTGATGTAAATGAAATAATTGTCCGTCCTACGCAGGAAGAATTTTAGCATGAGTTAAATAACGCTGAATGAGGTGTCATTATGATTAAATCATTAACGTCCATATCAGATTTAAATATGCGATCGGGTGCCGATATTCTCCTTGATGTGCTGGAGAGTGAAGGTGTGGAATATATTTTTGGCAACCCCGGCACCACCGAACTCCCGCTCATTGATGCCCTTCTTCGCCATGAAAATATTCACTATATTCTGGCACTCCAGGAGAGCAGCGTGGTCGCCATTGCCGACGGCTACGCGAAAGCCTCCGGCAAGACCGGTTTTATCAATTTGCATACCGCCAGCGGTCTTGGGCACGGCATGGGGAATCTCATTAATTCGCGGATCATGAAAACGCCGCTGGTTGTCACCGTCGGGCAGCAGGATACCCGGCACTATGTGCGCGACCCGCTTCTGTACGATGACATTGTCTCCATTGGATCGCCGGTGGTGAAATGGGCGCAGGAGGTCACCAGCGCAGATCAGCTCCCGGTTCTTGTGCGCCGGGCCTTTCATGCCGCCAGCTATCCTCCCGCGGGTCCGGTGCTGCTATCCCTGCCAATGAACGTGATGGAAGAGCTGAGCGACGCCGGGATACAAACGGCCTCTAAAGTGAACTACCACACCGTGGCGGGTTCGCTGGACGAACTGGCGCAGGCGCTAAGCATAGTCACCCCCGGCAGGATCATGATTGTGGCGGGCGATGAGGTGCACTCCAGCGGCTCGACGCAGGAGATTGTCCAGCTGGCGGAAGCGCTCGGCGCCCACGTCTACGGCTCCTCCTGGCCGCTGAATTTGCCTTTTCCCACCCAGCACGCGCTCTGGCGGGGCAATATGCCCACCACCGCCAGCGAAATCGCCAGCATCATCAACGCCTACGATGCCGTATTTATCATCGGCGGCAGAAGCCTGATTACCATTTTGTACAGCGAAGGCGAGGCCATTCCGGAAACCTGTGCGGTGTATCAGCTCTCGGCGGATATGAACGAACTTGGCCGCACGTATGCCACCCGCCTCTCGGTGATGGGGGATATAAAACTCTCCCTGAAGGAACTGTTGCCGAAGCTTGAGCAGCGCCGGGTGGCAAGCAAATTGACGCATCAGCGGCTGCTCAAAGCGGCACGCGCTGAACGTGAAAAAGAGTGGCAACTGCAGGAAGAGCGTCTGGCAGCCGAGCGGCTGCGCCCGGCGATTTCGCCGATGGTCGCGGCCTACGAGGTGATAAAGTCCGTTCCGCCTGGCACCACGATTGTCGACGAAGCGATTGCAACGGCCAGACACGTTCGCCGGTTTATCTCCGACCAGCAGCACCCGCGCTACTACTTTATGCGCGGCGGTGGTCTGGGCTGGGGAATGCCTGCAGCAGTAGGTCACTCGCTGGGGCTGGGGCGCGAGCCGGTTGTGTGTCTGGTTGGCGACGGCGCCTCCCTGTACTCGCCGCAGGCGCTCTGGACGGCGGCACACGAAAATCTGCCCGTCACCTTTATCGTGATGAATAACCTGGAGTACAACATCCTGAAAAACTTCATGAAAGGACAGCCGGGCTACAGTTCGACAAAGCTGGGTCGCTTTATCGGGATGGATCTGATTAACCCGCAAATTGATTTCCAGTCGCTGGGCACCGCGATGGGTATCCGCTGCTGTCGGGTGACCCAGGCCGCGGATATCGCCTCGGCGGTGACGCAGGGGCTACAGTCCGGAAAAACGAATTTGATCGAAATTGCCATTTCCGCAGATTGATCGACCGTTTCAGATGTACCCTACATAAAACACTTATAACCGAAACGCCTCAAGCCGCTTAATCTGCCGCCCTTCCCCGTCAAAATTCTCCGCCGCCAGCCAGGCGCGCAGCTCGGCGTCTCTTTGCGGCCACTCGCCGTCAATAATAGAAAGCATATCGCTGTCGCGGTTGCGCCCTTTGCGCACCAGCTTCTGGCGCAGGCGACCTTCCCAGACAAACCCCAGCCGCTCCGCCGCGCTGCGTGACGCAATGTTCATGGAATCGCACTTCCACTCGACGCGCCGGTAGCCGTGCTCAAACGCGTTTTTCAGCAGCAGCCATACCGTTTCGGTTCCCATCCTGGTTCCTTTCATCCTGCGAGACCATGTTACATGCCCAATCTCCACCGACCCCAGCAGCCGCTCGTTAGCCATATAGCTCACCAGCCCCACCGCGCGTTCGGTGCGTAAATCAATGACGGCAAACGGCACCAGCTCATCGTCCATCACCTTAGCCACGATCCAGTGGGCGGTAGCTTCAACGCTAGCTGGCTGCGTGCTGGCAAGCCACGTCCAGTCGCTGTCGTCGCCCAGCGCGTAGGCCTCATAGAGATCGGCCGCGTGGAGATCGGCATCCAGCGGCTCCAGGCGGCAATACTGGCCGAACAGCGGCGTGCGGGTTAATACGCGCGCGCCTCTCCAGTCTGGAACGATATCGTTAACGGTTTGACCATGTTGATTGATTTCGGGCACGGCGGTGACTCCCTGAAAGGTAAGGAGTTTGTTATAGCAGGTTAAAAAGCGGGCGAAAAGCAGCGTATTTTAATAGCCCGAGCGCATGCGATATTCCCGCAAGATATAAGCAAAGCTGAATTTCGACTTTGCGGAATGTCAGAGTCGACCTAACGTAGCGGAGCATAAAACAATCACAATATATTCTTCTCAGGGATCGCTATGACGAAAAAACTGTTGCCGTTACTGGTGCTGGCTGCGCTCTCAGGCGCTGTCCACGCCGCTACTCCGCCCAACACGCTGGTTGTTGCCCAGGGGCTGGATGACATCGTGAGCCTCGACCCGGCCGAAGCCAACGAGCTTTCCAGCATCCAGACCGTGCCGAGCCTGTATCAGCGCCTGGTACAGCCGGATCGCGATAACCCCGAAAAAATAACCCCGATTCTGGCAGAAAGCTGGGAAGCGGACGCGGCAGCAAAAACGCTGACGATCAAACTTAAGCCCGATGCCAGATTCGCCTCCGGCAACCCGCTGCGCCCGGAAGACGTGATTTTCTCTTATACCCGCGCCGTGACGCTGAACAAATCCCCGGCCTTTATTCTGAACGTGCTGGGCTGGGACGCGAGCAACATCGCCAGCCAGCTGAAAAAGGTGGACGATCATACCCTCCAGCTTCACTGGACGGCGGACGTTAGCCCGTCGGTGGCGCTGAATATTCTCTCCACGCCGATTGCCTCCATCGTGGATGAAAAGCAGGTCGCGGCAAATGTGAAGGATAACGACTTCGGTAACGCCTGGCTGAAAATGCACTCGGCGGGCAGCGGCGCGTTCAAAATGCGCGTCTATCAGCCGCATCAGGCCATCGTGCTGGAAGCCAACGAGTCAGCCCCCGGCGGCGCGCCGAAGCTTAAAAGCATCATCATCAAAAACGTGCCGGACCCTGCTTCACGCCGCCTGCTGATCCAGCAGGGTGATGCCGACGTGGCGCGCGATCTCGGAGCAGATCAGATAAGCGCCCTGGACGGCAAGCCGGGCGTTCAGGTGCTGAGCATTCCGTCCGCCGAGCAAAATTACCTGGTGTTTAACACCGGCAACAGCGCCAACCCGCTGCTGAACAACCCGGCGTTCTGGGAAGCCGCGCGCTGGCTGGTCGATTATGAAGGCATCACCAAAAATCTGCTGAAAGGCCAGTACTTTGTTCATCAGAGCTTCCTGCCGGTCGGCCTGCCGGGCGCGCTGGAAGACAACCCGTTTAAGTTTGACCCGTCAAAAGCGAAAGCCATTCTCGCCAAAGCGGGCATTAAAGACGCGCACTTCACGCTGGACGTGGAGAACAAGCCGCCGTTTATCACCATCGCCCAGTCGATGCAGGCGAGCTTTGCTCAGGGCGGCGTGAAGGTCGATCTGCTGCCTGCCGCCGGGAGCCAGGTCTATGCCCGCGTGCGCGCGAAGCAGCATCAGGCGGCGATTCGTCTGTGGATCCCGGACTACTTCGACGCGCACTCTAACGCCAGCGCCTTCGCGTGGAACGACGGTAAATCCAGCACCGTGGCCGGGCTGAACGGCTGGAAAATCCCGGAGCTGAACAAAGCCACGCTGGCGGCGGTAGCCGAGCCGGATCCGGCGAAGCGTCTGGATCTGTACAAGAAGATGCAGGAGCAGCTGCAGCAGAGCTCGCCGTACGTGTTCGTCGATCAGGGCAAAACCCAGATCGTGGTGCGCGATAACGTGAAGGGGTATCAGCAGGGGCTGAACGCGGATATGGTCTGGTACGACCGCGTCACGAAGTAGCCCTTCTCCTTCTCCCACAGGGAGAGGGGGTCGTCCGTGCATATTTTCAGGATAACGATTTTCCCATGCCACATCTTTCCACCCGCGTGATCCAGGGTCTACTGACCCTGCTGCTCACGCTCTTCGGGCTGTTGCTCGTCACGTTTGCGCTCTCGGCGTTTTCACCTGTCGATCGCGTGCTGCAGATCGTCGGCGATCACGCCAGCCAGTCAACCTACGATCAGGTTCGCCACCAGCTTGGGCTGGATCGTCCCCTGCCCGTGCAGTTCTGGCACTACCTGCAAAACCTTGCCCACGGTGATTTAGGCACCGCCAGCGCCACCGGGCAGCCGGTGCTGCAGGACCTGCTGCACGCGTTCCCCGCCACGCTGGAGCTGGCCACGCTGGCATTAATCATCGGCGCCGTGCTCGGCGTGATTGCCGGGGTGCTGTGCGCCCGCTACGCCGGTTCGCCGCTCGATCTCGCCATCAGAACGCTCACCCTGCTCGGCAACTCGGTACCGATTTTCTGGCTCGGCCTGCTGATGTTGGCCCTTTTCTACGCGAAGCTGCAGTGGAGCGCGGGTCCCGGCAGGCTGGACGATATCTGGCAGTTCACCGTCGAGCCGCGCACCGGCTTTGCGCTGGTGGATACCTGGCTTTCCGGCGATCGCGAGGCGTTCCGCAACGCCCTCAGCCACCTGGTGCTGCCGGTGCTGCTGCTGGCCTATTACTCGCTGGCGAGCATCACGCGTCTGACGCGTTCCGCCTGCCTGAGCGAAATGAACAAAGAGTACATTCTCCTTGCCCGCGCCAAGGGCGCCGGGGAGATGACCATCCTGCTGCGCCACGTGCTGCCGAACATTCGCGGTACCCTGCTGACGGTAATCGCCCTCGCCTACACCAGCATGCTGGAAGGCGCGGTATTAACCGAAACTGTCTTCTCCTGGCCGGGGATCGGGCGCTACCTCACCACCGCCCTGTTCGCCGGAGACACCACCGCCGTCATGGGCGGCACGCTGCTGATTGGCGTCTGCTTTGTGCTGATCAATAACCTTACCGACCTGCTCGTGCGGGCGACCGATCCCAGGGTGCGCTGATGCCGTTTTATCTTTTCTTACGCCGCCTGCGCCGCTCCCCTGCCGCGTTTTGCGGGCTGGCTGCCATCGCGCTGCTGGTGGCTATCGCCGTGTTCGCAACCTGGCTCGCGCCGCTTGACCCGAACTGGCAGGACGCCGCCGCGCGCCTGCAGGCACCGAACAGCCAGCACTGGCTGGGCACCGACAGCTACGGGCGCGATCTGCTTTCGCGCCTGATCTACGGCACCCGCCCGGCGCTCGGGCTGGTGGCGTTAGTTACCGTAATCACCCTGCCCGCCGGGCTGCTGGTGGGGATTTTGTCCGGCTATTACGGCGGCTGGCTGGAGCGCATCCTGATGCGTTTTACCGACGTGGTAATGTCGATGCCGCGCCTGATCCTCGCCTTCGCGTTTGTGGCGATGCTTGGCCCGGGGCTGGTCAACGGCGCGCTGGCGCTGGCCTTAACCACCTGGCCCGCCTACGCGCGGCAGGCGCGGAGCGAGATCCAGCGTCTGCGCCACAGCGACTACCTCGCCGCCGCCGAGATGATGGGCATTCGCGGTCCGCGCCTGCTGGTCGGCCATATTCTGCCCCTGTGCCTGCCGTCGGCGATTGTGCGGCTGGCGCTGGATCTGGCGGGCATTATTCTGGCGGCCGCCGGGCTGGGCTTCCTCGGTCTTGGCGCCCGTCCGCCGATGGCCGAATGGGGCGCGATGATTGCCGACGGTATGCAGGTGATTTTCGACCAGTGGTGGATAGCCGCCATTCCGGGCGGGGCGATTCTGTTTGCAAGCCTCGCCTTTAACCTGCTGGGCGACGGCCTGCGCGACGTACTGGAGCCACAGCATGACTGAACAACGCGTCACCGTCGATGCGCTGAATATCGACTACCCCGCCGCGCGCGTGGTCAACAATCTGAGCTTCACGCTGGGCAACGAGCGGCTGGCGCTGGTGGGGGAATCCGGCTCGGGCAAATCAATGTCCGCCCGCGCCCTGATGGGGCTGGTGCGCAAACCCGGCATCGTGAGCGCGAACCGGCTTAACGTGCTCGGCAACGACCTGCTGACCCTGAGCACCCGCCGCTGGCAGGCGCTGCGCGGCAACGGGATTGCGATGGTCCTGCAGGACCCGCGCTACGCGCTGAATCCGGCGCAAAACGTCGCCGCTCAGCTTGATGAGGCGCTGACCCTGCACCAGCGCCTGCCCCGCGCCGAGCGCAGGGCGCGCATTCACGACATCATCCGCGCCGTCGGGCTCAACGAACATGTCCTCACGCGCTACCCCGGCGAACTCTCCGGGGGCATGGGCCAGCGGGTGATGATTGCGATTGCGCTGATCAACAACCCGCAGGTGCTGATTGCCGACGAACCCACCTCCGCGCTGGACGCCCGCCTGCGCAATCAGATCCTCGAGCTGCTGGTGCAGCAGAGCGAAGAACGCCAGATGGCGATGCTGCTCATCAGCCACGATCTGCCGCTGGTGGCGGAACACTGCGACCGCGTGCTGGTGATGTTTCAGGGCGAAAAGGTCGATGAGATGGCGGCGAACAGGCTTCCGCAGGCGACGCACCCGTATACGCGCACCCTGTGGACCTGCCGTCCAAACGCGAGCACCTTCGGCCAGATGCTGCCGACGCTGGACCGCACGCAGCCGTGGAAGGAGGCCGATAATGGCGCTCGTTGAGGTTAACGATCTCCAGGTGATATTCGGGGAGAAAACGGCGGTCTCCGCCGCCAGCTTTGGCATCGAGAAAGGCGAAACCTTCAGCCTGATCGGCGAATCCGGCTGCGGGAAATCGACTATTCTGCGCGTGCTGGCGGGATTGCAGCGCGAGTGGAACGGGCGCATTTCGATCCTGGGAGACGCGCTACGGCCAGGACGGCGTTTTGAAGGCGAGCTTCGCCGCAACGTGCAGATGGTGTTTCAGGATCCGTGGGCGTCGCTGCACCCAAACCACACCGTTGCGCGCACCCTGTCGGAGCCGTTAAACATCCACGGCGAAACGCAGATTGCGGAGAAAGTGGCGGATGCGCTGCAGCAGGTCGGGCTTTCCGCCGACGCGGGTAAACGTTACCCGCATCAGCTTTCCGGCGGCCAGCGCCAGCGCGTAGCCATTGCCCGCGCGCTGCTGCTGCGCCCGCAGCTTCTGCTGCTGGACGAGCCAACCTCGGCGCTGGATATGTCGGTGCAGGCGGAGATCCTGAACTTGCTCAACCGCCTGAAGGCCGAGCACGGCATGACCTACCTGCTGGTGAGCCACGATGCGGACGTGATTGCACACATGTCCGACCGGGCGGCGTTTATGGCGCACGGGGAGATCCAGAGGGTATTTGACCGCGAGGCGATGTTGCGGGGCGAGCACCGGATGGAGTAAACCGCGTGGCGGCCAGTGCCGCGCGGGTTTTACAGGCCGGGTAAGGCGTCGCCGCCACCCGGCAAAAAATCACTTCAGCAGCTTCACCGTGGCATCGATGTCGATCTCATCTTCGGTGAAGATCAGCGTCGTGTTCTGGAAGGTGGTGATCGCCAGCTTCTTCACCGTGCGCATTTCGCCCGGCTTTTTCTCGGATTTCGGCTTAATGCTGTTCATCAGCAGCCCCACCGACAGCACCGCGTTCTCTTTGTCGATTTTGGTATCAGCCGACTCTTCTTCGTTAAACACCACGAAGGATTTGATGGAGGAGAGCTTCACGCGCTCGCCCGCAATAAAGAGATGTTTGCTTTCCGGGATCACCTTCACCGCGTAGGCGGAAAGGCCTTTGTTGTTGGTGGTTGGCTCGAAGGTCACCGCGGCATCTTTCTTAATCAGATCGGGGTTCGCGACCTTAATCACATGAAAATAGCGGTTGTCGCCGTTTTCATCTTTGATAAATCCAAAGCCTTTATCTTTAAACCACGTTGTGATTGTACCGTTCATCGCTGTTACCGCCTGTCAGATCGTAATGACTAAAGTTTTGCAGCGCGCAGTGTAATGCACAATGACGGAGGAGACAAAAAAAAGCCCCTGCACGGGTGCAGGGGAAAACTCATGTCAGAGCTTATTAGTATTTAGTTGAACACCATCCCACCATCGATGAGCAGAGACTGGCCGGTCATGTAGTCGGAATCCGGTCCTGCCAGGTATGAAACGCAGGCGGCGACATCTTCCGGCTCGGACAGGCGGCCAAGCGTAATGCGTTTGGCAAAGGTTTCGGTCCCGTAGCCGAGCGGTTTACCCGCCGCCTCGGAGACCTGACGGTCGATTTCCGCCCACATCGGCGTTTTGACGATGCCCGGGCAGTAGGCGTTAACGGTGATCCCCAGCGGAGCAAGATCCCGCGCGGCGGTCTGGGTTAGGCCGCGCACCGCGAATTTACTGGAACTGTAGACGGCCAGCTCCGGGTTACCGGTGTGGCCCGCCTGGGAACAAGCGTTGATGATTTTCCCGCCGTGCCCTTCTTTACGAAACGCGTCAATCGCGGCCTGAATGCCCCAGATCACTCCTTTCACGTTGATGTTGTAGACCTTGTCGACAATGTCCGGCGTGATGGATTCGATGGGGGTAGACGGCGCAATCCCGGCGTTATTCACGATCACGTTAAAGCCGCCCAGCGCGGTGCGCGCTTTCTCCACCGCCGCAAATACCTGCTCGCGGTCAGAGACATCGACCTTCACGGCGACGGCGTTGCCGCCGTTACGGATGATTTCATCGGCGACGGCTCTTGCCGTCTCAACGTTATAGTCGGCGATGGCGACGGCAAAACCGTCTTTCACCAGGCGAAGCGCGATCGCTTTACCAATCCCCTGGCCTGAACCGGTTACGAGAGCAACTTTTTGCATTTCTCTGTCCTTATATTGAGTCACAAAATCTGGCTGAGATGGAGCTGACCCATCAGCAGCGGGTTATCGCTGTAGTCGACGGGAATGGCCACCACGGCCGGGCCATCCACATCCATCGCCGCTCGCAGCGTCGGCTCAAGCGCCTCGGCGCTCTCCACGGCAAAGCCTTTCGCACCGAAGGCGTCGGCATACGCTTTGAAATCGACCGGGCCGAACTCGACGCCGGAAAGACGCTGGTATTTTTTCTCTTCCTGAATGGCAACCATGTTGTAGCCGTTATCCACCCAGATGATGTGCAGCACGTTAGCGTTGAGGCGCACCGCGGTTTCCAGCTCCATGCTCGACTGCAGGAAGCCGCCGTCACCGGAGACCGAAACCACCTTGCGGCCCGGGTTCACCAGCCACGCGCCAATCGCCCACGGCAGCGCGACGCCCATGGTCTGCTGACCGTTGGAGATCATCACCTGACGCGCCCGGAAGCTGTAGAGGTAGCGGGCGATCCAGATGTGGAAGCTGCCCATGTCGACGGTGAGCGTCACGTCGTTATTCACAATGTCCTGCATGGCGCGCACGATGCGCAGCGGGTGCAGGGCAAACTGGTTGAGCGAGGCGCCGCGGCGGTCGAGGAGATCGCGCTGATGCTGGCGATCGACCAGAATTTCGGAGGCCCGCTGGCTCAGCTCGAGCTTACGATCGATCCGGTTAGCGAGCAGGTTCAGCGTTTCGGCGATATCCCCCACCAGCTCCAGATCCGGCACGTAGTTACGCTCTTCATAGGCGGGCAGCACGTCAATGTGCACCAGCGTCGCGTCGCCGCTGTTCCACATGGACGGCTCGTACTCCACCGGGCTGTAGCCGATGCAGATAATCAGGTCCGCCAGATGCAGCAGCCGGTCGCCCGCCTGGTTATTGAACAGGCCGACGCGTCCGGCGAAGCGGGTAAAGTGCTCCTGATTCACCGCCCCGGCGGCCTGATAGGTGCTGGTCACCGGAATGCGGCTTTTCTCCAGCAGCTTGCGCAGCGCGGCGCTGTTCGCGGGCTGGCTGGCCATCAGGCCGAGCAAGATGACCGGGTTTTTGGCGTTTTCGATAAGCTTCGCCACGTCGTTAATCGCCGACTCCGGTGCCGGGCCCATCAGCGCAGGGCCGCTGGCGGGTAAAATCGCCCCCGTGGCGGGCTGGTCGACAATATCCTGCGGCAGGCTGACGAACGCGCCCCCCGGCCTGCCGTGCTCGGCGGCGCGAAACGCGTTCGATACCACCTCGGCAATCGCGTCCGGCGAACTGACCTCCACGGCGTATTTGGTGACAGGGCTGAACATGGCAACGGTGTCCATGCTCTGGTGCACCAGCTTGGCTTTATCCGCCCGCTTCACCGCCCCGCCCAGCGCCACCACCGGGTCGCCTTCGCTGTTGGCGGTGGCAATGCCGGTGATCAGGTTCGAACAGCCCGGCCCGGAGGTGACCAGCGCCACCCCGGCCTTGCCGGTCAGCCGCCCTACCGCCGCCGCCATAAACGCCGCGTTGGCCTCGTGGCGTACCGGAATGATCTCGATGGAGGAGTCCAGCAGGGAGTCAAAGACTTTGTCGATTTTCGCCCCCGGGATCCCGAACACCTGCTTCACGCCCTGCGCTTCCAGCTGGCCGACAACCATATCGGCGCCGTGCGCCCACTGACGTGACTGTTTCTCACTGTTCACGGTAGTTCTCCTGTTAGTTTTCGACGGAACGGATCGCTGCATCAAGATTGCTGGGGTGAAGGTTGGCCTGTAAGAACGCGCTGTCGGCGGGCAGGTCAATCATCAGCTTGTGAATTTCACCGAAGGTGAGCACGCCGCTCTCCAGCTGGTAGTCGAGCAGATGGCCCCCGCCCTGACGGTCGTCGGTGATGAAATGCTCGTGATAGCCAGCCACGTTAATGCCCTGCATGTGCTGCGGCGTGCGGAACCCGACCAGCACCCCTTCGCGCTGGTTAAAGCGGAACACCGGCTGGTCGTCCAGCACGTCGGTCATCGCGCGGTACGGCGGCTTCTGGCGCGGCACCGTGCGGGTGTGGGCGTGGCGGAAGTTGCCGTCGATGCGCAGCGCGCAGAACAGGTTGTCGGAGGGGATCTGCTGGTCGATGACGTCGTGGATCTGCTGACGGCTGACCGGCGCATCGAAGGTTTTACGGTACTGCGGCTGGAACCAGGTCATCACTGCAAACGGCGTTTTCTGCTCCGGCTTCGCGGCCCGGGCGCTGCCGTCGGCGCGCAGCTGGTACACCTGGCTGCTGAAGGCAATCATTTCACCGTCCAGCTCGTTGAAGGTGCCCAGCCCAAAATCACCGTGTGCCAGCAAATCGGCGATGGTGGTCTCTCCTTCGTACACGCCGCTTAGCAGGGCGCTCATTAGCGATGTCTGATAGATCACGCTGTCAGGATGCTGGGCGGAGAACCCCCGCAGGGTCTCGCACAGGCTGGCCTCACAGTCGCAGGCAGATGAATGCATCATCGTGCTCGTCCTCTTCAACTTTATTTAGAAAGGTTAAATAAATGTTGACCCGATTCAGCAGAGAGTTCCAATATAGAAACCATGGTGGTTTGAGACGTTTTAGATATGGAACTTCGTTATCTGCGGTATTTTGTCGCGGTTGCACGCGAGCGACACTTCACCAGGGCGGCCGAAGCGCTGGGTATTTCACAGCCTCCTCTGAGTCAGCAGATCAAACGGCTCGAAGAGGAAGTCGGCACGCCGCTGTTCAGACGCCTGACGCGGGGCGTGGAGCTGACCGAGGCGGGAGAAGCCTTCTACGAGGACGCCTGCAAAATTCTGGCGCTGAGCGACGCCGCGCTGGAAAAAGCCCGCGGCATCGCGCGCGGGCTGAACGGCAACCTGTCGATTGGCATCACCAGCTCCGACGCTTTTCATCCCAAAATTTTCGCGCTGATCCGCCAGTTTCAGGTGCAGAACATGGCGGTGCAGGTTCACCAGGTGGAAGCCAATATGTCGTCGCTGACGACGATGCTAGCGGAGGGTGAACTGGATATCGCCTTCGTGCGCCTGCCGTGCGAGAGCAGCAAGGCGTTCGAGTTAAAAATCCTCGACCGGGAGCCGATGGTGGTGGCGCTGCATCGCGACCATCCCCTGGCGGCGTGCGATTCGCTGGCGTTAGAGCAGCTTCGGGATACGCCGGTGGTGCTGTTCCCGCAGGAGGTCGCGCCGGGGCTGTACGAACGGGTTCACGGCTGCTGCGAGCGAGCCGGGATTGACGTGCAGCACGCGCTGCAGTCGTCGCAGCTTTCCTCCTCCCTGAGCATGGTCTCCGCGGGCGGCGGGTTCGCGCTGGTGCCGAAATCCATGGCGGCCATTTCACCGCCGAATGTCACCTATCACGCGCTGAGCTCGCCGGAGCTTTATACCGATATCGCGCTCTGCTGGCGGCGCTTTGAACGCTCGCGAACGGTGAAGCGATTTTTGATGATGATGAGCGAGGGGTGACGGCGCAGCGCTGCTGGTTTGCAGGCCGGGTAAGGCGTTGCCGCCACCCGGCAAGTCAGCCTTAGTTGTCAAATCACGGGATCCTGGAACGGTAAAGGTCTTACTGATGCTCGCTTCGGTACTACGTTTTCCTGGTAATTGTCTGCCGCAAACCATCTGTTACTCTGGCTGCACTCAAGGGATGACAAGGAAGAGAGATGCTGAATCCAGGCTGGCAAGATGCCTTGAAATGCTCTGAACAATGGAGGTTTTGATGACTACACGAGTTATTGCATTTTTGCTCATACTCGGCGCATTTGCTGTAAATGCTGCCGATGGCGGCAATGGTGGGGATGGCGGAAAAGGTTCTGATGGAGGAAACGGTTCGGATGGCACCCTCTCAGCTCCGGGCCGTGCAGGTTGTCCGGGCGGAACAGATCCGGACGCGTCGGGAAAATTTTATCTTCCAGGAACAAAACAGCAATGCAATCCGGGGAAGCAGGATGCCGTAAAAAGCGCCAGGCAATCAGATGCAGAGTGACAGTATGCTAACGCATCCTGGCTCCACATCCTCATTTGCCTCCTGCTTCAGGCATTAATACCTGCGGCGGAATACGCAGACCTAGACTTTCTCCTCCGCACGTAATGCGGCCTGCACCGCGGGACGGGCGCTGATTTTTTCCCTGTACGCCAGTAGCGCGGGCCAATCGTTGAGTTCAATTGAGAAGAACGTGCACCATCCCAGCACGGTGAAAAGATAGGCATCCGCCACGCTGAATGACGCTCCCGCCAGATAAGCGCTTGTGGAGAGCGTTTCCTGAAGAAAATCGAACCGCCTGAACAGCTTCTCACGAAAAATCGATTTGGCCTCTTCGGGCAGCGCACGATTAAAAAGAGGTGCCGATCCCGCGTGTATTTCGCTGGTGATAAAGTTTAGCCATTCCTGAAGCCGCACTCGCTCCCAGCTGTCTGCTCGCGGTGCCAGCCCACTTTCTGGCTTGAGATCTGCCAGGTACTGCAAAATTGCTGGCCCCTCGGTCAGGATTTTCCCGTCATCCAGTTCAAGCGCAGCGACATAACCTTTAGGGTTGATGGTCAGGAAGTCGCGCCCGTCAGCGGTAATCTTGCTCCTGTTGTCCACTTTTACCAGATCAAACTCAATCGCCAGTTCGCGCAGCACGATATGAGGTGAGAATGAGCAGGTGTCCGGGGCGTAATAAAGTTTCATGATCTCTCCGTTAAAGCGGTTGTGTGATTTACATACACTGTGCTTAAAGCCATTCTCCCTGTAAAATTAATGATTCATAAAATAGCTATTAGCTGAGCTACTGATATCCATGATGAATCTTTTACACTGGCGCTTGCTGGTTGCAGTGGCCGATGCCAGTAATATTTCCCGTGCCGCTGAAGAGGTCGGTATGACGCAGTCGGGTGCCAGCCAGGCGATTGCTCAGTTAGAGGCCTCATTAGGATTTGCGGTATTCACGCGAGAGCGACGCCACATCGGCGTGACTGCCCTGGGCGAGCGGGTTGTCAAAGAGGCAAGGAGTATGCTGGCGCGGCTGGACGCCATCCGTGCACTGGCGGATGAGAGCCGGGGGCTGAGCGGCGGGCGCATTCGTCTTGCCAGTTTTCCTTCGGTGACATCCACATTTTTGCCCGGACTGCTGCGCGATTTTAAGCGCCTGCATCCTGAAATCGAGGTGGTCGTACTGGAAGGGACGGACCAGGAAGTCGAAGAGTGGCTGGCGGCAGATACGGTTGATCTGGGCGTGGTAATGAACCCTGTTCCCGGGCGTGCTGAAGCGCTCCTGGGACAAGATGCGTGGGTCGCGGTGCTGCCAGCCAGTCACCGTCAGGCTCGCTATGCGCGTTCGCGGGGCATCACCCTTGAGGAACTGGCAGACCAGCCCTTCGTGCTCGCAACCGGCGGTTGTGCCGTCAATGGAAAAAGCCTGATGGAACAGGCTGGCTTGCATCTGTCTGACGTGCGGGTGACCGTCCGCGACTGGATCAGCGCCTGCCTGCTGGTACGCGAAGGCATGGGCGTCGCGCTGATACCTGAATCCGCTCTGCCGGATGAATTACGCGGCTTGTGCGTCGTGCCCGTAGCACCTTCGCTGTGCCGGGAGTTTGGGCTGGTTTGTTCGCAGGCGGGCAAATCCTCCCGCGCGACGCAGGCGTTGTTAGAAGGGTTGCTCAAAATGAAAAGGTCTGCGTGAAGGAGTAGCCGCCACCCGGCAATGCCCTTCTGGAAGCCGCCTCGCAAACTTTCAAGCAACCTTATGTAATTCAGGGTTATCCCTTTCCTTCCCTTTTTCGCCGCCGTAAAGTGCCTGCGTTGCGGCACATCCGTAACCGGGCGTAGGAACCCGTTAGCATAAAGCGATATTTTTTGTCGCGACAGCGCATATCCCGTTAGAATCACGGTGGCGCTGGCGGAGCAGCCGAAAGGCTGGCCGTTTTTCTTTATGCACGGTATTCCTACCTCCGTCAGCGCTACCCCCTCTGAGCGTAGGAACTCATCGGGCGGTTAATATTTTTTGCATAAAGAGGATGCCTTATGGCTACTATCCCTGGATTTTCTTACGCGCTTACTGAAGAAAGCGCTGTTTATCACCTTCTCCATCTACAACTTCCCGATTCTGCGGATCTCTTTGAGCTGGTTGACGCCTGCACTGCGTATGTAAGCGTGCTGGTGGAAACTGACGACGCGGTGACGTTTGCCACGCTCTGCAAGCGATTGCTGGCTGCGCTGAAGCGGCTGCGGGAATGCTGCGATGCCGAACTGCCTTCGTATCTGGTTGAACAATTGATCGCAGGGGAAAAGATTACCTCCTGCGTGCCGGACTGCTGGCAGGAGACGACGCTGCAGGTGGACTATGCCGTGGCGTTAACGCTGGCGGTGATGGGCGGGACACTGCCTGCGAGCGTGGCGAAAGAACTCGTCGGGCTACTGCATGATATGGTCTGGCTGTTGGCGGAGTTTGTGAAGGAGCCGTATATCGCGGCGCACTGAGTTTGGTGACTGAAGGCCGGAATTCTGCGAGGTAAGAAGCAGGATTTCGGCCTTACGCAAAGTACAATGTTGGCTGTTGAATGTCCGTTAAGAGCGAGGAGCGGACGTTTGGCTTGCTACCAAAACAATGGTGAGCATATCAACGAGCTGTACATAAAGGACATCAAGTTCATTATGTACAGGCTCTATCTTCCGGCACGGACTATCGTGTTAATCTCCTAAGCCAAGTATCCCAAGATTCAATACGGATAGGTGGAGTTGAATGAATTTCATAGTCATGGCGTTTTTTACTTTCTTCTAAATCATTTACTGTTCGCCCCCCAATGACAATAGAGCGAACGTTTACATCTTTATTTGGATCTACTTGCTTACAAGATTCAGGTCCGACGAATGCATTATGGATTAAATCACCTGACAAAACTTTAATTCGTTTTTCATGAGCATCTTTCCGAAAAGATTCATAATCCCTATAGACCAGACCAAGCCTTTTTTGGATCTGCTCTGCGGCATCTCTAACTTTATGATTAAATGAACCGTAGCTATTCGCATTAACTAAGTTAAAGTTAGCTCCTTTCACTTCAATTAGGATGATATCCATACGCGATCTGCCTGCGAAAATTACAAAATCCACTAATCCATCAGCTAGCGGATATTCGGAAAAACAAATATACTCATTATTACCGACGTAAGCCTCGGCAATTAACGACAAATCGTTTTTTATAACCTGCTGAATATCTTGTTCCTTTGCACCTGACTCAATTAGCTGAGCAATTGAAGACTTGGGAATCATAGAATTTAATATTTCGCACTTACGAGAAATAAACTCTGGTGATGGTATATAAGTTGAATCTATAAAAGGATCTCGAGCGTACCTTATTTTATCGGCTTTCTCATATACCTTCCTATTATTTATGCTGCGTTCAGAAAACTCATCTTCATCACAACCGAGTAAATCTAATACTTTTTCTCTTGATATTGAGATCCATTCTGTTTTTGGGCTTATGTTCACTATATCAAACGTATCAAGCTTATGTGAGTTTCTTTCATAGTGCTCTATGAAAACGGCAGGTTGTGTAACTACCCCATGTTCATAGATTGAACTTATTATCTTTTCTACTGCATTGGTTACCGACTGACCATCGTTTAATGAACCTAGGTCGGTTAAAAGCACAATAATATCTTTTTTATTTATGTAACATCTGACTCTGCAAATCCCACCGACTCCGGAAGTTCGGTTATTGCCAAAATCGTGAACTAAATCTAATGTTTTCAATTTAAAAATATCCCTATACTCTTTGAAATTGGCTTTAATTTAAGCTAGACGAACTAACGTTTTAACATCATGCTTGTATAAATCAAACAACTTCCGCTCCTGGCACAAAGCGGACATTTTTTCACAGTCACCTCATACAGTGTTCACACTCATTAAATGACCGCCATCATCACGAGCATATGAACATTTTACTTCATCAAAGTTTCCACATTGTCAACCCACCAACAATCACCTATAATGTTTCCAGTCTGGAAACAAGGGGCAAGGATGCACGTAGTCTCAAGAGCACCTTTCGACGCAGCCACCAGACAATTTCCTAATCAAGCACTCGCTCTGGACGATCTTTACCGGGTACTAAAAAAGGAACACTATCCATCACCAGACGACATGCGAAAGCGCTTTCCCAGCCTGGATCGGATGAAATACCGGGAAAAATGGTGGGTCATTGACGTAGGTGGCGGGCATTTAAGAGTGATGTTTTTTGCTGATTTTGAGCGGGGAAAGCTCTTCATCAAACACATCAGCACTCACGCAGAGTATGACAAGCTCACGGACCTCTACCGGAGAACGAAAGAATGAACTATGCGGCAGCCATCAAAGCGGCAAACGATCTGACAAGCGAGCTTCCTTTCCTGGGTTCAAGCCCGTCGCGTCAAGATTACGAGGATGCTCTGGGATTGGTGGAATATCTGATTGAGCATGACCCCGATAGCCCGCTGGTAGAGATGCTCACTACAAAGATCGATAAATACGAAAACGAGTCTCCGGAGTTTGCAGAATTTAACGCGCGTGTTGCCAGCATTCCGTCAGGCGTTGCATTATTGCGAACGCTGATGGATCAGTACCAACTCACTCAGAGCGATTTCGAGAACGAGATAGGCAAGAAGTCTCTAGTGAGTCGGATTCTTAACGGACAACGCACGTTAACGCTGGATCATATGCGGGCGCTGGCGAAGCGTTTTGGCTTGCCGGTGGGTGCATTTGTGGGGAATTGATTAGGGTGGAATTCAACCAGGTGTTAAGAAAAAAAGTGACGCAGCTATTCTGTGCGCCGTTGTAGTTGGCTCAACAATTGTGCTATCTGCACGAAATGGCTCAGCATCACCATAAATAATATAAGGTTGTACATCAGTTCCTTGAGGCAAAGCGCGTATCGGATCTGAAAAATTTAATAGTTACCATTCAATATTAATAAACCCGGCATAAGCCGGGTTATAAATCTGTAAACTCTTAAATTAATCACTGAACATAAATATTTTAGACAGACTCTGACTTTGAGTTTTCGATAAGAGCAACCTCACTGTCGAGAACTTTAGAAACAGCCTCTTTACTTTAAAGCAAACAATTCTTCTATAAATTCCGAGAACGAATCGGCAACCAATTCAACTTCTTTATCATCCATTAGAAAAATAAACACTTTCCCTAATGAATCATCAGATTTAAGAGATAGTAGAAAGGTGTTCCCCCCGTCATCATAAGCAAAAGGAACCATATTCCTTAACTCGCCAAACGACTCGATAAGGTCACGATAGAGTTGCTCAATCGGCAGGTCACCATATTTTATAGGGTTAAAACCGCCAAGCATAAAAGGATTACCATCTTCATTATCTTGAGGATACCCACCATTATTTTTAAGATAAAAATCAAGAAATGATGCGGGAACATGATGATCAAAGTACGCATTGAACGCGTTTATTTCGTCTACAGTCAGTTTATTTTCTGAATCAGTAAGATACATTAGCATTTTCCTCCAACGGATCTGCGGGCACGGTTTCTAGCTGGATGAGTATAGGCATTTCCAGTGGCAGCCTTGTACTGACTAACGCCACCAGTATGCGAAATTCCCTGATGAGCACTTTGTTTAACCAATTGCATAGTCCCTTTGTTGGTTTCAGGATTATAATCATCAAGATGGTGCCAGACATAACCACTTGGCGTCGTTTTTTGATTTAATCCAGCCTCTATATTTGCAGCATGAAAATCTTGCAAATAATCTCCTGTATATTCAATAGAGACAACAGGATTAATGCCAGCTTTATTATACAAGGCATTACTTCCAGAATAATCCAGCCCGCCAGTTGGGGTTTGAACAACACCACTGTATCCACGCTCACTAAGCTTGGCGATTGGGTCAACGGCAAGACCCAGCGGATCAATCCACCCCAACGGATTCGGCGCATACTGATAAAGGTTCCACCCACCATTCAACCCAATCGGATCCTGCACAATAAACCGCCCGACCTGCGGGTCGTAGTAGCGGAACAGGTTATAGTGCAGCCCCGTTTCACCGTCAGCGTACTGCCCGGCATAGCGAAGCGGCTGGTGAGCCATCGCCGAGCGATTCACAAGCCGTGAGAACCCTTCGCTCTGATGGCGCACCTCGCCAAAGCTGCCGTACTGGCCGCTCCAGCGCACCGCGCCGCGCTCGTCGGTCACTTCCAGCGGCGCGCCGTTCAGGTCGGTATTGAACCAGTAAATCTCACCGTTGCTCTGGTCACGAAGGTGATCCACCCGCGCCAGTGGGCTCCAGGCTTCATTCGGGTCGTAAACATAGGTGCTGCACAGCCCGCTCGCCTGCTGCTCCTGCAGCAGGCGGTAGCCCTGCCACAGGAAGCGGGTGTCGGTGGTGCCGTGCGTCGTGGTGACGATTTTGCGCGTGCGGCGGCCCAGCGCGTCGTAGTGATAGCGCGCCTCAAACCGCCCTTCCGGCCCGGTTCCCCTGGCGGACACCAGACGATTCTCGGCGTCATACGCATAATGCTGCTCATACAGCCCGTTCCGGCGGCTGACCAGGTTGCCCCAGTGGTCGTATTTCATAAACAGCGCCTGCCAGTGCTGCAGGCGGTTATCCGTGACCGGTACCGCATCGTCACTGGCGGCGAGGTTATCCGCGGCGTCGTAGCTGAACTGCGCACGGCTGTGCCCCTGGCGGGCCTCGTAGTGCTTCAGCAGGCGCCCTTCGGCGTCGTAGCCGTAATCCACCTCACCGCGCAGGGTGTCGCTGACGCCGGAAAGCTCGCCGCGCGCGGTGTAGCGATACAGGCGTTCCAGTAGCGCCTGCTCCGGCAGGGTCACGTCCGTGCTCAATTCGCTGCGCTGCAGGGTGCGTCTGCCGAGGCTGTCATACTGGCGGATCTGATCGCGCGCGCCCTGAGTGCGGCGCACCTCGCGGTGCAGGCGGTCGCGGGTGAACTCGGTCACCAGCTGCTGCACGAAGCGGATGGCGCTGACGTGGCCGGAGCCGTAGTGCAGCCAGGCCAGCTTTTGCTCGCCGGGCAGCGTCAGGCCGGTCAGGTTGCTCAGGGCATCCCATTCGTAGCCCACCGCGCCGTTAATGCCGGACTCGCTCAGCACGCGTCCGGCGGCATCGTGGCGGTAAGCGATCTCATCGCTTTCGATACCCAGGGCAACGCCTTCGGCCGTCGGCGTGCGGCGGATGCGGGTGATATGGCCGTTCAGGTCGCGGAAGTAGCGGTACTCCGCGTGGCGCTGAGTGCGCCCGATAAGCAGTCCGCTGTCGTCATAGCTGAACTGCTGGACGCGACGGGCGATACCGCCGTCGGCAGCGGGTCGGCCGTTTTCTTCGAGCGCGCAGAGGAATCCTCGCGCGTCCCATTCCATATGGCGCACGGTCTCGTCCGGGCGCGTTTCGCTGAGCGGGCGGCCCACGGCGTCGTAGGTGAAGCGGTATTCTGCCCCGTTGCCGTTATCGAGTCGCAGCAGGTTACCGCGCGGGTCGTAGCGCCACTGCCGCACGCGGCCAATACGGTCGGTAAGGCTGACCGGGAGACCGAGGGCGTTGTAGGCCCAGCTCACCTCGCTTTCCAGCGGGTCGCGCCAGCCCGTGAGCTGGCCGCGTTCGTTCCACTCCAGCGACTCGCGGCTGCCGTCCGGATGGATCACGACGCTCAGCAGCCCGGCACGACTCCACTCCCGGCGCGTGATATTCCCTTCCGCATCCTCGCTGGCAATCAGTTGCCCGAAGCGGTCGTAGGTGAAGCGGGTCACGCTACCGGAGCAGTCGGTGCGCTGCGTCAGCAGCCCCTGGTGGTTCCAGACCAGACGCACCACGCCGCCGATGGCGTCGGTGATGCTCTCCGGCAGGTTTTCTTCATCGTCGGGATAGCGATACGCGGTGGTGCTACCGGCCGGATCCGTCTCCGACAGCAGGCGACCGCGAAGGTCATACCAGGCCTGCGATGAGGTGCCGTCCGGGTACACCGTGCGGGTGATGCGGTCGGTCAGGCGATGCCAGTGATACTCCGTGCGGCGGCCCGCCGGGTCCGTCTCGCTGGTCATGCGGCCGTATTTGTCCCACGTGCTGCGGCGCATCGCGCCGCCGGGCAGAATAACGTCGCAGAGCTCGCCGTCGCGGTAAACAAACGTCGTCTGGCGACCGTCGTAATCCGTGAAGCGCGCAACGTTGTCGTCGTCATCCACCAGCCAGTGCGCCTGCGCGCCGTCTTCGCGGGTCGCGCGGCGGGTGCCGTTCCCGAAATCGTATTCGAACGTCAGCTGTTCGCCGCCGCTGTGGCGGAAGCCGACCACGCGCGGCAGGCCGTCAATCTCCCGCCAGCGGTATTCGCTCAGCAGGCCGTTGCCGTCCTCGTGGGCGCTCATCAGCCCGTCCTGCCAGCTGAAGCGTCGGCGCACGCTACCGCCCCGGCCGGTCACGGAGACCAGCTGGCGCTGTTCATCATAAGCGTAACTGACCAGGCAGATCTCGTCATCCAGCCAGGCGCCGACGAGTCTGTCACGGTCGTAGCGGCAGACCACGCGCTGGCCCGCGCTGTCGGTCAGAGCATGCAGGGTATTATCCGCATTCCACTCGAAGAGAATATGGTTGCCGCAGGGTTCAGAGATGCGCTGGAGCAGCGACGGGGCATCATCCCGCAGCGGCGCATAGTGCCAGCGCTCGCCGCTGACGTCATACACCGACCAGCTGTCGTCCTGATGATGTTCAAGCCAGTTTTTTTCGCTTTCGCAGTAGGTGCGCATCCCTTTCGGGACCTTCGGGAAGGCGACGTAATCGCCGGACGGTGCGCGCCACACCAGGCCGTCCTGATACGGCTCCAGGCGGCTTTCCCAGAACAGGCTCCAGCCGCGGCCCAACACGCTGTCCCCGGGGTTGCCGCTGCGCCAGTAGCGCTGCCAGCGCACCAGCAGGCGGGAAGGCAGGACGAAGTCCAGCTCATCATCCCCGCTGAGAAACTTCTGTCCGCTGACGATATCCACCGGGCGGGCGATGATCCCCGCCGCCGCCACGCCGGTCATCAGCGTGCCGGCGCGACAGGCGATACGGGCCAGCTTATTAATGCCGGGGATTTTCCCCAGCAGCTTAGAGAGCGCCCCGACTTTGCCAGCGGCACCGCCCCACCCGCCGAGCAGGCCAGCGAACAGCAGGGTGAGATCGGAGACTTTGTAGAGCCATTCCGGGACTTCAGACTGAATGGGCAGGGTTTGCTGCGGGTCGCCGCCGATGATGACGTTGTCCGAACCGGTCATCACCTTCGCGTCACAGGTGGTTCTGTCCCCGATGCGGGCCGCAGGCAGGCCGTTGATAGAGACCCGCGAGGAGCCTTCGGCCATCTGCTGTGAGCCGTCGTCAGAGCACTTCACCGCGCTGTCCGTGGCCATGGCGGCAGGTTTACCGTTGATAAACACGTTGGGCGAGCCGGAGGTGATGACGCCTTTCTTCGTCATGCTGGATGCCCCGGCGTCTGCGATGCTGTCCCGGGCGGCGGTCGCCAGCTCCCCGGTGTAATACCCCACGGCCAGGCTGGCGCCGACAAGCAGGACGCCCACCCCAAGACAGGATGCGCCGAGACCCGCAATAAACATGGCCCCGGCCAGAATGCCTCCGGCGGCGGCAATCAGGCCACCGACAATCGTTCCGGCAATCATCCCGGCCAGCGCACCGGAGTGGCCGATATCATCGCCGACGCGTGCTGCTTCAAACATAACAACGATCCCTGAAGTTACTGGTGGAAGCGGAAGCTCCTGAGAAGTTCGCCAAACAGCGCGCTGTCGGCATCGCCGAGCGCGCGGGTGCAGCTCATGGTGAACACCAGAGTTTTATCGTTCTCGACGTTAAATACGGCCTGCTGCTGCCAGATCCGTTTCCCGTCGCGCAGGTAGCTGGCATGGACGGTTTCACCCTGTAAAAGGCCGTCGCCCAGCGTCGCGTCGCGGCGCTCCCCCTGCTTCCAGCCCTTGATGTGTTTTTCCATCAGGGAGAGCTGGCGATCGATATACGCGGCAAGCGATTCGCCGGCGTTAAGGGCATCGCGGGAGATGTTGAACGCCGGCGCATCCGCCGCGGGCGGCGCGAATACGTTGACGGTACGATCCTGATAACCCTGAGGAAAGGAGAGCAGTCCTTCACTGAAAAGGCACTGCGAATGTTGTTCTGACATTGAGCGGGTCCCACCACATATTTTCAGAAGCGGTAAGTTTCGCATATGTGTTTAAGGCTGACTATCCCCAGATTATTGCCCCACCGCCACGCTCGCCGACAGCCCCGCCACGAGCTCAACGCCCTCCGGTAACCTGTCGATATGAATGCGCACCGGCACGCGCTGCGCCAGCCGTACCCAGCTGAAGGTGGGCTCGACGTCGGGCAGCCCCAGCCCGCCCGTCTCATCGTTGCTGTCCCCGATCCCATGCCCGATGCTCTCCACGTGACCCGTGATGACCGGCTCGTATCCCATCAGCACAACCTGCGCGGCATCCCCGACGCGAATATGGCGCAGCCTGGTCTCCTCAAAGTACCCCACCACCCAGAAGCTGTGCGCATCGACGATGGCGACCTTCGTCTCCCCCGCCGTCGCGTAGTCGCCGGGGCGAAGGCGCAGGTGCGTGACGTACCCCGAAACCGGCGCGCGCACGGTGGCGTGCGCCAGATTCAGCTCTGCCAGATCCAGCGCGGCCAGCGCGCCGTGATAATTGGCCGCCGCGACGTTCGCCGCGCTGCCGGTTTGCTGCAAATCCTCGCTCGAGATCGCGTTTTTAATCAGCGTGCGGCGGCGGGCCGCGTCCTGGCGCATTAGCATCTCATGGCGTTTCGACTCGACGTCCGCCTGCGCGCTGACCACCGCCAGCTTAAGCCAGCGCGGATCGATGGTGTAAAGCACATCGCCCCGGTTCACCCACTGATTGTCCCGCACGGCCACGCTGATGACCGGCCCGGAGACGTCCGGCGCAATCTGCACCACGTCCGCCCGCACGCGGCCGTCGCGGGTCCACGGCGTTTGTGCGTAGTGTTTCCACATCATAAAGGCCAGAAGCGTGGCCGCCGCGACGGCGCTTAAGGTCAGCGCATAGCGAGCCAGTAAAGAGAGCAGTGATTTCATGACAATAACCCCAACGCGGTCAGGCCCTGCATCAGCAGGAAAAAGGTGACAATCCAGGTTGAAACATCCATCAGCGGGCGAAACGGCAAGCGCCGGTAGAGCCTGCTGAGAGAGAAAAGCGCGACGAGGCCCAGCGTGCAGACCAGCGCCGCGAGGGCGACCATCAGCAGCCCCGGAATAAAAACCCCGCCGATATTGAGATCGTTAACCATGGTCTGGCCCCCGTAATGCACAGTGCAGATCCACCAGCCTGAAGACAAACTGGCGCGCATGTTCATCTGCCGCAGGCAGATGGCGTTCGATAAGGGCAGCGATGCGTTCGCGCAAGGCGTTACGGTCCGCGGCGTTTAACCGATGAAAAAGCGCGTCAACCTCCCTGCCGGACGGTGCGTCACTGCGCCGTAAATGCATAATCGACAGCCCCAGACGCAGCGCGTGTAACAGTCGATCGAACGCCTGCTCCGGCGCGCGCGCGCTGCGCTGCAGGCGCGGCAGCAACAGGGCGGTTCGGTCCATCATCAGGTTGATCCAGTGCGTTTCATCAACCCGCAGCGTGCCCTTCACGCTGCGGCGAATGTCGCGCTGGCAGAGGTTGAGCAGACGCGTGATGGCGCCATCCGCCTGCACGGTTTGCAGCAGGCTCATGCTGATGACGGCAAAACCGGTCGCGGCAAAGAGCGCAATGGCAGTGTTGGCCGCAACGGCGAAGTCTCCGCTGTAGTGCGCCCCCAGCTCGCACAGAATGGGCAGGGTCAGGGTGATCCCCATCGCCATAAACGTGGTGGGCGGGCGCGCCTGAAGCGACCCGGCCAGCAGATACGCCGGGGCAAGCACCGCCACCAGCACCGGGAAATCGCTTACCAGCGGCAGCAGCGCAAAGCTGTAGAACAGGCTAATGACCACGCCCCAGAATGAGCCAATGATGTATTTCACGATGTGCGGCGCCGGGGTGTCGAAGCTGCCAAACAGCGTACAGCAGACGCCGAGTATCGAAACCGCCGTCCCGCCGTCCGGCCACGCCGAGAAGATCCAGACCAGACAGCCGCTCAGGATGATGGCGAAAGCCCCCAGCGCCGTGCGGGCTGCGGTAAGAGGATCGCGGTGGAAAACGTAGCCTTTCGCCGCGCGGGTTTGCATCTCCCCAAAACCAGGTTTTGCATGGTGGATGGCCCCGGAAAGACGCTCGCACTGCTGCAGAAGCACGATCGCCTCCGAGAGGTAGCGGATAAAGCTGACCTGCCGCGCGTCGTCAAACGTCTGCGCCTGCGCGGCATACCGATCGATGAGAAGCGCACAGCGGAGCCGCAGCGAATCTGCCGTGCTGCTGGCGATAGCACCTTCAGCGGCCAGCCAGGCCTGAACGTCGCCCAGCAATGCCAGTACGTCGGCGGGCAGGGTTTCGATCGCTGGCAGGCGATCATGCAGTTCACAGTTGACGATAACCAGCCGCGCCAGCCGATCGTGAATCGCTTTTCTGGCCTGCCGCACCGGGGCTGAAAGGGAAAAATCATACGGAATATGGTGGCTGATGCCCTGCAGGAACTGCAGCGCCAGGGCCAGATGCAGGGGGCCGGAAGCCGCGTCGGGTTTGCCTGCTAAGGTATCCGCCACCCGCCCGCGCGCGGCCCGTAGCGTCTGGGATAGCTTAGCGTTGAACTGGCTCGATACCCGCGCAGGCAGCACGTAGCGGTGAATCAGCGCCGCGCAGAAAATCCCCATCGCGATCTCCTGCACGCGGACGATGGCAACGTTAAAGATCCCGCCTGGATCGGACACCGCGGGAAAACCAATCAGGCTCGCGGTGTAGCCCGCCAGCACAAACGCGTACGCCCGGGGCGTGCGTTCCAGCAGGGAGAGCCACAGACAGAATACTATCCAGCCCGTCAGCACCGCGCTGCACAGGACTGGCGTATTCGCGAAGGCAGGCACAATCACAACGGTCGCGCTGGCACCCGCCACGGTACCGGCCAGCCGGTAGAGGCTTCTGCTCAGCGATGCTCCGACCGACGTCTGCGACACGATGTATACCGTAATAATGGCCCATGAGGGGCGTTCGAGGCCGATCGACAGCGCGAGGTAATAAGCCAGCATCGCCGCGGCAAAACTCTTCGCGGAATAGATCAGCGCGCCCGCATCGTTTCGCAGCGCGGCGGGGGTTTGCACGGGATGAGAGAAGATGTTTTTCATGCCGGGATTATTACCGGCTTGCAGACCCGCTTAAATACTCTATTCTGTCAAAAAATACCTAAATATTGCCAGAATCGTGAAGCCTCAACCTGCTACTACGCTGTATGACCCTGACTCCACCGCCAGCCCGGCGGTCGCGCGTCATCTGGACTTCGTGGACTACGCTGCGGAAGTGCCGGTGCATACCCACCGCAAGGGGCAGCTGATTATTGCCCGATACGGTGCGGTCAGCTGTTACGCGGAGAATGATATCTGGATTGTGCCGCCGGACTGCGCCGTCTGGATCCCCGGCGGGATCCCGCACAGCGCCAAAGCGACCTGGAACGCGCATCTCAACTATCTGTTTATTGAGCCCGGCGCGGCGGCGCTGCCGGAGAAGTGTTGCACGCTGGCGATCTCGCCGCTGATTAAGGAGCTGGTCGATCGTCTGACGCGCGAAAGCGTGGATTATCCCGCCGACGGCCACGTCGCGAGGCTGACCCGTGTCACGCTGGACGAGCTCGCCAGCATGCCGCAGCAGAAGCTAAGCCTGCCGGTCTCAACCGATCCGAAAATTCGCGCCATGGCGGACGCGCTGGTCAGCCGCCCTGAGGACAGAAGCACCCTGAAGGACTGGGCGAAACGGCTCGCCCTCAGCGAGCGTACATTTGCCCGCCTGATGCAGCGCGAAACCGGGCTGAGCTTCGGGCGATGGCGCCAGCAGCTGCACTTGATTATTGCCCTGCGGGAGCTGGCCAGCGGCGTGCCCGTCCAGAACGTGGCGGCAACGCTCGGGTATGAATCGGTGAATGCGTTTATCACCATGTTCAGAAAAGCGATGGGCAGCACGCCCGCCCACTACTTTGCCGAACGGAAAAACAGCGGCCGTTAGCCCGGCCCCTCGCTCCCTGCCGCCAGCAGCGGTACCACCACGTCGCTGATGGGCACCGCAATACCGTGTTTGCGGCCGTAGCGCTGGATCACGCCGTTGCGGATATCCCACTCCATCGGGCGATCGGCCTGACGGTCGGCCAGGATCGAGGTTCCCAGGTCCTCAGGCGCACGCTGGAAGTTCGCCAGGATCTCCTGGGCCACGTCATCGTCCAGCTTCGCCCCTTCGGCGCGGGCGACGGTAAGCCCCTCGCGCAGGTAGGCCAGCGCAAGCTCGCTGATATCCTCGCGCCTGAACATCCCGGCGCGGCGGTTGGAAAGCACCATCAGCCCGGCGACCGCATTTTGCAGCAGCTTGCGCCAGGCGACGGTGGCGAAATCTGCCGAGAGCTCAACCGCGCAGCGCGTACCGCGAAGCGCCTCCACCACCCGCTGCGCCTGCGGCACGTCCGGCAGGGTCAGGCGCGGTTTGGCGCGCAGCCAGACGGAGGCATCCGGCTCGCGCTGGGCCGGGAACCACACCACCGACGGCAGCACCGTTGCGCCGTTAACCCACGGCTCAAGCTGGGCTTTTTGCTCCACGCCGTTTTGCAGCGCGCAGACCACGGTGTTTTCATCGCACAGCGCGCGCAGCCACCCGGCGCTGTCGGCGTTCTGGGTAGTTTTCACTGCGATGAAAACCAGATCCACCGGCTGCCTGATGACGGCTGAATCGGTCAATACCGGACCGGGCACCACCGTTTCACCCTCGTCATGGCGCAGGCGTAACTCCGCGTGCGCGGTGCGTCCGCACAGCAGCGGCGTGCGGCCAACGTCATGCAGCACCGCGGCGATGGTGGTACCAATTGCGCCAGGCCCAATCAGCGCAATGGTTGGATAGTCAGACATGAATCACTCCCCTTTTGCTAAGCCTGCTATCAGTTATACCACCCTGAGACGAGCGCGCCACACCCGTTGTCTATACTCAACACACAACAGACAACGGAGTGCGCCATGCCTTTACCCGATTTTAAGTCCTCTGAACCCTTCACCCTCGGCATCGAACTCGAACTGCAGGTGGTTAACCCGCCGGGCTACGATCTGAGCCAGGACTCCTCCGCGCTCATCGCCGCCGTCAAAGACGATATCAAAGGCGGCGAGGTCAAACACGACATCACCGAAAGCATGCTCGAAATCGCCACCGGCGTATGCCAGAACATCGACCAGGCGGCGGCGCAGTTCTCGGTGATGCAGCAGAGCATCCTGCGCGCGGCGGCGGAGCAGCATATCCAGATCTGCGGCGGCGGGACGCACCCGTTCCAGAAGTGGCAGCGGCAGGAGGTGTGCGACGACGAGCGCTATAACGTCACGCTGGAGCGCTTTGGCTACCTGATTTTGCAGGCGACGGTGTTCGGCCAGCACGTGCACGTCGGCTGCCGGACCGGGGACGACGCGATTTACCTGCTGCACGGCCTGTCGCGCTTCGTGCCGCACTTTATCGCCCTGGCGGCCGCCTCGCCGTATATGCAGGGCACGGACACGAAGTTCTCCTCGTCGCGGCTCAACATCTTCTCGGGATTTCCGGATAACGGCCAGATGCCGTGGGTCAACAGCTGGCAGGAGTTCGAGGGGCTGTTCCGCCGCCTGAGCTCCACCAGCATGATCGACAGCATTAAGGATCTCCACTGGGACATCCGCCCCAGCCCGCACTTCGGCACCGTCGAGGTGCGGGTGATGGATACGCCGCTGACGCTCGGCCATGCCATTAACATCGCCGGGCTTATCCAGGCGACCTCGCACTGGCTGCTGACCGCGCGGCCCTATAAGCATCAGGAAAAAGATTTTCTGCTGTACCGCTTTAACCGTTTTCAGGCCTGTCGCTACGGGCTGGAAGGGATCCTGACGGACGTGCACACCGGCGAGCACAAAACCGTGGCGGAAGACATTGCGTGGCTGCTGGAGCAGGTTGCGCCGTCGGCCGAGAAGCTCGGCGCGACGAGCGCAGTCAATGAAATTGCCCTGCTGTTAAAGCAGGGCAAGAGCGAGGCGCAGCGCATGCGGGAGTTTATCGCCGACGGCGGCTCGCTGATTTCTCTGGTTCAGAAGCACTGCGAGCTGTGGGCGACGAGTCCGTAAGGCCGTGGCCCCACTCGCGCAGACGCTGGAACAGCACAAAAAGCGCGGGGATAAACACAATCCCCACCACGGTCGCCACCAGCATGCCGCTGAACACCGTGGTGCCGATGATGCGGCGGCTCTGGGCACCCGCCCCGGCCGCCAGCATCATCGGCAATACGCCGATAATGAACGACACGGCGGTCATCATCACCGCGCGGAAGCGGCGCGATGCCCCTTCCCGCGCGGCATCGACAATCGCCATTCCGTCCATGCGCCGCGCGCGGGCGAACTCCACGACCAGCATCGCGTTCTTGGCGGCAAGTGCTATCAATAGCACCAGACCAATCTGCACGTACACGTCGTTGGCGTAGCCCGCCATCCACAGCCAGACCAGCGCCCCGCCGATGGCGAACAGCACCGAGAGCATAACGCTCGCCGGGAGCGTCCAGCTCTCGTACTGGGCAACGAGGAACAGCCACGCCATCACCACCGCTGCCAGCACGATCCACATCGCCTGATTGCCGGTCTGCTGCTCCTGATACGACATGCCGCTCCAGGCGTAGTCGTACCCGGCAGGCAAATTCTCCGCCAGGATCTCGCCCATCGCCGCCATCGCGGTGCTGCTGCTCACCCCTTCCGCCGCCGAGCCGCTCACCGACACGGACGGGAACTGGTTGTACTGCTGCAGGAACGGCGCGCCGACGCTCGGCGTAATGGTGACCAGGTTGCTCAGGCGCACCCGCTCGCCGCTGTTGCTGCGCACGAACAGCTCGCCGATCTGCTCGGCGCGCTCGCGCCACTGCATCTCGTTCTGCATCACCACGTGGTAGACGCGGTTGTTGACGCTGAAATCCCCGGCGCGCGTGCCGCCAAAGGCGGTTTGCAGGCTGCTGAAGATGCGCGACACCGGCACGTCGAGGCGCGCGGCGCGCTCGCGGTCAACGGTCAGCGTCAGCTGCGGCACGTTGCTGCTCCAGGTGGTGAACACGCGGCTCAGCTGCGGATGCTGGTTGGCTTTCGCCAGCACTTCACGCGTCACGCGCTCCAGCTCTGCCGGGCTCTGCCCCGCCTGCGCCTGGATGCGCAGGTCGAATCCGGAGGCGTTGCCCAGCCCCGGCAGCGTCGGCGGTGCGAAGGTCATGATGGTCGCTTCCGGCAGGGCCAGCAGCTGGCGCTGCAGGGTACCCATCACCTCATCCAGCGGCGGACGATCGCTCCAGTCTTTGAGCATGATAGAGATAAACCCGCCGTTCGATGCGCTGGTGCCGTTGAGAATGTTAAATCCGGAGACCTGAATCACGTCTTCCACCGCCGGATTTTTAGCGATGAGTTCGCGAGCCGTGTTCATCACCGCTTCGGTGCGCTCCAGCGAGGCCGCCTCCGGCAGCTGAACGCTGGCAAAGAAGTAGCCCTGATCCTCCTGCGGCAGGAAGCTTTTAGGCATCGACGTAAAGCTGAACGCCACCACGGCCGCCGCGCCTGCGGTGGCCAGCAGCGCCAGCCACGGACGCAGGTTTAAGACCTGCACGAGGCGGGTGTAGAAACCGCGCGTGGCATCCAGCCCGCGGTTAAAGGCGCGATAAACGGCCGCCGGTTTCTCCGGGCGCGGACGCAGGAGCATCGCGCACAGGGCGGGCGTCAGGGTCAGCGCCACGAGGCTTGAGAGCGTCACGGCCGTCGAGAGCGTCACCGCAAACTGGCGGTACAGCTCGCCGACAATCCCCGGCAGGAGCGCTACCGGCACAAACACCGCCAGCAGCACCAGCGTCGTGGCGATGACCGGCCCGGCGATCTGGCGCAGCGCCAGCGCGGTCGCCGCCGTGCGGCTCTGCCCTTCCGCCATCAGCGTTTCGACGCTCTCCACCACCACGATGGCGTCATCCACCACCATGGTCAGCGCCAGAATAATGGCAAACAGGCTGAGCGTGTTGGCGGAGTAGCCGAGCGTGTAGAGCACCGCGAAGGTGCCCACCAGCGACACCGGAATGGCGAGCGCGACAATCAGCGTCGCGCGCCAGCTTTGCAGGAACAGGGACACCACGACCACCACCGCCAGCAGGGTGAGCGCCAGCGAGACGCCGATCTCTTTAATCGTGGCCGCAACAAATGAGGTGGTGTCGAATTTCACCTCGTAGACCAGGTCGTCCGGGAAGCGCGTCGAGAGGCGTTCCAGCTCCGCGCGCACCGCGTCGGCCACGCGCAGGGCGTTGGCGGACGGCGTCGGGTAGATGCCGAGGTAGGCGGAGTCGTGTCCGTTCAGCTGCGCGCCGGAGCTGTAGCTGCGCGAGCCGAGCTCGATGGTGGCCACATCCTTCAGTCGCACCAGCTGGCCCATCTCGCCCGCGCGGATAATGATGTCGGCAAAGTCTTCGGCCTGGCTTAATCGCCCCAGCCCGTTGATGGTCAGGGTCTGCTGCTGGCCGTTAAACACCGGCGGCGTGCCGACCTGGCCTGCCGCCCCCTGCACGTTCTGCTCGCGCAGCGCCTGCGCCACGTCATCTGTGGTGACGTTCAGGGCGTTCATGCGGTCCGGACGCAGCCAGATGCGCATGCTGTAGTCGCGCGCGCCAAACATCTGCACCTGCCCGACGCCCGGCAGGCGAGACAGCGCCTCGCGCACCTGGGTGCTGGCGTAGTTGCTGACGAACAGCGGCGTGTGGGTGTTATTTGGTGAGTAAAGGCTTACCCCCATCATCAGGTTGGTGGCACGCTTGCGCACCTGCACGCCGTTTTGCTGCGCCTCGGTCGGGAGCTGCGCCACGGCCTGCGCCACGCGGTTTTGCACGTCGATGGCGGCGAGGTCCGGATCGGTGCCCGCCGCAAAGGTAATGTTCAGGCTATAGGTGCCTTCGTCCGAGCTGGTGGACTCCATGTAGAGCATATGATCCACGCCGTTCAGCTGGGTCTCCAGCGGCGTGGCTATCGCTTCTGCCACGTCAGCCGAGCTGGCGCCCGGCCAGCTGGCAGAAACATTCACCACCGGCGGCGCGATCTGCGGGTACTGCTCCACCGGGATAATTCTCAGCGCAATGGCCCCCAGCAGGGTGATGACCAGCGCAATCACCATCGCAAAGCGCGGGCGTTTGATGAAAAACGTCAGCATGATGGCTCCTTAATTCAGTATCTGGACAGCAGCGCCGGGCTGCACGCGCTGCGCGCCGTCAGTAATCGCTCGCTCACCGGGCATCACGCCGGATGAAATCCGGAACTGCTGGCCAATCTGTCCGGCAATTTTCAGCGGGCGCATTTCGGCTTTGCCGTCGGGGTTAACCACCCAGGCAAAGAACCCGTCGCCGTTCTGCTGTACCGCGGCGGCGGGCAGGGTCAGCACCGGCTGCTCGCTGGCCGGGCGCAGGGTCACGTTCACGTTGCCGCCGGGCAGGAGCTGATGGCGCGGGTTGGCAAACTCGGCGCGCAGCATCACGCTGGCGGTGCGCGGATCGATGCGGTTGTCCACGGACGTCAGCTCGCCGCTGACGCGCTGGCCGTTGCTGTCAATTAACGCCTGCCAGGCCTGCTTCATGGCGCTGATATCCCCATGCTGTCCGGCTTTGGTGGCAAACGCCCCCTCTTCCAGCGCAAAGGCGATGCGGATCGGATCGAGCTGCACCACCTCCACCAGCACGCCGCTGGCAGGGTTGACCAGGCTGCCGACGTGGAACCGGCTGTGCCCCACGCGACCGTCAATCGGCGAGGTGATGCGGGTGTAGCTCAGGGTGACGCTGCGGGCGTCGAGCCGGGCTTTCGCCTGCTCCAGCGCGGCACTGGCGACGTCCCGCTGCATGCGGGCGTTGTCCACGTCGTGACGGCTGATGGCGTTGCTGCTGCCCAGGCTTTCAAAGCGGGAAAGCTGCTCCTGCGCCTGACGCAGCGTGGCTTCGGCGCTTCTCACCTCGGCCTGCGCCAGGCGCAGGGCGGCGCGCGGCTCGGCGTCGTCCAGTTCAAACAGCAGGTCGCCTTTTTTCACGTACTGCCCGTCGCGGAAGTGGATTTTGGCGATCGCTCCTTCCGTACGCGCGCGCAGCTCAACGGTGTGAATAGCTTCGATGCGGCCAGGGATCTGGCGCTCGGCGGCGTGGGCGGTCTGCTCCACGGTGGCGACGCGAACGGGGATGGCGGCGGCGAATGCGGGTTGCAGGGTGCAGGCGAGAAGTGCGAACAGGAGTGGGAGTTTCATGGGAGTACCTCAGATGTGTTCCCCTCACCCCGGCCCTCTCCCACAGGGAGAGGGCGGTCAGAGTCCCCTCTCCCCGCGGGAGAGGGTTAGGGTGAGGGCAAAAGGTTATGCAGCCTTACGGAACCTGCGGGTCAGTCGCTTCTCGACTTCGACGACGAAGAACATCACGCCCGCCACCGCCAGGGTCACAAACCAGTAGCGCAGCGGCAGCGCTTCGGTGCCGAACAGCATCTGCATAAACGGCAGGTAGATGATCGCCGCCTGGAGCAGGAACAGCACGCCCGTCACCAGCCAGATCCCTTTGTTCGCCAGCAGGCCGCGGTTCAGGGAGAACCCTTCGGTGTTGCGGCAGTTAATCATGTACACCCACTGGGCGCAGACCAGCATCTGCAGCAGCACGGTGCGGATGAACTCCGCGCTGTGGCCGCGCGGGGCCAGCCAGGCTTCCAGCGCAAAGGCGGAGATGGCAATCATGGTGCCGACGAAGGCCACGCGCCACACGGCGTAGGCGTCCATCACGTGCTGCCCGGTCTGGCGCGGCGGACGACGCATGATGTTGCGCTCGGCGGCCTCAAAGGCCAGGCCGAAGGAGAGCGTGGCGGAGGTGGCCATGTTCATCCACAGAATCAGCACCGGCGTCAGCGGAATGATATTCCCCGCCAGCAGCGCAATCACAATCAGCAGCCCCTGCGCGAGGTTGGTCGGCATGATGAACAGGATGGTCTTCTTCAGGTTGTCGTAAACGCGACGCCCCTCTTTCACCGCGCTGGCGATGGTGGCGAAGTTATCGTCCGTCAGGACCATGTCCGCCGCCTCTTTGGTCACTTCCGTGCCCTTGATGCCCATCGCGATGCCGACATCAGCCTGACGCAGCGCCGGGGCATCGTTCACGCCGTCGCCGGTCATGCCGACGATTTCGCCTTTGTCCTGCAGCGCTTTCACCAGGCGCAGCTTATGCTCCGGGCTGGTACGGGCGAAGATGTCATACTTCACCGCCGCTTCCGCCAGCGCGGCGTCGTCCATCTTCTCCAGCTCGTAGCCGGTGACCGCCTGCTCGCTGTTGGTGATCCCCAGCATCTGGCCGATGCTCATCGCCGTCTGCGGGTGATCCCCGGTGATCATCTTCACGCGGATCCCCGCCTGCTGGCAGGCGTTAATCGCATCAATGGCTTCCGGACGCGGCGGATCCATCATCCCGGCGATGCCGAGGAAGATCAGGCCGTGGCTCAGGTCGTCGTGCGTCAGCGTCTGCTCACCGTTAGCCGGCTTGAACGCCGCGGCCACCATGCGCAGCCCCTGACGCGCATAGCGCTCCATCTCGCTTTCCCAGTACGCGCGGTTGAAGGCTTCCGCACCGTTGCGGGTCTGCTGCTCGGCGCACAGGGCGAAAATGACGTCCGGCGCGCCGGTGATCAGGATCTGCTCCTCACCGCCAATCTGATAGTGGGTGCTCATGTACTTGTACTGCGAGTCGAACGGGATCTTGTTAACCAGCGTGGTCATGACCGGCTCAAGGCTGGCCTTCGCCGCCAGCACCTTCAGCGCGCCCTCGGTCGGACCACCGGTGATGCCCCACAGGCCGCGCTCGTCCTGAATCAGCTGGCTGTCGTTACACAGGTCGATGGTGCGCAGGTAGTGCTCCAGCACGGTGCCCGGCTGGATGTGGACCGGCTCATCGCTGCCTTCCAGGTAGATGTTGCCCGCCGGCTCGTAGCTGTTGCCGTCCACGCGGTAGCAGGCGTCAGCGGTGATAATGGCTTTAACCGTCATCTCGTTCATGGTCAGGGTCCCGGTTTTATCCGAGCAGACCACGGTCATCGCACCCAGGGTTTCAACCGTCGGCAGCTTGCGGATAATCGCCCGCTTGCGCGCCATCGCCTGCACGCCCAGGGAGAGGATGATGGAGATAATCGCCGGCAGGCCTTCCGGCACGGAGGCCACCGCCAGGCTAATCAGGGAGAGCAGCAGCTCGCCCATCGGGATCTCGCGGAACGCCAGGCTGAAGACAAACAGCGCGGCCATCATCGCCAGGATAATGGCGAAGATCGCTTTACCCAGCTTGTCCATCTGCACCAGCAGCGGCGTGCGGTGCTTTTCGATGCCCGCCATCATCTGGTTGATGTGGCCAAGCTCCGTATCCTTACCGGTCGCGGTGACCACGCCTACGCCGCCGCCCGCGCTTACGGTCGTCCCGGAAAAGACCATATTGGTGCGATCGCCCAGCGGCAGTTCGCCGCTCAGCAGATTAATATGTTTATCCACCACGGTGGATTCACCGGTCAGAATCGCCTCTTCCACGCGTAAATTATGCGCTTCGATTAAACGCATATCCGCCGGAATACGATCTCCCGCGCGTAATACAATAATATCACCCGGAACTATTTCAGTTGTGGGTAGAGTTTCGTGATTGCCGCTACGAATAACGCGCGCCTCGCTGGAGAGCATATTGCGAATACTCTTCAGGGATTTTTCCGCGTTGCTTTCCTGAATATGGCCAATTAAGGCATTGATTACCGCCACGCCCAGAATAACCAGCGTATCCACCCAGTGGCCCATTACTGCCGTTAATACGGCGGCGGCCAGCAGGACATAAATCAGCACATCATTAAAATGGGCCACAAAACGCAGCCAGGCGGGTTTGCCTTTTTTCTCCGGCAGCGCGTTCGGACCTGATTTTTGCAGACGCGCCTGCGCCTCTGCACGATCCAGACCGCTGGCCTGGCTCTGCGCGTGGGTAAGCGCCTGCTCTACGGTCTGCTGGTATGCCAGCCCGCCGGAAGGCGGCACGTTTGGGGACATTTTTTTTTCGGTCATCGTATTTTTCCTTCAATATCCGGTGAACAGAAGCCTGAATTCCTTTCTGGCTTAAATAAATTCATTTTAAAGTCTTGCGGGTAAAATTGATCTACCGCAATATAATGACTTCTCGGTTATTCAAAACTGATTAAAACTATTTCGATGACCTGATTTTTACAAAATATTTCTAAACCAAATCTAAACGAGGAGGATCCATGTTTGGTATTTATCGCGGACGACGCCTGGCGTTATACATTGTCGCAGCCATTGTTATTGCCACGTTAATTGGTTATAGCACCTATACATTTGTAAAATTATTTTCCTGATAAAGACGTTTATTTACATAACGCGATATTAATATAAATGCCGGGGCGTATTTTGTTATTTATTCGATAAATAATATCTTCGTTTTATTCAATAACGCCTGAATCGCTGATATTGCTTTACGTTACAGGATGCCGGACAATGACATTTTTAACTGACGATTAACATTACGATGAAACACCCGTTAGAATCGATGCTTACGGCAGGCGGCATTTTATTGCTGGCCCTGCTCTCCTGCCTGCTGTTACCCGCGCCGTCGCTGGGTCTGGTGCTGGCGCAGAAGCTGGTTCAGACCTTTCACATGGTCGATCTGAACCAGCTTTACACCATTCTGTTCTGCGTGTGGTTTTTACTGCTGGGTGCCATCGAATTCTTCGTCCTGCGTTTCGTCTGGCGCCGCTGGTTTTCACTGGCGTCGTAAGCCAATAAAAAAGCCGGGTGGCGACTTCGCCTTACCCGGCCGGTGATGGCAATTTTCCAGACCCGCCGGGGCGGAAAACAGCTCAGTGCGCCTGACTGTGGTTCTCCTTGCGGTACGCACCAGGCGGCTGGTTGAACGTCCGGGTAAAGATACGGGTAAACGTCTGCTGCGAGTCAAACCCGTAACGCAGGCAGATGTCGTAGACCCGAGCGTCGGATTCACGCAGATCGCGCGCCGCCAGCAGCAGCTTGCGCTCACGGATATAACGCCCCAGGCTCTCCCCTTTGTACTGCATAAACAACCGCTGCAGGTGCCACTTCGAGTAGCCCGCGTGGCGGGCAATCTCTTCTATGCGTAATGGCTGGTGCAGATTGTCGTCGATCCATTCGACGATAGTGTCGATGACTTGAGCGGAAATGGTCATGCTGCTGTCCCCCTCTGCTTCTCGCTTAAACATTATTCCCACCACGCACGAAAGGTTTGCGTGGCGTCATTCACCCGGACGGGCTCACCCAGCGCCGGCGTCAGTAGCCGATAGTTTTTATCCTTGCTGGCTTTAGCCAGCTGGATCAGCGGATCGTTCCACGTATGTTTCGCCAGCACGAAGCGTCCGTTATGCCCGGGCACCACGGCTTTCGCGTTCAGATCCACCGAGGCCTGCGCCGTTTCCTCCGGGAGCATGTGGATGTACTTCCAGTCCTGGTCGTACTGGCCGTTTTCCATGATGGCGACATCCACCCCATCAAACTGCTCGCCGATGGCCTTAAAGTGCGGGCCGTAGCCGGAGTCCCCGCTGTAATAAACCTTCTGCTCTGGCGTGACGAACATAAAGCTGCCCCACAGGGTTCGATCGCGCTTGATGCCGCGCCCGGAGAAGTGACGCGCCGGCAGAACGTGCACCGTCAGTTCATCGCTGATGCGTACCGACTGGTTCCAGTCGCGCTCGGCAATAATCTCAGGCTTCATTCCCCAGTATCGCAGGTGGGATCCCACGCCCAGCGGCGTCACCACGCGCTTCACCTTCGGCAGTAGCGCCCTGATGGTGGCGTAATCCAGATGATCGTAGTGATCGTGCGAGATAATCAGCAGGTCGATTTCCGGCATGCTTTCAGCGCGCCACGGATACTCCCCGGCAAAGGCTTTATTCAGAAACGAGAACGGCGCGGCATAGTTGCTGAGCACCGGGTCAATCAGAATGCGTTTGCCCGCGAGCTGCAGGTACCACGAGGAGTGGCCGAGCCACACCAGGGTGTCCTGCTCCAGCGGCAGGTTCGCAAGATCGGTTTTCACCAGCGGCAGCGGCTGGGCCGGGCGCGCGTTTTCGGTTTTTTTGGTCAGAAAATCCCACGTCGCGACCAGCATGTTTTTGTCGCCGTTATAGCCCGGCGTTGGCAGCGTATTGTGGAATTTCCCGTCGCGATACTGGGGAGAGGCCTCCACTTCAGTGAGTTGCTCACCCTGCGGCGGCTGGCCGAATCCGGCATTCAGAACAAACGGTAAACTCGCAGCTGAAGCTATGATCATGATTAACACCACGCAGATGAAGAGAGGTTTTTTCATATCCAGACCCGAAAACGCGCCCCATCCGATAGTTTGCGCGGGGTAAACTTGATTATGAGTGAGTAAGCACTCATTATAGATATGATGATAAAGTCGTCAAGACGTTTTCGATCTTTGACATTCCGCGTTGCAGCGTGTCAAAGCACGTGTTTCAATCAGGTTTTTTACAATTGACAGGGGGGAAAATTTAGTGGCACGTCCGAAGAGTGAAGACAAAAAACAGGCCTTACTGGAAGCAGCAACGGCGGCATTTGCTCAGTCAGGTATCGCCGCCTCAACGGCGTTAATCGCCCGTAACGCGGGCGTCGCCGAAGGGACCCTGTTTCGCTACTTTCCCACTAAAGACGATCTGCTGAATGCCCTCTACCTGCACCTGAAGCAGGATCTCTGCCAGACCATGCTGGCGAACCTCGATCGCACCATCACGCTGCCTAAAGAACATACCCGCAATATCTGGAACAGCTACGTGGACTGGGGGATTCGTAACCCCGTTGCTCATGCGGCGATCCGCCAGATTGGCGTCAGTGAAAAGCTGAGCGCCGAAACGGAACAGGCGGTGAAGGAGATGTTCCCGGAGCTGCATGAACTCTGCCGCCGCTCGGTGCGCCCGGTGTTTATGTCAGATGAATTTAAAACGTTTGGCGATGCGCTTTTCTTATCGCTGGCCGAATCCACGATGGAATTTGCCACTCGCGACCCTTCCCGCGCCGTTGATTTTAAAGCGCTCGGTTTTGAAGTGATGTGGCGCGGGCTGGCCCAGGAAGAGAGCGATGGACAGTAAATCCTTGCAGGAGCACGCAATGCGCGTGGCCCTTGAGTTGCCCTTCACCGAACACTGCTGGCCGTTTGGGCCGGAGTTTGATGTGTTTAAAGTGGGCGGAAAGATTTTCATGATCGTCGCGGGGGCGCCCCGGGGCCCCCCCACGTCAGCCTGAAGTCAGACCCGGAGAAATCACTGTTAAATCAGCAGATCTATCGCGGGATAGAGCCGGGCTACCATCTGAGTAAAAAGCACTGGATTTCCCTTTACGGCACTGACGACGTGACGCCGGAACTGGTTACCGACCTCATTAATGATTCCTGGAATCTGGTGGTGGATAAGCTGCCGAAAAAAGACCAGAAGTGGATCCGGCCGGTCTGATTGTTCGTCTGAGACGAACAGATTAAGCGCTCGAATTGCACTTATCTTTTTCCGCGTCCCGCTGTAATCTGCTTTCCTTTCGCGCCCGCGAGCGGGCGAATTTCATCACCAGGAGTTGTTATGGATATCATTTCTGTCGCCCTGAAACGCCACTCTACCAAGGCGTTCGACGCAAGCAAAAAACTGACCGCTGAAGAAGCGGAAAAAATTAAAACCCTGCTGCAGTACAGCCCGTCCAGCACCAACTCCCAGCCGTGGCACTTCATTGTAGCCAGCACCGAGGAAGGAAAAGCGCGCGTGGCAAAATCCGCCGCGGGCACCTATGTGTTCAACGAACGTAAAATGCTGGATGCTTCCCACGTGGTGGTGTTCTGCGCGAAAACCGCGATGGATGACGCCTGGCTGGAGCGCGTCGTGGATCAGGAAGAGGCCGATGGCCGTTTCAACACGCCGGAAGCCAAAGCCGCAAACCATAAGGGCCGCACCTATTTCGCCGACATGCACCGCGTGGATCTGAAAGATGACGACCAGTGGATGGCGAAGCAGGTTTACCTGAACGTCGGAAACTTCCTGCTGGGCGTGGGCGCGATGGGCCTGGACGCGGTACCGATTGAAGGTTTCGACGCCGCGATCCTCGACGAAGAATTTGGCCTGAAAGAGAAAGGCTTTACCAGCCTGGTGGTGGTACCGGTTGGGCACCACAGCGTGGAAGATTTCAACGCCACGCTGCCGAAGTCTCGCCTGCCGCTGAGCACGATTGTGACCGAGTGCTAAACAAAACGGGCCGCTCTGTGTGGCCCGTTACGCTTTTTAACACCCCGTCGAAATGATGTCGATTCAGTGATGGGTTTAAGTTACCCCCACATTACGCCAGTCCTCTCCACTTAGCAGAGTCGGCTCTTACTCCCTGAAAGCATCTCGCAAAAAACTTATTTCCCCTGCTCCGCCAGCCATTCCATCGCCCTCTCTCCCGCCTCATCCACCGGCAAATACACCAGCAGCCGCGACCCGTTTCGCGGCGCGGAGTACCAGTACATCTGCTGCAGCGTAAAATCCCCCAGCTCGGGATGGGTAAACAGCTTGAGCTGGTTCTCCACGCCGCGCACGTCGTTGCGCTGGTGCCACAGGGTTTTAAACTCTTCCGACACAGCAAAGAAGCGCGCCAACTTGGCCTCCCACAGCGGGTCACCCCGGTGTTCGGCCATCGCTGCCCGAAAATAGGAGACAAATATGGGCAGCACATCGTCACGTCTGCCGAGACGCGCGCGCCACGCCGGGTGGGTGAGAAACAGATAAATACAGTTACGGTCTTCCGGCGGGATTTCATTGAAATCGACGCCCATCAGGTGCCCGAAGCTGTCGTTCCACGCCACGATGTCGAAATTCGGTTTCTGAATGCTGGCGGGTTTAGGCATAAGCGAATCCAGCAGGCGCCGCGTGCCCTCGCTGATACCCTCGCAGCAGACCGCCTGCGGCGCTTCACCCGGCGGCAACCCGGCTAACACAAACAGGTGTCGGGCCTCGGTCGGAGTGCACTGCAGCGCTTTTGCCACAGCCTCCATCACCGCGCTGGACGGATTGACGTCCCTGCCCTGCTCCAGCCAGGTGTACCAGGTCACGCCCACGTCAGCGAGCATCGCCACCTCTTCACGGCGCAGACCCGGCGTGCGGCGGCGACCGCTACGCGGTAGGCCGAGACGCTGCGGATCGAGGCTTTCACGTCGCGCGCGTAAAAATGCCCCCAGCTGTTTTCGGGTGTCATCCTGAAGAGAGACGACGGGTTCAGACATCAATGCCATAAATCCCCCTGCATGGTAGTGCCAGTACCAGTATAAGCAAGAACTGGTACCCGTTTATCAGATGGTTGATGCTACGACCATCTGATGAATGACGCAATGGAGTTACCATGAATACGTCAGTTGTTTCACCGGGCCGCGCTGGCCTGATTTTGCTATTAACCGGCCAGATGCTGCCGATGATTGATACCTCAATCACCAACGTGGCGCTGGACGCCATCACCCATTCGCTGCACGCCACCGCCACCGAGCTGGAGCTGATTGTCGCGCTCTACGGCGTGGCCTTCGCCGTCTGCCTCGCGCTCGGCAGCAAGCTGGGGGATAACTTTGGCCGTCGCCGTCTGTTCATGTGGGGCGTCGCGAGCTTTGGCCTGGCCTCGCTGCTGTGCGGAATGGCGGGGAACATTGAACAGCTGCTGGCCGCGCGCATCGTTCAGGGGGCGGGAGCCGCACTGATCGTGCCGCAAATTCTTGCCACCCTGCACGTGACGCTGAAAGGTACGGCGCACGCTAAGGCCATCAGCCTGTTTGGCGGCATCGGTGGAATTGCGTTTATCGTCGGCCAGATGGGCGGCGGCTGGCTGGTGTCGGCAGATATCGCCGGGCTGGGCTGGCGTAACGCCTTCTTTATCAACGTGCCGATCTGTCTGGTGGTGCTGGCGCTGAGTCGCTATTTCGTACCCGAAACCCGTCGCGAGACGCCGTCACGCATCGACTGGACCGGAACCGTGCTGCTGGCGATCATTCTTTGCTGCCTGCTGTTCCCGATGGCGCTCGGCCCACAGTGGCACTGGTCGTGGCCGCTGAAGGTTATGCTTCTCGCCATTATTCCGCTGGGCTGGCTGACGGCGCTGAATGCGCGCAAAAAGGAGCGTGAGAATGCCCACCCGCTGATCCCGCCGCGCCTGCTGCAGCTTCGCAGCGTTCGCTTTGGCATTCTGATTGCGATGCTCTTTTTCAGCGTCTGGTCCGGGTTTATGTTCTGTATGGCGCTGACCATGCAAACCGGCCTGGGGATGGCACCGTGGCAGTCCGGAAACAGTTTTATCGCGCTGGGCGTAACTTACTTTATTTCGGCGTGGTTCGCGCCGAGGCTGATTGCTCGCTACAGCACCAGTACCATTCTGCTGACGGGTCTGGCGATCCAGATTGCCGGCCTGCTGGCGCTGATCGCCACGTTCCGCGTCTGGGGAATGGAGAATACCGCCCTGACGCTGGCGCCCGCGACCGGGCTGGTCGGCTACGGGCAGGCGCTGATCGTGAACAGCTTCTACCGCATAGGGATGCGCGATATTCAGCCTGACGACGCGGGGGCCGCGAGCGCCATTCTCAGCACGCTGCAGCAGGCCGCGCTGGGGCTTGGCCCGGCCATTTTTGGCGCGATTTTGCTCCACGCGCTGCAGAACCATCACGGGGATTACACCCAGGCGGTGAACGTCTTCCTGATGGTGGAAACGGCGATGATGGTGGTACTTGCCCTGGCGACGCTGCGCATCCGCCATCGCCTGTGCCTGCCAATGGTAAAGGTCTGCCAGGCCACCAAATAAGCCCGTGAATTTGCATAATAGATCCGCAGCCGCCATTATGGGGCTGCATCAATACAGGAGACGTTATGCAGGAATTAATTGCTCAGGTTGAAGAGTTAGGCATTGAAATTAATCACACCACCTCTTTAGTGATTATCTTTGGTATTATTTTTCTTACCGCCATCATCGTTCATTTTATTCTGCACAAAGTGGTGCTTCGCGCTTTCGAAAAACGCGCTCAGGCCAGCAGCCATTTATGGCTGCAGATCATTACCCAGAATAAATTATTTCACCGTCTGGCCTTCACCCTTCAGGGGATAATCGTCAACGTTCAGGCGGTACTGTGGCTGCAAAAGGGCAGCGAAGCGGCGGAAATTCTCACTACCTGCGCAAAGCTGTGGGTCATGGTGTATGCCCTGCTCTCCTTCTTCTCGCTGCTGGACGTGATTTTTAATCTGTCGCAGAAAATGGCCACCGCATCACAGCTGCCGCTGAAGGGGATCTTTCAGGGCATCAAGCTGGTGAGCGCCATCCTGGTGGGGATATTGATTATCTCCCTGCTGATCGGCCAGTCCCCGGCGATTCTGATTAGCGGTCTGGGCGCCATGGCCGCCGTTCTGATGCTGGTGTTTAAAGACCCGATACTCGGACTTGTGGCGGGGATTCAGCTTTCCGCCAACGATATGCTCAAGCTCGGCGACTGGCTGGAGATGCCGAAATACGGTGCCAACGGCACGGTAACAGACATCGGTCTGACCACCGTTAAAGTGCGCAATTTTGATAACACCATCACCACCATTCCGACGTGGGCGCTTGTCTCCGACGCCTTTATCAACTGGAGCGGCATGTCGGCCTCCGGCGGGCGACGCATTAAGCGCAGCCTGAATATTGATACCACCAGCATTCATTTCCTGGACGAGCAGGAGCAGCAGAAACTCATTCAGGCGAAGCTGCTGAAGCCCTATCTGGCCGCGCGACATGAGGAAATTAACCTGTGGAATCAGAAGAACGGTGAAGGGGAGTCAGTATTAAACCTGCGCAAGATGACCAATATTGGCACCTTCCGCGCCTACCTGAATGAATATCTGCGCAACCATCCGCGTATTCGCAAAGATATGACGCTGATGGTGCGCCAGCTTGCGCCTGATGCGAATGGTTTGCCGATTGAAATATATGCCTTCACCAACACGGTGGTCTGGGCAGAATATGAGGAGATTCAGGCCGACATCTTCGACCATATATTCGCGGTGGTGGATGAATTTGGGCTGCGTATTCACCAGTCCCCGACCGGAAACGATATTCGATCCCTGGCGGGCGTTATCGCCAGATAATCCGTTTGTAGGCCCGGTAAGCGAAGCGCCACCGGGCGTGAAGGCAGGTGCGGTTTAGTCTGGTGCCCTCACCCCGGCCCTCTCCCACAGGGAGAGGGTGAAAACCGCGCTACTTTTTGCGGGAAAGCTTAAACGCCACAAACAGGAAGATAACCCACACCGGCAGCAGCATCGCCGAAAGGCGCATCTCATCCATGGTGCACATCAGCACCAGAATCAGCCCCAGGAAAGCGATACAGATATAGTTTCCCGCCGGATAAAGCAGCGCTTTGAACTGCGTCTCGCGTCCCTTGCGGCGCATCGCGGCGCGAAAGCGCAGGTGCGCCAGGCAAATCATGATCCAGTTCAGCAGCAGAGTGGCGACAACCAGCGCCATCAGCAGGCCAAAGGCCTCTTTCGGCAGCAGATAGTTAATCAGCACCACCAGCGAGGTGATAGCACCAGACAGGAACAAGGAATTCACCGGCACGCCGCGACGGCTGACGCGGGTGAGGAACTTCGGCGCGTTGCCCTGCACGGAGAGGCCGAACAGCATGCGGCTGTTGGAGTAAACGCCGCTGTTATAGACCGACAGAGACGCCACCAGAATGACGAAGTTCAGCGCCGAGGCCACCACGTTGCTGTTCAGATCGTGGAAAATCATCACGAACGGGCTGCTGTCGGACTTCACTTCCACCCACGGATAGAGCGCCAGCAGCACCACCAGCGAGCCGATGTAGAACAGCAGAATACGGTATACCACCTGGTTGACCGCTTTTGGAATGCTTTTATGCGGGTCGCGCGCTTCCGCGGCGGTAATGCCAATCAGCTCTAGTCCACCGAAGGAGAACATGATCACTGCCAGGGAGAGAATTAGCCCTTTCCAGCCGGTGGCGAGGAAGCCGCCGTGCTGCCACAGGTTGTCGATCGTGGCGCGCTCGCCGCCGTGGCCGGAGAACAGCAGCCACAGGCCAAAGCCGATCATCCCGATAATCGCCAGCACCTTGATCAGCGCAAACCAGAACTCGGTTTCGCCATACAGGCGCACGTTGACGAGGTTAACGGCGTTAATAATGATGAAGAAGGTCGCCGCCCAGATCCACGTCGGGACATCCGGCAGCCAGTACTGCATATAAATGCCTGCGGCGGTCAGCTCCGCCATCCCCACCAGCACGAACATCACCCAGTAGTTCCAGCCGGACAGGAAGCCTGCAAACGGGCCCCAGTATTTATACGCAAAGTGCGCGAAGGAGCCTGAAACCGGCTCTTCTACGACCATCTCGCCAAGCTGGCGCATGATCAGGAAGGCGATAATCCCGGCGATACCGTAACCCAGCAGCACCGCCGGGCCAGCCATCTGAATAGCGGGGCCGATGCCGAGAAACAGCCCGGTACCGATCGCGCCGCCAAGGGCAATTAACTGAATATGTCGATTTTGCAAACCACGTTGCAGCGTCGGATTCTGATCCGACGAGGCTTCAGCGCTACCATGGCCTGAAGCGGATGACGCGTCTTTCACGTCCTACCCCTGTCTCTTTTTTAGAAGGGGCACGTTTTAACACTTCATGCTGGAGGTAGCAAGGGATTGGGGCATCCCTGCCCCGGATAACGAGATGGAACGCTTAAAACGCGTAGCCAACCGAAACCTTAAAGGTGCGCGGTTCGCCCTGCGTAATATAGGTACCGGAATCGTCCACGCTGGCCCAGTAGTTTTCATTGGTCACGTTGTCGATGCCCGCACGAACCGTCATCTGGTTTTCACTGTGGTTCACCGCGAAGCGATAGCGCATCCCCAGATCCAGCGTGGTGTAGCTGTCCAGCTTTTTGGTGTTTGCCAGGTCAGCGTACTGCGCGCCGGAATGGTTCACGCGGGCGGTCGCGGTCAGGCCGTCAATCGGCTTAATGTCGTACTCAGCGCCCAGCACGGCGTAAAAGTTCGGAATCCCGATCGCATCGTTACCCTGATTCACGCCATTTTTAGTTTTGGTCAACTCGGCCAGCAGCCAGGTGGCGCTGGCGTTCAGGCGCATCCCCAGCGCGGGCTCGCCGAAGACGTTCAGCTCCACGCCACGGTTTCGCTGCTCGGCATCCAGGCCGTAATGTCCGCTGTCGTCGAGGATCGCCGACGGCATTTTGATCTCAAACAGCGCAAGCGATCCGCCCACGCGGCCGAAGTCCGCCTTCACGCCCACTTCGTTCTGCTTAGAGTGAACGATACCGGTGCTCTGGCCGTAGTTGGTGGCGGTGTTAGGTGCAGTTTTGCCCGGCTGCAGCGCTTCGGTGTGGTTTGCATAGAGGGAAATCTCCTCCCACGGCTTGTAGACCACGCCGTAGGTGGGCATCCAGCGGCTGCCGTCGAAACCTTCCGCCGCGTTTTCCGCACCGGTGACTTTGTTATACCCGCGAATAACCACCTTCTGGTGGCGGGCGCCTGCGGTGAACAGCAGCTTGTCGTCCAGCACGCCCAGCGTATCGCTCAGCAGCCAGCCCTGGGTGCGGGTGCGCCCGCTGGTCAGCGGATCGCTGTACTTTCCGCCGGAACCGTTGAAGTTGGTGCTGTCCGGCATATCGACGCCGGTGTTGTGGTAGATGTTGGTGGTTGGGTTATCCTTCGCCGCCGACATTTTCCACGCGATTTTTTCGTTCCTGGTCATCGCCGAATAGCCAACGTTGACCTTGTGCGAGACGAAGCCTGTATTGAAGTTACCGCGAACGCCCGCCATGCCGCTGACGGAATCGCTGATGCGGTTGGTATCAAGACGGCTGACCGTTGCCTTGCCGCTTTTATCCACCAGCTTCGGCGCGCTGTAGATGCCTTCCTCGTGCGCGTGCTGCGCGCCAAGACCGGTATAGGCCGTCCAGCCGTCGGTGATGTCGTACTCGCTGCGCCACATCCCAAATTCGTTTTCGATATTGCTGTAGGCCCACTTCTGCGAGAAGTTGCGATCGTTTTTCGGCGGCTCGGGAACGAAATCCACCGCAGAAATATTGACGCTGGTCGGGCTGCCGTGGAAGGTTTTCTTCTGATAGCCCAGATCCAGCGAGGTGCGGAAGCGGTCACCGGCGTAATCCAGGCCCGTAGAGAGCAGCGTGGTGCGGCGGCGGTCATTCGGTATGCCGGTTTCCCCTTCGCGATGAACCAGGTTCACCCGCGCGCCGAACTGGTCGCTGTCACCGTAGCGACGGCCCGCATCCAGCGTGGTGCCAATCTGGGAATCCGAGGTGTAGTCCACGCCGACTTTCGCCTGCGGGAGTTCGCCCGCGTGTTTTGGCTCAAGGTTGATCATCCCGCCCACGCCGGAACTTGCCGCGCCGTTCATCAGCGAGTTGGCCCCTTTGAAGATCTCGATGCGATCGACCATCTGGGTATCCACCACCTGGCGCGGCAGCACGCCGGACAGGCCGCCAAAGGTCATGTCGTCGCCGTCGAACTTCAGGCCACGGATGCGGTAGGTCTCCGCGCTGTTGCCGTACCCCTGAACGAACTGCACGCCCGCGTCGTTCGCGACGACATCGGCAATGGTTTTCGCCTGCTGATCTTCCACCAGCTTCGAGGTGTAGCTAATGATGTTGAACGGCACGTCCATGGCGTTCTGCTGGCCCAGCATCCCCATGCGCCCGCCGTTCGCCACCTGTCCGTCAAGAAAGGCCGGTACCAGCTGGTCGCCGCCGGGTTTGAAATCGCTGGCTGGTGCAGCCTGGACAACGAGGGTGTCCTCCTTTTGATCGTCCGCCGCGAAGGCGGAATGTGTCGCCGCGCCAACGGCGAGCGCCAGCAGCGTTTTGTGCATGATGGTGTTGTTCATCGTTAACTCATTTTAAAGTGCGCGCAAAAATGACCCGTTGTCGGGCCTTAGAATATGTTGAATGCAATGCAAATGAGAACTATACGCATTATCTATGCGTTGGCAAGCGTAACCGCGTGCATGAGGAGAATTGGCGAGAAAAGAGGGGGAACGGCCACCCCGCTTCGGGGGTGGCTGCAATGACGTTATTTTTTCTTGTAGATATTGGCCGTACCGTGAATTTTATTGTTGGTGTTCCCTGAGGTGAGCACCAGGACATCCGCGCCTTTCTTATCAGCTTTCTCAATCAGTTCTTTTTTCGCATCATCCACCGATACTTCATTCGAGGTGTTTACCGTACCGATTTTTTTATATTGAGATGCAACTTTTTTGAACTCGCTTTTAGTGAGTAGCTGTGCAGCAAAAGCATTGGTCGTAAACAGTAACGCCGTTCCCAACAAAATAGCAGTCGTCTTTTTCATAACCTTTTTCCTTGAGATTAATCAGCAACTACGAAAAACCTCACGCAGTGTGGTGAGGTTTTATGAGCATGGTAGAGAATCTCAGGAATTGCCATACGTTCGGAAAAAATCTTTTATAACAACCCGTTGCATGAAATTACTAACGAATATTAAGAATATTCGAATACCCGCGCGGTGCCAGCAATATCAACGCGTACCGCCGTGCCCGGGTTCCATCCTGGCTGGCTTACGGTCTTCAGAATCACCGGCTGCTGCTGTCCGGCTAATCCCAGGGTGAGCGTCGACAGCTGGCCGGTGAAGTCCACGTCGAGAATCGAGATCGGACTTTCATCCGCTGCACATGCCGTCACGCGTAATTGTTCAGGGCGCATCATTACCCTGCCCTGTCCTGTCGCATGCGCGTTGTCCGTCGGCACTTCACCCAGCGCGCACACGGCATACCCGGCGGCAAGCTGAGCAGGCAGGATCACGGCATCGCCAAGAAACAGCGCCGTCTCTTCGTCAACGGGACGGGTGTAAACGTCATAAGGCGTACCGACCTGCGTGAAGCGCCCGGAGCGCATGACGGCAACCTGTGTGGCAAAGGATAACGCTTCGTTCTGATCGTGGGTGACCAGAATCGAGGCCACGCCCGCTTCGGCCAGCAGATCGGCCGTTGCCTTACGCGTCATCGCGCGCAGGCCGGTATCCAGAGCCGAGAACGGTTCATCCAGCAGCATCAGTGAAGGTCGCTGGGCCAGCGCACGGGCCAGCGCCACGCGCTGCTGCTGTCCGCCGGAAATCTCGTGGGGCCAGTGCGTTGCGAGCTGCCTGTCCAGAGAAACCATCTCCATCAGCGCCGCAACGCGCTGGCGCTTCTCATGGCGGGTGCCGTCCAGCCCCCATGCAATGTTGTCTGCCACATTGAGGTGCGGGAACAGCGCGCCCTCCTGAGGCACAAAACCTATCCGGCGCAGGTGGGCGGGAACAAAACTGTTTTCATCGAACAGCGTTCTCCCCTGCATGACAATGCGCCCGGTGTCAGGCGTTTCGAACCCGGCAAGAATGCGCAGCAGCGTGGTTTTCCCCGACCCGGACGGCCCGACAATCGCCGTCCTGCTCCCCGGCGCCACGCTCAGGTTTAAGCTGTCGAGCACCTGCACATCAGAAAACGATTTAGAAATGGCGGTTAATTCAAGCATGTCATAGCCCTGCAATTTTTTTCGACTGCATATAGAGAATGGCGGTCAGTGGGAGTGAAATCAGGATCATCAGCATCGCGTAAGGCGCGGCGGCAACATAGTCAATTTCACTGGTCAGCGCCCAGAATCCGGTGGAGAGCGTGCGCGTGCCCAGCGGAGAGAGCAACAGCGTGGCGGTCAACTCGTTGCTGACGCCGAGGAAAACCAGCGCGGCCCCTGCCGCCGCACCCGGCGCGGCCAGCCGCATCGTGACGCTCCAGAGCGCCTTCGCGGGCGTGCTGCCCAGGCTGCGCGCCACGTTTTCCAGCTCAACCGGCGCCTGCGCAATCCCCGCCCGCAGGTTGATGAGCGCGCGGGGCATAAACATCAGCAGGTAGGCAAGGAACAGGGTAATTTCCGTCTGGTAAATGGGACGAGCGTAATGAATGGTGACGGTGACCAGCGCCAGCGCCGTGACGATGCCCGGCAGCGAGCTGGTGATATAGATGCACCCTTCCAGCATCCGGAAGATGCGGTGCGGATAGCGAATACCGAGCCACGCGATGGGGATCACGCACGCGGTCGTCAGAAGCGCACCGCCCACGCCGAGCATCAGCGTCTGGCGCAGGGAGTGCCAGAGATCGGCACTCATCCAGTTTTGCACGCCGCCGAGCCAAATCCAGCGACACAGGACAATTAGCGGCACGCCCAGCGCCAGCACGATCAGCACGATGAAAAACAGCTGGCCCAGCGTAGCGGCCGCAGGCTTCAGCGGCCAGCGTTTCTGCTCGCGCGCGGCCCCGGCGCCAATGCGCGCGTAGCGTGCTTTTCCGCGCGTCACGCCTTCCAGTATTAATATAGCCAGACAGCACAAGGCCAGCACGCCCGCCAGCATGTTCGCCGCCGGGCCGCTGAAGGTAGACTGGAACTGGTCATAAATTGCTGTGGTGAAGGTATCAAAGCGGATCATCACGTACAGGCCATATTCCGCCAGCAGGTGCAGCGCCACCAGCAGCGCGCCGCCGCAGATAGCCAGCTTGAGCTGGGGCAGCACCACGCGGAAAAAGACCCGCCACGGCGGTGTACCCAGCGAAGCGGCGACATCTTCAAGCGTCGGGTCAAGGCGACGCAGCACCGCCGCAACCGGCATATAGATAAACGGATAGTAGGCAAGAACCGAGAGGAACACGCCCGCGGAGAGCCCGTGCATGGACGGGACAGCGCTCACCCAGGCATAGCTTTGCACAAACGCGGGGATCGCCAGCGGGGCGACCGCCAGTGCGGACCAGATCCCTCGCCCGGCAAGCTGCGTGCGCTCCGTGAACCAGGCGATTGCCACGCCCGTCACGATACACAGCGGAACCGCTAAAGCCGTCAGCCACAGCGTGTTGCTGAGCAGCTCAGCAACACGCGGGCGAAACACCAGCGCCTTAATGGTTTCCCAGCCGGTCTCAATGCCAATGGCAATGATAAAACCCAGAGGCAGAAGCGCCATTAATGAAAACAACACAGCTAACGCAACCATCGGCAGTGCAGGACGCCTGCGGGCAGGCTCCTGCACTCTGTTTTTTCCGATGTCGAGACTCAGACCAGACATAAGACGTTCACTTCGCTCTCAGGATCACAGCAGGCCGGCTTGCGTCATCAGCTCGATAACTTTTTTACTGTTAAGCGTTGAAGGTTCAACTTTCGGTGCATCAAGATCTTTCAGCGGGACCAGTTTCGGGTTTGAGGCCGCGTTCACGCCCACCGCATACTCAAAGGCGTTGTTGGTACGCAAGCTTTCCTGACCTTCTTTACCGGTAATGTATTTGATGAAGGCCTGCGCCTGCGCTTTGTGCTTGCTGGATGCCAGCACGCCGCCGCCGGAGAGGCTCACAAACGCGCCAGGGTCCTGGTGTTTGAAGTAGTAGAGCTGGGTGTTTTTGCTGTTTTCACCGGTTTTGGACTGATCGACAAAACGGTAGTAGTGATAAATCACGCCGCCATCAATCTGACCGGCATTGACCGCTTTCATCACGGTGCTGTTGCCTTTATAGGCAACGAAATTGGCTTTCATCGCCTTGAGCCATTCCAGGGTGGCCTTCTCGCCTTTCAGCGCCAGCATCGCGCTCACGATGGCCTGGAAATCCGCGCCTGACGGTGATGCCGCCCAGCGGCCTTTCCACTCTGGCTTTGCCAGATCCATCAGCGATTTAGGCAGCTGCTGTTCGTTCAGTTTTTCCGGGTTATACACAAACACCGTGCTGCGGGCGGCGATGCCAATCCAGCGGCCGTGCGCCGGACGATATTCTGCCGGTACCTGCTTCAGGGTGTCTGCATCCAGCGGCGCAAACAGGTTGGCGTTATCCACCAGCACCATTGACGGCGAGTTCTCCGTCAGAAACACGTCTGCCGGTGACGCGCTGCCTTCCTGAACCAGCTGGTTACCCAGCTCGCTGTCATCACCGTTACGCAGAGTGACTTTAATGCCGGTTTCTTTGGTAAAACCGTCAACCCATGACTTCACCAGGTTTTCGTGCTGCGCGTTATAGACAACGATACCGTCGTTGTTATCGGCCGCAACCGATTGTGTGGAAAAGAAAAGCGATGAAGACAACAAGGCAAGCGAGAAGCAGGACAGCAGGCGAGAATTCATGAACATATCCTTTATAGACCAACGGGATTAACAACTCATAGCATTGTGGGACAGGATTAAAGCATACAACAACGCTAATGATAATTAGTATCAATCCAGTTTAGGCGTAAAAGTGTAAAATTTCTTTTTTGCAGGTTTTAGAGTGATAAAAACCCAAATTTTAATCTGAGATAATTTTTAGATTAAGAAAACCTTAAGTCTGCCTACAATGAAATTCATTAGCCTTCTATTCATTATAACGCAAAGGTAAATCTGTTACTCATGCGCCCGCCAGATATAAAAGCCCCGATATTGCGGGGCTTTTTATGCTTATCTGGAGGTAGCTAAGTTTATAAGACTACTCATTTAAAAAGCATCACATCGCCGCATGAGGGGCATACATCGGATAGGTGAAGAACAATAAATGCACGCAGTTCAGGCCAAAATGGAATAACGTTGCAACCCAGAGCTTACCGCTCCACATCCACGCCAGGCCGTAAATAATGCCGGAGAGGCTGGCAAAAATAATAAGTAGTAAACCGCCGCTATAATGCATCAGTCCAAAGATGACTGAGGCAATCAACATCGCGACAACAGGATGAATAATCCGGGACAAGCGTTGCTGCAGGTAGCCTCTGAACAAGGCTTCCTCGGCCAAAGAGACGAAGAAAATATTCGCAAGGCCAAATTGAGCGAACCATTCTGGTGCATGCGGCTCAATTCTAAGTCCGCCCAACGCAACAGCCAGAAGTAACAGCGCGGGTATCGCAAGAACCAATATTCCCCAGCCGACCTTGCCAGCTTTATAGAGAGGTTTTGCTACGAATAACGTTGGCATGCACGTAATTAAAAAGAACGGCACCACTGCCTTGTCCATATTAAAGTACATACTGAACGGTATGCTTTGCGGACCAACGACGACAGCATCCAGCACTTTGGGGTTATGGAAGCCCGGGATCACATGCAAAACCAGGGCAACGGCGATGACCACGCACAGGCCTTCGACCAGATATGTATATTTATTATTTTTATTACGTAGCCATTCAACAGCAGACCAGCCAACAACGATTGATGCAATAACCAGCAGCGCCGGGGCGTCAAGAATGCCCTGTTTCCAGCCGAGAAATGCCGTTAATCCCAGCATTAGATAAGCCAGGCTTTTATTAAGGGAGAGTGCGGCAAGCGAAGTTGCGAGTAGATACCACATAAATGTCCTTCTTGACCGGTAAATTTAGGGGCGATGTCCCAAATATGTCCCACAACGGAAATCAGGAGGATGTGAAGGAGGCGTGACTCTATGAAATGGCACGCCCTGTAGGATTCGAACCTACGACCTACGGCTTAGAAGGCCGTTGCTCTATCCAACTGAGCTAAGGGCGCACTGATATGCGTGTACTTCGCGGTGGTGAAACGCGAAGAATTATACGGTCAATGACAAGTGAGTCAATGCCTTTTCCGCTTTCCACGGCAATTACCGCTAGCCGATTGTAAATACGGCTATTTTCTCAACATTTCGCCCTGTTTCACCGTAAAATTTGGCGCTGCGAAAAGGCTTAGTTGCATTTAAGTAACGCCTGCTGTTTTCCTGAACGTCAGCTCGTCACACTAGAGTCAGGTATCCCGGCCGCCTGGAGGCTGGCAGACAACAGGACAATGGAGTGACAGCGCAAAACCTGATCGATACGCCCCCCCGGTTACAGTACATTTCTCAGGACATCGTCGGCATCAAACTTGAGCCCATCGTCGCCCTTTCCTCCTTGCGCCAGGTTGGCGTGGAGGTCCTTAGCGTCCTGTCCGACACGCGGGACAGCGAGAACTTTTTTTGCGATCGGTCCGCAGAGTGGTCGATAACGCTGCTTGAAGCGCAGCTTGCCGCGTTAAAAAATACGACGCACGGTCATAATCTTTTTATTAATCTGCCGATAACCGTCCTGACAGAGCCCGCGTCTTTTCAGCGACTTATCCGGTTAACAGGCGTGCCGCTCAATATTGAGATTGTCGACCTAGCGTCCTTTTTGGCGCTTTCCCTCGTAGAGAAGCAGCATGTCGTTCAAAATTTGCGGCAACTTTGCAGACAGGGACACGCAATCTGGCTTGATGACGTGGATGACGTCACAGTGCAATCGTTTTTATCCTGCCGACTCCCGTTAAGCGGCATCAAAATAGATAAGGAAGCATTCTGGCGTTTACGCGACACCCCTGCGCTGAGGCAACTGGTTTCCCTTTGCTTTCAGCTTGCCGGGAAAGTGCTTATTGAAGGTATTGAGACTGAACGCGATCGTACCTGGGCACTGCAGGCAGGCGCAGACCTCGGCCAGGGATATTACTGGCCGTCCTGGACATGGCCGGAGGATTAAAAAGCCATTTCCAGGAGGGAGACCATGCGAATGACAGTGCGCCGTTACCGGCGGCGGCGTACAGGAAGTGATGCACTGGGATTCACGCGCTCACCTTTTGCTCCCCCCTTTTTCGACCGGCTCGAATTTTTGAGCCAGTCCATCAGCCAGCCCCGCAAAACCGACGCCCCGTTTATCCTTCTGGTGACGGAGGATCACTACCTGCGCACCGGTTTTCTCCACGGGCAGTTTCCCCTGAGCAGCTGCTGCGACTACGCCACGCTGGACGACGCCCTTATCGCTCAGACGCAGTGGCCCTCAGCCCGTCTGGTCGTGGATATTGAAAGCCGATCCACGGGGCTTCTGGAGAAACTGGATCAGTTGAGACGGCATAGCCTGTTTCCTCCGTTCCTGACACCCTGGCTGTTGGTCCGGGCCGATAATTACGACACCCGCCTCTTCTGCAAAGCGGCTGGTCCCTTTCATGTGCTCGAACGTCAGCTGAACGCCGTCGCGCTCCAGCACTGCCTGCAGGATCCCTTCCCTCCGCCAGGTACCGAGAAAGACTGGTTCTCGCGCAACGAATGGCCCATTCTGCAGGAGCTTTCCCGGGGCAAGACATTGCGTCAGATTGCCCTTATGCAGAATCGCCCCTATAGCCGCATTATCTATCGTCTCAGCTGCATCCTGCTGAAGCTCGGGCTAAGCCATCGCCAGGAATTGCTGCATCTTCTTAATAACCTCTCAGACTGCACGTTTTCACTCACCTCCTAACCCCTTATTTCCTAAAGCGGTTTAAGAATTTACTTACCATTTGCGTTGCGAAAATGTTAATTTTTAACAATATAATCGAATTTATAACTATTCCTAATTCATGGGCGTGAACCTTGTGAAATGCCACAGATTAACGGAACGGCAGCACTTTCCTCCATCCGTTAAGCGAATGCAGAAGGCGTTAACAAGATGATAAGGATGTAAAAACAAGCAGCTTAGCGACAACTGCCAGGAGTAAAAAGCAAAGCGGGCAGCACGTTCTCCTGTGCACCAGACGCAGCTATCCGGATCGGCGTAAGCACTTTCAGATGAAGGTCAGACGGCCTGCGAGGGCAATTTTTAACCTCCCTTTTGCGGGTTCGTCCCTTTCAAAGAGGCGTATTTTTGTTAACAATTAATCAACATACAGAGATATGTGTTATTTTTTGTTATTACATAAAGATGAAAATATGCGGTAAATGAGATAACAGGACATTTCCGCTAAATTTAAAAAAATAGCGATTCAGATCCAGAAGATAATACAAACCAATACCTTCATATTAATTTACAGGGTTTTCGGAAAAAACTTACCCTGTATAATAAGATGCGTATCAAATATGAATAAGAAAAACCTTTTTGCCAACACCAGCCTAATGAGATGACCGCGCTGAGGCATAGTTCTTTTCATTACGTAAACAAGGATGCTTTCGCTCTTTCCAGGGAAATACTACGGTATAGGGATCTGCACATTATATCCTTCCGGCATTTCGAGAGTTTTACCAAACTCTGCATAACGCTTTTAACAATCTGAGGCATTAAAAATGAAACCGGCATCCGTTATCATTATGGACGAACATCCTATCGTCAGAATGTCGATAGAAGTCCTGCTACAGAAAAATAAGAATATCACAGTCAAGCTCAAGTCTGGCGATAGCCATGAAGTCCTTGACTGTATCCGCAATCACCCTATCGATCTGGTGATCCTTGACATTGAACTCACGGGCACGGATGCTTTCGCTTTACTTAAAAGAATCAGAAACTTAAACAAGAACATTAAGGTTCTGTTCCTCTCGTCTAAATCAGAGTTATTTTACGCGGGTCGCGCCATTCGCGCTGGGGCAAATGGCTTCGTCAGTAAACGAAAAGATTTAGGTGAGATCTACAACGCCGTAGAAATGATCCTGATGGGCTATTCCTTTTTCCCGTCGGAAACGCTGAACTTTATAAACCACCTGGGTTCAGGGAAAGGGATGGCAGTAGATATGCCATTATCGAATCGCGAGGTCACGGTATTACGGTATCTGGCGAATGGATTATCCAACAAGGAAATTGCTGAACAGCTACTATTAAGCAACAAGACCATTAGCGCGCACAAATCCAATATTTATTCCAAGCTGGGTGTGCAAAGCATCGTGGAATTAATTGATTACGCTAAAGCCCACGAGCTGCTATAACCTGAATTCACTCCCTGCAGCTTATCTGAGCTGCAGGGAGTGCGGTCAGTGCTAATTATAATTAATCATGAAGGTGGCATCCGCATCAGCCCGTCCGGGCTGAGGGTTATCGGCAGTGGCAATATAATTGGCATAAAATGACAGAATCGCATTTCCCTGTGCGTCAA